>NZ_KB902771.1:0-226665 GCF_000379585.1 Bradyrhizobium sp. WSM2793 | reverse complement strand
CGGGCTCACAGGGACTACCCGCCCTGCCCGCACCTCTCGTGCCGACGCTGCCGCGTCCACCGCAAGCCCGGCTCGCGACAGTGACGACCACATAGTCGCCCCTCTTGGGTGAGCCGGGATGGGCAACACATACGCCGAAACCGAATTTCGGTAAAGTGGAATATTTTTAGCGAAGCGGATTGACAGAGCGCGACACAGGGCAGGCGCCGTAGGGTGGGCAAAGCGAAGCGTGCCCACGTCTTTCGCCGCCGTCGAGAGCTCGTGGGCACGGCGCAAGTGCGCCTTTGCCCACCCTACGAGAGCTCGCTACGCGCCTTCGACGCCCGCCTCGTCCGGCGTGAAATCATACACCGAGCTGCAGAACTCGCAGGTGACGACGACCTTGTCGTCCTTGACCATGGCGGCGCGGTCGTCGGGCGAGAAGCTCTTCAGCATCGCGGCGACCGCATCGCGCGAGCAGGAGCATTGCGCCTTGAGGACCATCGGATTGAACACGCGCACGCCGCGCTCGTGAAACAGGCGGAACAGCAGCCGCTCGCCGGAGAGCTCGGGATCAATCAGCTCGACGTCCTCGACGGTCTCGATCAGCGAACGCGCCTCGACCCAGGCATCGTCCTCCGCGACGCTGTGCACCTCGACGCCATCAGGGGCATCGCCGGGATGCAGATCAGCCTGCCGCGCGCGCTCCGCCGCCTTGGGCAGAAACTGCATCAGCATGCCGCCGGCGCGCCAGCGATGCTTGCCGCCGTCGTTGGAGCGCCACTCCTCGCCAACCGCGAGGCGCACGCGCGTCGGGATCTGCTCGGAGCGCAGGAAATATTCGTGGGCGGCGTCTTCGAGGCTGCCGCCGTCGAGCGCGACCAGACCCTGGTAGCGACTCATGTCGGGGCCCTGGTCGATGGTCATGGCGAGATGGCCGCGGCCGAGCAGCGTGCCGGAATCTTTGGTATCGCCGAGACGCGCGGCATCGAAGCGCGCATAGGCCCGCAGGCGATCCGGCGCCATGTAGTCTACGACCAGGAACGACACCGGGCCGTCGGTCTGGGCCTGCAGGATGAAGCGCCCCTCGAATTTCAGCGCCGAGCCGAGCAGCGTCGTCAGCACGATGGCCTCGCCGAGCAGCTTGCCGACCGGCGCGGGGTAATCGTGCTTGGTCAGGATCTCGTCGAGCGCCGGGCCAAGCCGCACCAGGCGCCCGCGCACGTCGAGCGCGTCGACCTCGTAGGGCAACACGGCGTCATCGATCGGAACCGCTGATGGCGCGCGAACCGGGCCTTCGGGGCCGGCTTTCATCTGAGGGGATTGGGAAACCATGGGTCGTTATCTGGGGTCGGTCGGTGGGAAATGGAAGGGGCGCGGGATGGTGGGTTCGGGGGCGATAAGGTTGCACAACGTTGCGGCAAATTCGATGTCGTCCCCGACAAGCGTAAGCGCAGCTCCGGGGCCCATAACCACAGGATGCGGTTTGGCGAAGACCGCTCGCCTCCGCCAGCCCGCCACAAGAGAGATTCCGCGGTATGGGTCCCTGCGTTCGCAGGGACGATAGTTGTGTGTGAGGCGGCCGTCGGGCTTGCAGCGCCGTTACTTCACCGCATCGAAGCACCAGGCCAGGATGCCCTTCTGCGCGTGCAGGCGGTTTTCGGCCTCGTCGAACACGACCGATTGCGGACCGTCGATCACGTCGTCGGTGACCTCCTCGCCGCGATGGGCGGGCAGGCAGTGCATGAACAGCGCATCGGGCTTGGCCAGCGACATCAGCTTGCCGTTGACCTGAAAGGGCTTGAGCACGTTGTGGCGGTGCTCGCCTTCCTTGTCGCCCATCGACACCCAGGTGTCGGTGACGACACAGTCGGCGCCGCGCACGGCGGCTTCCGGATCGGTGCCGAGCATGATCGGCGCGCCGGTCGCCTTGATGAAGTCGCGCATCACTTTTTTCGGCGCGAGCTCCGGCGGCGTTGCGACATTGAGCTGGAACTTGAAGCGCTCGGCGGCGTGAGCCCAGGACGCCAGCACGTTGTTGTCGTCGCCGGTCCAGGCCACCGTCTTGCCCTCGATCGGGCCGCGATGCTCCTCATAGGTCATGAGATCGGCCATCACCTGGCAGGGGTGCGAGCGCCGCGTCAGGCCGTTGATGACGGGCACCGTCGCGTTGGCCGCAAGCTCCAGCAGCGCGTCATGGTTGAGGATACGGATCATGATGGCGTCGACATAGCGCGACAGCACGCGCGCGGTGTCGGCGATGGTCTCACCGCGGCCGAGCTGCATCTCGGCACCGGTGAGCATGATGGGCTCGCCGCCGAGCTGACGCATCGCGACGTCGAACGACACGCGTGTCCGGGTCGACGGGCGCTCGAAGATCATCGCCAGCGTCTTGCCTTCGAGCGGCCGCACCGGCTGCTGCGCCTTCTGCTTCGCCTTCATGGCGGAGGACGCCGCGAGCATGGTCTTGAGCTCCGACAGCGGCAGCTCGTTGATATCGAGGAAGTGCTTCGGGGACTTGCTCATCAGCTTGCCGCCCGCTTGGTCTGGCTGGACGAGATCGCGGCGCAGGCGCGCTCTAACCGCCCGACGCTGTCCTCGATCTCGGCTTCGGTCACGATCAGCGGTGGCAGGAAACGCACGACATTGTCGCCGGCCCCGACCGTGAGCAGTTTCTCGTTGCGCAGCGCCGCGACGAGATCGCCGGAGGGCACCACGGCCTTGATGCCGATCAGAAGGCCCTCGCCGCGCACTTCGCTGACGACATCGCCATGACGGTCGATCACGGCGGCGAGCTTCTGCTTCAGCAGCAGCGACATCTTCTGCACGTGGTCGAAGAAGCCGGGCTGGAGCATGACGTCGAGCACCGCATTGGCCGCGGAGATCGCCAGCGGATTGCCGCCGAAGGTCGAGCCGTGCGAGCCGGGCCCCATGCCGGCTGCCGCATCCGCGGTCGCCAGCACTGCGCCGATCGGGAAGCCGCCGCCGAGCGCCTTTGCCAGCGACATCACGTCAGGCGTGACGCCGGTGCGCCGATAGGCGAACAGATCGCCGCTGCGGCCCATGCCGGTCTGCACCTCGTCGAAGGCGAGCAGCAGGCCCTTCTCGTCGCAAAGCTGGCGCAACGCCTTGAGGAAGGTCGGCGTTGCCGAGCGCACGCCGCCCTCGCCCTGGATCGGCTCGATCAGGATGCCGGCGGTGTGCGGGCCGATCGCCTTCTTGACGGCCTCGATATCGCCATGCGGCACCTGGTCGAAGCCTTCCATGGGCGAGCCGAAGCCTTCGAGATATTTTGCAGAGCCGGTCGCGGCCAGCGTTGCCAGCGTGCGGCCGTGGAAGGCGCCTTCGAAGGTGATGATGCGATAACGTTCCGGATGCCCCTTGGAGAAGTGATGATGGCGGACCAGCTTGATCACACCTTCCAGCGCTTCGGCGCCCGAATTGCAGAAGAACACGAAGTCGGCAAAGCTTTCGTTGCAAAGCCGGCTCGCGAGCTTCTCGCCGTCCGGGCTCTGGAACAGGTTCGACATGTGCCAGAGCTTCGTCGCCTGCTCCTGCAGCGCCTTGACCAGATGCGGGTGGCAATGGCCGAGCGCATTCACAGCTACGCCCGAGGTGAAATCGAGATAGCGATCGCCATTGGTCGCGATCAGCCAGCAGCCTTCGCCGCGCTCGAAGCCGAGGTCGGCTCTGGCGAAAACGGGGAGCAAATGCGGCGCTGCGCTGTTAGTCATGATGTCACTTGAATGTTGCGGACGGTGTGACGCGTGCATTGCGCAACGCACCATCGACCGGCCCGGAAAACGAAACGTGCCGCCTTTTAAGGGCGGCACGCGGGACTATCTTATGCTTGGCAAGACGGGTGTCAATGCCGCCCGGAAAGCCTCAGGAAACGCTGAATCCGTAGTCTTGCGGTGCCGATTTTGCGGGTTTTCACCACGGAACATGTGGAAGCGAGTCGGCGGACTCTTGCGCGGGAGTCACGCCATATTGTAGCGTTTGGATTGTCAGATACGACATCTCGTGCAGCGGTTCTGATCCCAAGAGTCCTCTTGTACCGGCGTAAACGTTCGGGCGTCAGTCACGCGCCCGGCGAGCCTTAAGGGATTCTGACGGCACGGGTTTTTGAAGGCTTAGGCAATCGCTGCGAGGCCCCAGGATGGCTGGCGCGTAGCGAGGGAAAGGGTGCAATGACGGTTTTGACCTGGTCCGACGATCGCGTCGAGCAGCTGAAAAAGCTCTGGGAGGCCGGACTTTCGGCCAGCCAGATCGCAGCTGAGCTCGGCAATGTGACCCGCAATGCCGTGATCGGCAAAGTGCACAGGCTGGGTCTGTCCGGCCGCGCCAAGAGCCCTTCATCGGCAGCGCCCCGGCCGCGCAAGGCGCGTCCCGCGCAGCACATGATGCGGGTGACCCGCCCCATCGCGCGCGGCAACACCGCGCTGGCGCAGGCCTTCGAGGTCGAGGTGGAGGCCGAACCCGTCACCTACGACAACGTGGTGCCGATGGGCCAGCGGCTGTCGCTGCTCGAGCTCAACGAGGCGACCTGCCACTGGCCGGTCGGCGATCCCTCGAGCCCGGATTTCTTCTTCTGCGGCGGCAAGGCACTGTCCGGCCTGCCCTACTGCGCCCAGCACTCGCGCGTGGCGTATCAGCCGGCGGCGGATCGCCGGCGCGCGCCGGCGAAGCCGGGTCCGCGCTGAGTTCGCGGAATTCTCTGATCGTCAAGACTGCAGCCGTCACACGATGACGGCTCCACCAACTCGGTGTCATCCCCGCGAACGCGGGGATCCATAACCACAAGGCGCAGTTGTCGCGCGAGATGGTCACTCCGGGTCTTCGCCAAACCACTGCCTGTGGTTATGGGTCCCTGCTTTCGCAGGGACGACGCCGGAGAATGCGGCGGCGGCCCGCCAAAGCCAACGCCAGCAAACCTTACGTCTGCTCCGCCTTCGCGAAGCGGTCGTCGAGCGCGTAGCCGGCGCCGCGGACGGTGCGGATCGGGTCCTGCTCGCGGCCGAGATTGAGCAGCTTGCGCAAGCGGCCGATATGGACGTCGACAGTGCGCTCATCGATGTAGATGTCGCGACCCCAGACGCTGTCGAGCAGCTGCTCGCGCGAGAACACGCGGCCGGGATGCTCCAGGAAGAACTCCAGCAGGCGATATTCGGTCGGGCCGAGATCGATCGGCCGGCCCGAGCGCGCCACGCGGCGCTTGTCGCGGTCGAGCTCGATGTCGCCATAGGCCAGCACTGTCGCGAGCCGCTCAGGACTGGCGCGCCGCAGCAGGCCCTTCACGCGCGCCAGAAGCTCCGGCACCGAGAACGGCTTGACGATGTAGTCGTCGGCGCCGGTCGCAAGCCCCCGCACCCGCTCGCTCTCCTCGCCGCGCGCGGTGAGCATGATGATCGGGAGCTGCTTGGTGTCGGGCCGGGTGCGCAGGCGGCGGCACAGCTCGATGCCCGACAGGCCCGGCAGCATCCAGTCGAGCACGATCAGGTCCGGGATGTGCTCCTTGAGGCGGGTGTCGGCGTCGTCGCCGCGCATGACCGTCTCGACGTCATAGCCGTCGCCTTCGAGGTTGTAGCGAAGCAGCTCGGTGAGAGCTTCCTCGTCCTCAACCACCATAATGCGTGCGCCCATCGGGTCGTCGCTCCTTCAAGTCTTCAGGTATTCGGGACCGTCGTGGCGAAGGTGGTCATGTCGCCCTTCGGCCGCTTGTCGGTGATCGCCTGGCCCTCGATCATGTAGAACACGGTCTCGGCGATGTTGGTGGCGTGGTCGCCGATCCGCTCGATGTTCTTGGCGCAGAACATCAGATGGATGCAGAACGAGATGTTGCGCGGATCCTCCATCATGTAGGTGAGGAGCTCGCGGAACAGCGAGGTGCAGATCGCGTCGACCTCCTCGTCGCCCTTCCACACCGCCATCGCCGCCGGCAGGTCATGCGCGGCATAGGCATCCAGCACCGACTTGACCTGCTGCTGCACGAGGTCGGTCATGTGCTCCAGGCCGCGGAACAGCTTCAGCGGATGGAAGTCGGTCTCCAGCGCGGCGACGCGCTTGCCCATGTTCTTGGCGAGGTCGCCGATGCGCTCGAGGTCGGTCGCAACGCGCATGGCGCCGACGATCTCGCGCAGATCCACCGCCATCGGCTGCCGGCGGGCGATGGTGAGCACCGCGCGTTCCTCGATGCGCTTCTGCAGCGCGTCGAGCTCGGCGTCGATGGTGACGACGCGCTGGCCGAGCGCGACGTCGCGGCGGATCAGCGCGTCGACGGAATCGACGATCATGCGCTCGGCGATGCCGCCCATCTCGGCGACCAGGCGGGTGAGCTCCTGGAGGTCGGTGTCGAAAGCCTTTGCGGTATGTTCAGTACCCATGTCGCGTCTCCTCAGCCGAACCGGCCGGTGATGTAATCCTGCGTGCGCCGGTCGCTCGGCGACGTGAAGATCTTGCTGGTGTCGTCGAACTCGATCAGCTCGCCGAGATACATGAAGGCGGTCTTGTCGGAGACGCGCGCCGCCTGCTGCATGTTGTGGGTGACGATCGCGATCGTGTAGTTCTCGGACAGTTCCTGGATCAGCTCCTCGACCTTGGCGGTCGAGATCGGATCGAGCGCCGAGCAGGGCTCGTCGAACAAAATCACTTCAGGACGCACCGCGACGGTGCGGGCGATGCACAGGCGCTGCTGCTGGCCGCCGGAGAGCGACAGGCCGGAGGCGTTGAGCTTGTCCTTGACCTCGTTCCACAGCGCGCCGCCGCGCAGTGCCTTCTCGACGCGGTCGTCCATCTCGGACTTCGAGATCTTCTCGTAGAGGCGGATGCCGAAGGCGATGTTCTCGTAGATCGTCATCGGGAACGGCGTCGGCTTCTGGAACACCATGCCGACCCGGGCGCGCAGCAGATTGAGGTCGAGCCTGGGGTCGAGGACGTTGGTCTGGTCCAGCATGAGCTGGCCGGTGGCGCGCTGGCCCGGATAGAGGTCGTACATCCGGTTGAAGATGCGCAGCAGGGTCGACTTGCCGCAGCCCGACGGGCCGATGAACGCCGTGACGCGGTTGGCGCCCAGCGTCAGGTTGATGTTCTTCAGCGCGTGGTGCTCGCCGTAATAGAAATTGAGATTGCGCACCGTCACCTTGGCCGGGGCTTCCGGCAGCGGCTGCGAGGCCAGATGAGCGTTGGAACTCATGGATACGGACAGGTCGGTCATTTTGCAGTCCTCTCGGCGCCGAGGATGCGCGCGCCAATGTTCAGGGCAAGCACGGTGAGCGTGATCAGCAGCGCGCCGCTCCAGGCGAGCTGCTTCCAATAGGCATAGGGGCTCTGGACGAAGTTGTTGATGGTAACCGGCAGGTTGGCCATCGTCTTGTTCAGGCCGAGGCTGAAGAACTGGTTCGACAGCGCGGTGAAGAGCAGCGGCGCGGTCTCGCCGGCGACGCGGGCGGTGGCGAGCAGCACGCCGGTGATGAGGCCCGACCGGGCCGCACGATAGGCGATACGCTTGATCACCAGCGAGCGCGGCAGGCCGAGCGCCGAGGCCGCCTCGCGCAGGGGATTCGGCACCAGCAGCAGCATGTCCTCGGTGGTGCGCAGCACGACCGGGATCACGATGACGGCGAGCGCGAGCGCGCCCGCGATCGCGGAGAAGCCACGCATCGGCACCACCACCGCGCCATAGATGAACAGGCCGATGATGATCGAGGGCGCCGAGAGCAGGATGTCGTTGATGAAGCGGATCACCGAGGTCAGCTTGTCGTTGCGGCCGTATTCGGCAAGGTAGGTGCCGGCGAACAGGCCGAGCGGCGCGCCGATGCCGACGCCGATCAACGTCATGATGATCGAACCGACGATCGCGTTGCGCAGGCCGCCTTCGGTCGAACCGGGCGGCGGCGTATCCGCGACGAAGATCTGAAGATTGAGGCCGGCCAGGCCGTTGAAGAGCAGCGTGACCAGGATCAGCGCGAGCCAGGTGACGCCGAAGGCGGCCGCGGCGAAGCAGAGCCCGCGGATGACGATATCCTTGCGGCGACGACGCGAATAGATCGGATTGAGCGCCATGACGTTACTTCCCCGCCTTCTTGTCCAGCCGCATCAGCATCAGCCGCGCTGCGGCCAGCACGAAGAACGTCAGCACGAACAGCAAGAGGCCGAGCAGGATCAGGCCGGACTGGTGCAGGCCGTCGCTCTCGGCGAACTCGGATGCGATCGCCGCCGAGATCGTGGTGCCCGGCGCGAAGATCGATGAGGAGATGCGGAACGAATTGCCGATGATGAAGGTCACCGCCATTGTCTCGCCGAGCGCGCGGCCCAGCGCCAGCATGACGCCCCCGATGATGCCGACGCGGGTGTAGGGGATCACCACGCTGCGGACGACTTCCCAGGTGGTGCAGCCGACGCCGTAGGCGGCCTCCTTCAGCACCGGCGGCACCGTCTTGAACACGTCGACCGAGATCGAGGTGATGAAGGGCAGCACCATGATGGCGAGGATCAGCGCGGCGTTGAACGTGCTGAGATAGGACGGCGGACCTGCGAAGATCGCGCCCAGCACGGGCACGCCGTCGAAGATCCTGATCATGAAGGGCTGGAAGGTATTGGCCAGGAACGGGCCCAGCACGAAGAAGCCCCACATGCCGTAGATGATCGAGGGAATGCCGGCGAGCAGCTCGATCGCCATGCCGATCGGGCGGCGCAGCCATTGCGGGCAGAGCTCGGTGAGGAAGATCGCAATGCCGAGACCGACGGGAATGGCGATCAGCATCGCGATGAAGGAGGTGACGAGCGTGCCGTACATCGGCCCGAGCGCGCCGAGCACGGGCGGATCGGCCGATGGCGCCCAGCGCTGTGTCCACAGGAAGGAGAAGCCATATTCCTTCATCGCCGGGAACGCGCCGACGATCAGCGAGACGATGATGCCACCGAGAATGAGGAGCACCGAGATCGCGGACAGCCGCGTGATCCAGTAGAAGGTGACGTCGCCGAGCTTGAACGCGCTCAAGGCCTTGGCGCGGTCATACGGTCCGGCGTCGTCGATTACATCGCTCTGAACGGCCATTTCTGCCACGCCGATCCCCTGTGCCCGATAATATACGCTTGTTGTCAGTCTTTTTGTCGGTCTCGCGCTCCGGACACGGCATGACCGATCCGGAGCGGAAGTCTTGCGGGTCCCGGCTCTCGCGGAGCGGCACGCTGGACGATGCTTCATATCGCCAGGGCCGCACCGCGTCCGGGACGCGAGAGCCTTACTTAGCTCTTGATCTCGGCAGCCCAGGTCTTCTCGATCAGGGTCACGACGCCTTCGGGCATCGGGATGTAGTCGAGTTCTTCAGCCGCCTTGCCGCCGCTCTTGAAGGCCCAGCGGAAGAACTTGATGGCTTCCTGCGAGGCCGCCTTGTCGGTGGCGTCCTTGTGCATGAGGATGAAGGTCGCCGCCGTGATCGGCCAGGACTTCTCGCCGGGCTGGTCGGTCAGGATGACGTAGTAGCCGGGCGCCTTGGCCCAGTCGGCGTTGGAGGCGGCCGCCTGGAAGGCTTCGACGGTCGGCTGCACCGGCTTGCCGGCCTTGTTGACGAGACCGGTGTAGGTCAGCTTGTTCTGCTTGGCATAGGCGTACTCGACATAGCCGATCGAGTTCTTGGTCTGGCTGATGTTGCCCGACACGCCTTCATTGCCCTTGGCGCCGACGCCGACCGGCCACTCGACCGCGGTGCCCTCACCGACCTTGCTCTTCCAGTCCGCGCTGGCCTTGGAGAGGTAGTTGGTGAAGTTGAAGGTGGTGCCCGAACCGTCCGAGCGGCGCACCACGGTGATGGCGTCCGAGGGCAGCTTCACCTTCGGATTGAGCTTCTTGATCGCGGCGTCGTCCCACTTGGTGATCTTGCCGAGATAGATGCTGGCGAGCGTCTCGCCGTCGAACACCATCTCGCCGGGCTTCACGCCCTCGAGGTTGACGACGGGGACGATGGCGCCCATCACCATCGGCCACTGGACGAGGCCGTCCTTCTCGAGCTGCTCGGCCTTGAGCGGCGCGTCGCTGGCGCCGAAGGTCACGGTCTTGGCCTGGATCTGCTTGATGCCGCCGCCGGAGCCGATCGACTGGTAGTTCAGACCGTTGCCGGTCTCCTTCTTGTAGGCGTCAGCCCATTTGGAATAGATCGGGAACGGGAAGGTGGCACCGGCACCCGTGATGTCGGCAGCGAAGGCCACCGTCGTCGATGCGGCGAGCAAGCCGGCAGCGACCATGGTTTTGATGAAATTCATGCTGGTCTCCATACAGGGGAGCGAAGCGCCAACCGCGCCCGATCGCGCTCCCCGCGCCGCCCCTTTAGGAGCGGTCGGCTGTGCTTTTACGAAGGTTTCGTGACAGTCGGATGACACACTCAAGCGATTGAAATCGCTTGTGTTTCAGGCTTAAACTAAAGTCTTAGCCTGGGGGAAACAGGCGGTGAAAGTGGCACCCTGACGGGGCACGCTTTCGATCAAAAGCCGGCCGCGATGGCGGTTAAGAATATGTTTCACCAGCGATAATCCGAGCCCGGTGCCGCCCTGCGAGCGACTGTCGCCGACGTCGACCCGATAGAACCGCTCGGTCAGCCGCGGCAGGTGCTCGGGCGCGATGCCGGGGCCGAAATCGCGGACCATGATCCGGATTTCCTGAGTTCCATCAGTGGCTGCGGCTGAGGTCAGCGACACGATGACGCGTCCGCCGGAGGCACCGTATTTGAGCGCGTTCTCGATCAAATTCTCGAACAGGCGGAGCAGCTCCTCGCGGTCGCCCGCGATCATCACCGGTCCCTCGGGCAGATGGATCTCGACCTCGACCTGGCGCTCGCGCGCCAGCGGCTCGAGCCCGTCGGCGACCTGGCGGATGATCGGCAGCAAATCGACCAGGGTGTCGGGCCGGACGTGGGCCGACAGCTCGACCCGCGACAGCGACAACAGATCGTCGATCAGGCGCGCCATGCGGGTGGCCTGGTTGTGCATGATGCCGAGGAAGCGCTCGCGCGCCTTGGGATCGTCCTTGGCCTGGCCCTGCAGCGTGTCGATGAAGCCCGACAGCGCGGCCAGCGGCGTGCGCAGCTCGTGGCTGGCATTGGCGACGAAGTCGGCGCGCATCTCCTCGACCCGGCGCAGCGGCGTCTGGTCGTGGAAGGTCATCAGCATGCATTTGTCGGCGCCGCCGAAGCTGGTCGGCACCGGCACCGGCGTGATCATGAGCTCCAGCCAGCGGTCGACCGGGACGTGGTCGAGATAGGTGGCGCGCCGCGGCTCGGTGGTCGCGATCGCCTCGCGCAGCGCGGTGATGATCTCCGGCGAGCGCAGCGCGAACTGGGCCAGCTCGTTCCGGCGCAGCGCCGGCGCGAGCTGGGCGGCGGCGGCATTGAGATGGATGACGCGGCCGGCGCGGTCGAGCAGCACCGCCGGATCCGGCATGCCGGCGACGACGGCGGCCACCGCCGCGCTCTCGACCGGGTTGATGCGCCTGACGTCGTCGCGCGAGGCGGCTGGATCGTGCAGCCGCCACGGGATCAGCGCGGCCGCCGCGATACAGAGGAACACGATCGCGGCGTGCAGCGCCGACAAGTCGCCGAGCGAGACGACGACGGACAGCGCCAGCGCCGCGGCGATCAGGATCACGGTCGAATGCCGCAGCCGGTCGGACCAGGGCTGCGCGGAGGGAGAAGATGGGGCGTCGATCGCCATCGGGGCGGACTTCTCCTGGGGCTTGTCTGAAGGCCTGTCAAATAAGGCTTGGCGCCGTCAGGCACCGCTGTCGCTGCGCTCTCTCACATAAGCGGCTTCACGCGCGGGGCCGGGGTCGAGCTTGAGCGCCGCCTGCTGCAAGCGCTTCGATCGTGCGCCGATGATAACTTCGCGAAACGTCAGCAAGATTACAGATATGACGAAGGGCGACAGATAATAGAGGACGCGGAACAGCAGCATGCCGCCCAGAAGTTCCTCGCGATCCATCTGCCAGAGACCGACCAGCATGGCGGCGTCGAACACCCCGAGCCCGCCGGGCGAGTGGCTGGCGAAGCCGAGCAGGGTGGCCGAGACAAAGATCACCGCGACCACCACGAAGCCGAGATTGGGCTCGTCCGGGACCAGCACGTACATCGCGAGCGCGCAGAAGCCGAGATCGACGATGCCGATCGCGATCTGGAGCAGCGTCAGCGGGCCGCCCGGCAGCACCACGGTCCAGGGCCCGCGGCCGACCACGCGCGGCTGGGTCCAGACCCAGACCACGTAGCCGACCAGCCCGACGATGATCATCAGCGCCAGCGTCCGGTTCAGCCATGGCGGCAGCTGGTCGATCGAGGCGGCGGCCTCCGGATGATAGGAGATGCCGAGGCCGAGCACGGCGGCATTGCCGAGCCAGAAGGTCAGGCCGGCGAGGAAGCAGATCTTCGCGACGTCGATCGCGTTCAGCCCGTAGGCCGAATAGATGCGATAGCGCACCGCGCCGCCGGTGAAGACGGATGCGCCGACATTGTGGCCGATCGAATAGCTGGTGAAGGCCGCGAGCGCGTTGATGCGATAGGGCACATGGGCATGGCCAATCGCGCGCACGGCGAACAGGTCGTAGAAGGTCAGGGTGAAATAGCCCGCGGTGACGAACAGCGCCGCCATCGCGATCTGGGTCGGCTCGGTGCTCTTGATCGCTTCGAGGACTTCGTTGAAATCGATGCCTCGCAACATGTGGTAGAGCACATAGCAAGCGATGCCGATGACCGCGACGCTGATCACAACGCCAAGCTTATGCAGGACTTGCTTCTGGCGCAGAAACGACGTCGCCCTGCGTATGGCTTCCAGCATCTAGACCTCGAACAACGCTTCAGCGGCCAGGGTGGCCGGCGAACAGGCGGACGACGCACTGGCACTCAACGAACCCTCGCCGCCGGCTCCGGTATCGCGCATGCCCCCTGCCCCTCCACTAGCGCGTTTTGGGACGAAGTGGAATTCGCCAATTCGAACAAAAACACGTGCATTCAATATTTTAGGCAGGGTTGCGGGCTCCTGATGCACGGTTTGGCGCCTTCGGCGGCAGGACTTGAGGCGAATCTCCATGGCGATCCTGCGCAGGTGCCATGAAGTTTTGATGATTTCGGCCGCACAATGTTCCTTCACGCCTTAAGCCGACGTCAATCTATGGACCGCGCCCGCCTGTTGAAAGAGGGGGCAATCCCGGCGTCCGTCCGACGGGTTGTCCGATGCGCCGGAAGGTCGCGGGCCCCGGGCGCAGCCTCAAGGCGCGGTCAAATAGCCGCGGCCATGGGCTGCGGCCTGATCCTCGAAGATCGCCATGGCCGTGGTCATCCGCCTGAAACCCAGGCGTTCATAAAACCCTTCCTTGCCCGGGACGGCGTAGAGGATGATCTTGCGATGGCCGCGGCAACGCACAAGCAAACGCTCGATAATGTCGCGGCCGAGACCTCGCCCCTGGCGGTCCGGGTGCACGGCGATATCACAGAGATAGGCGCAGTCGCGGCCGTCAGCCAGGACGCGTCCCGCAGCCACGATGCGACCATCCTCATTGGCGAAGGCGCGAAACATGCTGTTGCCGAACACCAGCGCGAGATCGGCCGGCGCCTTGTTGCCGAGCGGCGCGATGCGATAGAGCTCGGATAGCTCATCCCAGTCGATCCCGGCGAGATCGTCGGCCCAGACAATCGACATCGCAAAGGCCCTCCCCGGCTCAGTGCCGCGCGGCGGTGACGGCAGCGACGATTTCGTCGCCGTCCGGAAAATGTCCTTTGCTGCGGCTGGCGACGATCCGATCGCCGAGCTTGACCTGGAAAACGCCGCCCTTGCCGGGGACGAGATCCGCTTCCAGCCCTAACTGCCGGCGCAAAGCCGCGGCCGCCTCCTTGGCACGCTTCTCGTATCCGCACGGCCGGCAATAGATGATGGTTACCTCGGACATCTCGTCCTCCTTCAGGCCGCAAGCTGGGGACGCACCGCTTCAATGCCGGCGATCCAGCCGGCAACGGAACGGCCGATCGCGTCGGGGTGATCCTCCTGGAGGTAATGCCTGCCAGGCCCGAGGCGGACGAGCGCGCAGTGCTGCAGCGAGGCCGCGAAGGTCTCGGCAAATTCGGGAGCGACGACGGCCCCCGGCTCCCCTGCGAACAGCAGCTTCGGATATGCAGACGCCTTGAGCGACGCATGAGCCGATTGCAGCGCTTCATAGACATCGGCGGGTTCGCCGGCGATCGGCAATTCCCGAGGGAATGCAAGAACGGGACGGCGGCTGTCCGGCGTCGGAAAGGGCGCGCGATACGGCTCCATCTCGTCTTCGCTCAGGGTGCGCATGATGCCGCCGGGCAGCACGCGTTCGACGAAGGCGTTCGCCTCCAGGATCATGGCCTCTCCCTCGCCTTGCGTCCTGAATTTGCGGAAAGCCTGGCGCGCGGGTTCGGCCTGGTGGAAATCCTGCCAGGTCGGCATCGGCCGGATGAACTCATGAAGGCGAGCCCGCGCACGAAGGCCGGCCGGCGCGCCGCGAGATGAAATGCGAGCGCCGTGCCCCAATCCTGCGCAACGAGATAGGCCGAGGTGAGGCCGAGCTCGTCGATCAACGCGTCGAGATAGCGGACATGGTCGAAGAAGCGGTAGGCGATGTCGGGCTTGCCGGACCGGCCGAAACCGATGAGATCGGGCGCGATGCAACGCGCCACAGGCGCCACCAGCGGCAGGATGTTCCGCCAGATGTGCGACGACGTCGGATTGCCGTGAAGGAAGAGCGCGACCGGCGCATCCTGCGCGCCCGTGTCGCGATAGGCCATCGTGCTTCCCAGCACGGAGGCGCTGCGGATCTGGATCTCGGAATGCTGGCTCATGTCGGCTCCTTGAAGACGGTCTTGAATGCGATGGTCTTGAAGCGCTCGAGCGCCTTGGGCGTGCGGTCGACCTTCATGCGCAGGATCGCGCCCTGCCAGGACGCGAGCAGGAAATCGGCAAGCTCCTCGGGCTCGAATTCGGAATCGATCTCGCCGCTTCTCTGCGCCTCGCTGATGCAGGCGGCGAAGGGCATGCGCCATTCGGCGAAAATTTCGGCAAGGCGGGTGCGCAGCATCTCGCTGCTGCCGGCCGCCTCCAGGCTGAGATCGCCGATCAGGCAGCCGCGTCCGTAGCCGTCGGCTTCGAGCCGGCCGGTGATGATGTCGAGATAGCGTTTGAGCCGCGCCCGCGGGGTCAGCGAGGCGTCTTCAAGGGCCTCCGCGACCAATCCCTTCGTGATCTCGAAATAGCGATCGAGCACCTCCGAGGCGAACGCTTCCTTGGAGCGGAAATGATTGGTGAAGGACCCCTGCGGGGCGCCTGCCGCAGTGGTGACATCGCGCACACTGGTGCCGTGATAGCCGGTCCGGAACATGACCTTGAGACCGGCGTCGAGGATGGCGTCTTTGAGCGAGGGCTTGGGCATGGAGGAATAATACGCACGTACGTATTGTTGTCAAGCGGAGCGTTTGACGTCTCTCTCAACGACGTATCCAAACAGAAAAAGGGGGTTGGCGGCGGAGCTTCAGCCGGTCCGCATGCTGCGCGAGACCACGCGGTCGCGCAGCCAGGCGCCGATGGTGCAGCCGACCAGATAGCAGGCGAACATGATCAGGCCGAGGTCGAGCCAGTAGCCGAAGCGGCCGGGGACGATGTGTGCGAACGAGGCCGCGACCAGGGCGGCGGCAAGCGCGGCGAGCCAGCGCGCCGTCACCTTCGAGGTGCCGTTGCCGCGCTGGACCACCGAGATCCAGCCCATGCAAAAGCCCAGCAGCAGCGAGCCGATCAGCCAGCCCAGATGGAACGAGACGAGATAGGGCATCGTCACCTCACCAGGAATTCGATACGGCGGTTCTGCGCCTTGCCTTCGTCGGTGTCGTTGCCGGCGAGCGGCTGCGTGCTGCCATGGCCGACCGCGGTGAAGCGGCTGGCGGGCAGGCCGGCCTTGACCAGATAGTCGATCACCGCCTGCGCGCGCTTCTCCGAGAGAGCGCGGTTGAAGCCGTCCTCGCCATCGGCATCGGTATGCCCGGCGACCTCGACATTGGTGGTGGGGCAGCGCAGCGCCGTCTCGATCAGATGGTCGAGAATGGCGGCGGAATCCGGATCGATGTCGGCGCGCTTGGCTGCGAAGCGGATCTTGCCTTTGGCCAGAAGGTCCGTGAACAATTGCTGGCACACGGTGCCATCGACCGGGCCTGCCGCGGGCTTTACGGTGATCTCCGGCTTGTACTGCCAGTTTTTCGGGAAGTCCTTGCCGAGGCCTGCGCGGATGTCGTTGGCCGCGCCCTCGTAGAGCGCATCGCCCGACAGCTTCACCTCGCGGTCGGAGACGACGAGCGTGCCGGTCGACAGCCGCGACAGCGCGCCGAGGGCGGCGATCACGGCGGTGTTGAAGGAGCCGGGCGCGCCGATGCTGGCCTTGAGATTGTCGACGACCTTCTCGGTGAAGAATTTTCGCGCGGCGCTGGTGGCGATCGCGGCGTGGATGGTGTTGTCGGGAACGTAGCCGGTCAGCGTCACGGTCGCGGCGACCGGATCCTTGTAGGCCTGGAAGATATAGGGCGGCGCCTTGACGTCGTTGGCGGCGATCGAAAAGCCCTCGGGCAGGTTCTTCAAAGCTGCCACGATCGCCTCGCGGCCACCGAGATCGCGCGCCATGCCCGACAGATTGACCTTGGTGTCCGTGATCGTGATCTTGCCGTCCTTCAGCTTGCCGATCTGGTCCAGCAACAGCGTCGCTGCGGCCTCGAACCGCGGCGGCGCACCGCGCGCCAGCCCCATCTGGTCGGCCACCTCGACGCCGCCGACCTCCTTGCGGGCCGCCTCGGTCAGCCGGCCCTTCATCGACGGCAAGGGCGCGGAGCCTGACAGCGTCACCCGCACCACGTCGCGCTCGGCGTTCCAGACGAAGGGTTTGGCCTCGGGAACAAGGCGGGTCCGGTCGTCGACCAGGCGGACGCCGGGGACGGTCTCGACCGCCATCACGGCATCCCGCCGCCCCTCCTCGGAGAAGGCGTCCGCGGCCAGGCTGACATCGCGGCCGTCGACCGCGATCCGGGTCTTATCCAGGACGGTGTCCTTCAGCGCAGCCGAGCTGCGCGCCGACAGGTCGGCTTCGACCGGTAAGGTATTATTCCAAGCCGCAAATCCCCACATGACGGCCAAGGGGATCAGCCCGGGCCACCATTTGCTGGCCCACCTAAAAAGCTTCTTCATTCGACGACCCGAACTCTGGAACCGGAGACAAAACAAACCCTTGGCAGGCTGTCAAACCGGAAATGTTGCCCTTGCGAAGGCCTTAGCCGGACAATCGGAATAACTTTTTCTTCAAGGGTTCTTCCGTAAGTTGAAAGCGGAATGCCAGAGTCCGCCAGCGGGTCATGAAACAACTGCGTAACAACGTCATCCGCGCCGGGCTGGGAGCACTCTATTTCAGCGGGGCGCACCACCTGCTGCGCCCGCTTTTGTCGGGCGTCGGCGCCATTTTCATGCTGCACCACGTGCGACCGGCCCGCGAGTCCGTGTTCCAGCCGAACCGGCATCTCGAAGTCACCCCCGAATTCCTGCGCGCCACGCTGTGCCATCTGCGCTCGCGCGACATCGACATTGTCAGCATGGACGAGCTGCATGAGCGGCTGGTGCAGGGCCGGTTCGACCGCCGCTTCGCTGCCTTCACCTTCGATGACGGTTATCGCGATAATCTGGACTATGCGCTGCCCGTGCTGCGCGAATTTGACGCGCCTCTGGCGGTCTATGTCGCGAGCGATTTTGCCGAGGGCACTGGACGGCTGTGGTGGGTGGCGCTGGAGGCCGTGATCGCCAAGGCCGAGCAGGTCGATGTCAGAATAGGCAATTCCGCACTGCGGCTCGATGCGACGACACCCGCCGCCAAGCAGGCAACATTCGACCGCCTGCACGACTGGCTGCGCGCGCTGCCGGGCGAGCACGATCTGGCGCGAGAGATCGAGGCGCTCTGCACGACATACGACGTCGACATGGCAGCGCTGTGCCGCAGCCTCTGCCTGTCCTGGGCCGAGGTGAAGAGCTTTGCCGCCGACCCGCTGGTCACGATCGGCGCGCATAGCGTCAGCCATTGCAATCTCGCCAAGGTGGCCGAAGACGTCGCCGCGCAGGAGATCGCCACGAGCCGCGCGCGGATCGAGCAGGCGCTGCAGCGCCCGGTGCTGCATCTCGCCTATCCCTATGGCGACCGCGAGGCCGCGGGGATGCGCGAATTCGGCCTTGCTGCAACCGCGGGCTTCAAGACCGCGGTGACGACGCGGCCCGGCATGCTGTTCGCCGACAATGCCGCCCACATGACGGCACTGCCGCGCGTCTCGCTCAACGGCAATTACCAGGACGCAAGAATCCTCCCCGTTCTGACCTCGGGCGCCGCGACCGCGATGTGGAACGGCTTCCGCCGGATCGCGGCGGCGTAGCTGCTGCTCCAATCTCCGCCGTCGTCCCTGCGAAAGCAGGGACCCATACCGCGTGATCTATCGATTGCGATCGGTAGACCTACCGAACGACCAGCCTTCGCCAAACTACTCCTTGTGGGTATGGGTCCCCGCGTTCGCGGGGACGACACCGCCTTGGATGGAGCGCTCTCGCGCCACACTCCTATCGCATCCAGCGCCTTTCTTGACTCCCCACCCCTCCCCGCCCAAAACATCGCCAACCAAGGGAGGAGGCACCATGTTCAACGATCTGTTCTCGCTCAAAGGCCGCGTCGCACTGGTGACCGGCGGCTCGCGCGGCATCGGCAAAATGATCGCGGCAGGATTTCTCAGCGCCGGCGCCGCGAAGGTCTACATCACCGCGCGCAAGGCGGGACCGTGCGAGGAGACCGCCAAGGCGCTCACCGCGCAATATGACGGCGAGTGCATCGCGCTGCCGATCGACATCTCGACGCTCGCCGGCGCCGAGCTGCTGGCAACCGAGTTCAAGAAGCGCGAGCCGAAGCTCGACATCCTCGTCAACAATGCCGGTGCCGCCTGGGGCGCGGAGTTCGACGAATTCCCGGAGAGCGGCTGGGACAAGGTGATGAACCTCAACGTCAAGGCGCCGTTCTTCCTGACCAAGGCGCTGGCCGGCCCGCTGCGCGCAGCCGCAAGCGCGGAGCGGCCGGCGAAGGTGATCAACATCGCCTCGATCGACGGCATCTTCGTCAACCCGATGGAGACCTATTCCTACGCCGCGAGCAAGGCCGGGCTGATCCATCTGACCCGGCGCATGGCGGTGAAGCTGATCTCCGACCACGTCGTGGTCACGGCGATTGCGCCGGGCCCGTTCCAGTCCGACATGAACCGCGCCGCGCGCGACCATGGCGACGAAGTCGCAACGCGCGTGCCTGCGGGGCGCATCGGCACCGACGAGGACATGGCGGGCGCCGCAATCTATCTCGCCTCGCGCGCGGGCGATTACGTGGTGGGCGCGACCATCGCGGTGGACGGCGGCATCGTCTATGCCAACCCGGGGATCAAGGGGAGCGGGTGGGATAGCTGAGGGGGCGAATGGTACTTCGCCCTCACCTCACCCTCCGCGGTCATGCCCCGGCTTGACCGGGGCATCCAGTACGCCGCGGCCTCTCGATTTATCTCTGACGCCTCTGGAATACTGGATCACCCGCTTTCGCGGGTGATGACACCATTTGTGTTGCGCCGGCGGCCCTGACGCCTACGACTCGATCTTCACGTACTCGAAATCGCCGGGCTTGTTGTCGATGCCGACCTTCGGCGGCGAAATCCAGGAGGCGAACTTGCCGCTCTCCGTGACGGGCTGCATCAGGGAGGTGATGAAGTCGCCGTCGGCGGTCGAGGGCAGCCATTCGTCCTTGCGCTTCGCCCAGGTGGCATCGTCGATCAGGAGGCCGTCGGGCGTCGCATGCACGTCCTTGAACTCGCCGATGTGGCGGTGGAAGGCGACGTTGGGCAGGGTCAGCTTGAAGTCGTAGCCCGCGGTCGAGATCACCTTGTTCCAGCGCAGCATGCCCTTGACGCAATCCTGGCTGTAATCGTCGCGCAGGCGCATGTTGAGCGCGGTCAGCGCCGGCTCGTCGACCAGCTTGATCTCGCCGTTGATGAACTTCAGCACCGGATAGGTGGCGTTCTTGAGCTGGTGATCGTCCTCGATCTGGGTCTCGTGATAGCGGCCCTTGATGCCGGCATTGAAGGCGTTGGCTGCGTTGGTCGAGACCTCCGAGCCAAACAGATCGAGCGACAGCGTGTAGTGCAGGTTCAGCTTCTTCTGGATGGTCGGCAAGTCGATCACGCCGAGCGCGCGGACTTTTGCGATATCGGTCGGATCGGTGATGCCGGCCTCGCGCATCGCATCGCAGGTGCGCTGCACGACGCGGGTGATGCCGGTCTCGCCGACGAACATGTGGTGCGCTTCTTCCGTGAGCATGAAGCGGCAGGTGCGCGACAGCGGATCGAAGCCGGACTGCGCGAGCGAGTGCAGCTGCATCTTGCCGTCACGGTCGGTGAAATAGGTGAACATGAAGAAGGACAGCCAGTCCGGCGTCGCCTCGTTGAAGGCGCCGAGCATGCGCGGCGCATCGGCATCGCCGGAGCGGCGGCGCAGCAAATCATCTGCTTCCTCACGGCCGTCGCGGCCAAAATATTTCTGCAGCAGATAGACCATCGCCCAGAGGTGGCGGCCTTCCTCGACATTGACCTGGAACAGGTTGCGCATGTCGTAGAGCGAGGGCGCGGTCTTGCCGAGATGGCGCTGCTGCTCGACGGAAGCAGGTTCAGTGTCGCCCTGGATCACGATCAGGCGGCGCAGCATGGCGCGATGCTCGCCCGGGACTTCCTGCCAGGCCGGCTCGCCATAATGCTCGCCGAACGGCACGACGCGGTTCTCTTCCTGCGGCGCAAGCAGAATGCCCCAGCGATAGTCGGGCATGCGGACGTAGTCGAACTTGGCCCAGCCGCGCGGATCGACCGAATAGGCGGTGCGCAGATACACCAGCGATTCCTGGAAGCCTTCCGGCCCCATGTCGCTCCACCAATCCATGTAGCCGGGATGCCAGCCCTCGAGCGCTTTGAGCACCTGGCGGTCTTCGGCGAGATTGACGTTGTTGGGAATCTTGGTCGAGTAGTCGACGTTCATGATGTTCATGTTCATGTGGACCTCCCGTGGGGGACTAGCTCGTTAAAGGGGCGAATGGCGAATGGCGAGTAGCGAATGGAAACTCCTATTCGCCATTCGCCACTCCCTACTCGCTAGACTCGCGTCATATCGAATTTCGGCTTCTGGCCGCTGCCGTAGCGGCGCAGCGCGCCTTCTTCGCCGACCGCGTTGGGGCGCTGGAAGATCCAGTTCTGCCACGCGGTCAGGCGCGAGAAGATTTTCGATTCCATCGTCTCCGGGCCGACGAAGCGCAGGCTTGCTTCCATGCCGGTGAGGCTGTCCGGCGAGAAGCTGGCGCGCTCCTCCAGGAACACGCGGACCTCGTCGTCCCAGTCGATGTCGTCGAGCGCGAAGGTGACGAGGCCGAGCTCCTCGGCCTGCTCGGCATCGAGCGCGGTGCCCATAGTGGCTTCGGCGCGCTCCACATCCGACGGATCGGCCTGGAAGCGCGACTCCAGCCGCGTCAGGCCGTGGCTCATCGGATACGGGCCGAAATTCATGGCGGAGAGCTCGATCGACGGCGGCGGGCGGTTGTCGCCCTGGCGCGTGCCGATCAGCATGTAGGAGCGGTCGGCGGCGAAGACGAGCTCGGCGAGCGTGCCGGCAAAGCAGGAGCCGGGCTCGACCAGCGTCACCAGCGTGCGCGAGGTGACGTCGATGCGCTTGAGCACGCGCTTCCAGTAATGGCGGATTTCGTTGACCAGCCAATGCGCCTTGTTGGCTTCGAGGAAGGCGTCGGCCGCGAGCACATTTGCGCGGTCGCCATGGCTCTTGAACACCAGCATCGCGATCTCGAGCTCGTTGATGCGCAAATGCAGGATGGCATCGTCGAGCTCGCGCGCCACTTGCAACGGCCAGAACGAGGCGCCTTGCGCCATCATGCCGTCGATATCGGCGGGTGCTGCAGCCTCCGGCGCCTTGATGGAGATGGTGGCGATGCGGGCCGTGCGATCGATATCGACCGTGACGAAGCCGTAGCGGATGCTGTTTTCGTCGATGATGCGCTTGAGCTGTGTCAGCGCGATGCCCTTGCCGCTGCCCTTGCGCTTCGAGGCGGCCGCGAACTCCTTGGCACGCTCGGCGATCTTGGCCTCTAACTTCGAGTTCGGTGCGATCTCGTCGACGAGACGCCATTGCACGGCGCGCTTGCCCTTGACGCCTTCCTCGATGGTGCAGAAGAAATCGGCATGGTCGCGGCGCACCTTGCGCTTGTCGACGACGCGGGTGAGACCGCCGGTGCCCGGCAGCACCGCGAGCAGCGGCACCTCGGGCAAAGCAACGGCAGAGGAGCCGTCGTCGGCGAGGATGATGTGGTCGGTCGCGAGCGCCAGCTCGTAGCCGCCGCCGGCGGCGGAGCCGTTCACCACCGTGATGAAGCGCTGGCCGGAATTCTCGGACGAATCTTCCATGCCGTTACGGGTCTCGTTGGTGAACTTGCAGAAGTTCACCTTGTGGGCGTGGGTCGAGCCCGCGAGCATGCGGATGTTGGCGCCGGCGCAGAACACGCGGTTCTTGGCTGAGCGCATCACCACGACCTTCACCTCGGGATGCTCGAAGCGCAGCCGCTGGACCGCATCCGCCAGCTCGATGTCGACGCCGAGATCGTAGGAATTGAGCTTGAGCAGATAGCCCTCGAACAGGCCGCCATTCTCGTCGACGTCCATGGTCAGGGTCGCGACGTCACCGTCGACCGCGAGCTTCCAGTGCCGGTAGCGGGACGGTTCGGTCTGGAAATCGATGAATGTCGCGCCGCCTGCGAGGCGCCGATCTTCCCCGGCCATGGGCCACCCTTGAGCTCGTTTTGGTTTAGCGTTAGATGCACAATAGTGCATCTTTTTGGATGCGTCTAGCCCTTAACGGCCGGCGCATGCACTTTGTTTCATGCAGCCGGCCAAGACCGCACGATCGCACCCAGCGCGATCCAGTCGGCCTTTGCGAGCTGCGGGCGGCCGATCTTGGCCTGAAGCAGCGCCACCAGGGCCGCGACCGGAAAGCTCTCGACGAAACCGTCGCCGCCGCTGGCGAGCTTGCGTGCGCTCAACGCGCGCAGCTCGGTCAGAGCGTCGCCGAACAGGCGCGCGGCCGAATGCGCCTTCTGCATGCGCAAACGCAAATTGGCATTGGCGATGTGGATGCAGGCGCGCAGCAGGATGCGTTCGCGGCCGCTCTGCGGGGCTGCGGCCCACACCGTCTCCAGCACCTCCTGCGCTTCCCAGAAATAGCCGCGATCGTTGAGCGCGAGCCCGTAGCGCAGCGCCGGATGGCGGGCCGGCACGTAGCCGCGAAAGGCCGAGGGCACCAGCGCCTTGGCCAAGCGAAGCGTCTCGTCATCGGCCTCGATGGCGCCGGTCTCGCCCGGCACATAGGCCCATTGCGGCCATGGCAATTGGCCGCTCGCATGTGAAGGCACATTCATCGATGTGCCTCCGCATGGTCATGCGGCGCGTCCCTGGAGTCCCTGATCGTCGCGCAGGGCCGCTTTTGCAAATTGCTCAATCGCGTCAAGCGTCGCCCCCGGCGCTTCACGATGCGGGGAATGGCCCGCGTCTGAAATGACTTTAAAATCTATCGGACAGTAACACTCTTCCTGCGCAATTTCGACCTGACGCAATGTCCCATATTGGTCGCCTGCACCTTGCAGGACCATCATGGGAACGCGGATATAGGCCAGATATTCCGAGATGTCCCAATCGCGGAATTTGGGATCGAGCCAGGCGCCGTTCCAGCCGTAGAAGGCGTTGTCGACATCCTTGTGCCAGCGCGACAGCTTGGCCTTGAGGTCGGTGGTCTCGAAGCTGGTCTTGATCTCCGCGATGGACTTCACCGAGATGTCCTCGACGATGAAGTGCGGCGCGATCAGCACGAGGCCGCTCAGGCGGTGATCCTGATGCGCGCCGGCATAGATCGTCGCGATCGAGCCGCCGTCGGAATGGCCGAGCAGCAGGCCGCGCTTGAAGGGAACTGCGTCGAGGATTTTCGGCAACACGTCCAGCGCCTCGCGCTGCATGTAGTCGAGCGGCCGCGGCAATGTCACCGGGCTCGACTGGCCGTAGCCTGCCCGCGAATAGGCGAAGATGCCGGCACCGGTGGCTTGCTGCAGCTTCTCGGGAAAATCGCCCCAGAGCCCAACCGAGCCGAGGCCCTCATGCAGCATGACGATGGTGGGGGCGTCGGCCGATGCAGGCGCGAGCCATTTGTATTCGAGGCTGGCGCCGCCGATGCTGAGGAAGCCGGTGGGGGTGAGGTTGGTCATGGTCGAAGTCCCATTCCTAGCCAAGGCCGAGATGCCCACCCTCCCCTGGAGGGGGAGGGTCGATTCACAGCGAGCGTAGCGAGATGTGAAGCGGGGTGGGGTGACAGTCTCTCCGCAGATGCAGCGCCCGCGTGGAGAGATCACCCCACCCCGTCACGCATCTCGCTGCGCTCGATCGCGTGCCGACCCTCCCCCTCCAGGGGAGGGTAAGCAAGTGCAGTTCGCACACTCAATTCGCCCCTTCCCGCAGCTTGAACCGCTGGATCTTGCCCGTCGCCGTCTTCGGCAAGGACTCCACCACGTCGATCCAGCGCGGATATTTCCACGGGCCGATCTTCTGCTTGACGTGCTCCTTCAGCATTTCCTGAAGATCGCTCGTCGTCGCGCCGGGGCGCAGCACGACGAAGGCTTTCGGCTTGAGCAATCCTTCCGGATCGGCCTCGGGCACGACGGCGGCCTCCAGCACGGCGGGATGGGTGATCAGCGCGCTCTCGACCTCGAACGGCGAGACCCAGATGCCGGAGACCTTGAACATGTCGTCGGCGCGGCCGCAGAAGGTGTAGCGGCCGTCTGCATCGCGAACATATTTGTCGCCGGTGCGGGTCCACGGTCCCTCAAAAGTGCGGCGGCTCTTGTGGCGTTGATTCCAGTAGCCCTCGCCGGCCGAGGGTGCATCGACCAGGAGCTCGCCGACCTCGCCGTCGGCAACGTCTTGCCCGGCCTCATTGACGAGCCGCACCGCATAGCCCGGCACCGGCTTGCCGGAGGAGCCGTATTTGATGTCGCCGGGCGCGTTCGAGAGAAAAATGTGCAACAGCTCGGTCGAGCCGACGCCGTCGAGGATGTCGACCCCGAAGCGCGCCTTCCAGCTGGTGCCGACGGATTCCGGCAGCGCCTCGCCGGCCGAGGTGCAGATGCGCAAGGCGCCGCCGCCACGCTCGGCCTTCATGGTCTCGTCGTTGAGCATGGCCGCGAACAAGGTCGGTACGCCGTAGAAGATCGACGGCCTGTAGCGGTTCATCAGATCGAACATGCGCGCCGGCGTCGGCCGTTCGCTGTTGAGGATCACGCTGGCGCCGACCGACATCGGGAAGGTCAGCGCGTTGCCGAGGCCATAGGCGAAGAACAGCTTTGCGGCGGAAAGACAGACGTCGCTATCGCGGATGCCGAGCACCTGCTTTGCGTAGGTGTCGGCGGTCGCCTGCAAATTGGAATGGATATGGCGCACGCCCTTGGGCATGCCGGTCGAGCCGGACGAATAGAGCCAGAACGCCGGCTCGTCAGGATGCGTCGCGGCGGTGGTGAACTGGTCCCTCTCGCCGGCGAGCTCCTCGGTGAGCTGCTTGTGCCCGTTCTGCTTGGCGCCGGAGACCACGACATGCTCGAGATCGGGCATGCGGCCGACGACGTCCTTGATGACAGGGTAGAGCGCCTCGGAGACGAACAGCACACGCGCGCGGCAGTCGGCGAGGATGTAGGCGTATTGGTCCGCGGTCAGCAGCGTGTTCAGCGGCACCGGCACGATGCCGGCGCGGATCGCGCCCAGGAACACGACCGGAAAGTCGATCGTATCCAGCATGATCATCGCCACGCGCTCCTCGCGGCGGACGCCGAGCCGGCGCAGCATGTTGGCGGCGCGTCGGCTCTCGCGCTGAAGCTCGCCATAGGTGAGCCGCGAGACGGTGTCGTCGAAGGCCAGCTTGTTGCCGCGGCCCTCCTCGACGTTACGGTCGAGCAGCCAGGTCACCGCGTTATAGGATCCCTCGCTCACGGACTTCTCCCCCGAATTTAGAATTATAATTCATAGAAAGACACCACGGCGGCTTGCTGTCAATGCTAGCAGGCATTATGTTTCATTAAAATGCGCCGCAGGACACCCTTCAAAAAGACATCCCTTAAAGAAGGCTCATGACCGAAAGTCCCGACGCCGAATCCCGATTTCTCGAACAGCTCGGCCAGCGCGTGCGCACCATGCGCGCGTTGCGCGGTATGTCGCGCAAAGTGCTCGCCAAGGTATCAGGAATCTCGGAGCGCTACATCGCGCAGCTCGAAAGCGGCAAGGGCAATGTCTCCATCGTGCTGTTGCGCCGCGTCTCGGACGCGATGGGCGCGCATCTCGAAGATCTGCTTCCCAGCGCCGACCCGACGCCGGACTGGCAGATGTTTCGCGACCTGTTGCGCAAGGCCACGCCTGCGCAGATCGCGCAGGCAAAAGATCTGCTCACTGGGGGCAGCGCCTCGGCGCCGCGACGCGCTCCGTTCTGCGGCATCGCGCTGATCGGCCTGCGCGGCGCCGGCAAGTCGACGCTCGGGCGCATGCTGGCGAAGAAAGTCGGCTGGAGCTTCGTCGAGCTCAACAAGGAGGTCGAGCAGCAGAATGGGCTCTCGGTCGCCGAGATCATCGCGCTGTACGGCCAGGAAGGTTTTCGCCGCATGGAGCAGGCGGCGCTGCAACAGCTGCTCGCGCGCAACGAGCTGATGGTGCTGGCGACCGGCGGCGGCATCGTGTCCGAGCCTTTGACGTTCGACCAGATCCTGACCTCGTTCTACACGATCTGGCTGAAGGCCGAGCCCGAAGAGCACATGGCCCGCGTCCGTCGCCAGGGCGATTTGCGTCCGATGGCCGACGACCGCTCCGCCATGGCGGAGCTGCGCAACATCCTGCTCAGCCGCGAGCCGCTGTACTCGCGCGCGACGGCAGTGGTGGATACCGCGGGCCTCTCCGTCGATGCAGCGGCCGCACGGCTGATCGATGCGGTACGGCCCGTGCTGCAGAACGAGGCCCGCAGCTTCGGCCTGCGGAGTGTGGCGCTGTAGGGCGATTGGATCTCGCTGGAGCTACACTCTCCGCTGTCGTCCCTGCGAAAGCAGGGACCCATACCGCGTGATCTATCGGTAGCGCGCGCCGCCCATCCCGAACGACCAGTCTTCGCCAAACTCCTCGCTGGGGTAATGGGTCCCTGCGTTCGCAGGGACGACAGCGGAGATTTGTGATCGAGCTGCGATCATCATATATGCTGGCCCAGCAGCAAACATCCGGACCACCAATGACCTCCACCGACGTCACCACCTCCATGTTCGAGCGGATCGGCGGCAGCGCTACGATCGACGCCCTGGTCGATCGCTTCTACGAACGCATGGACACGCTGCCGGAGGCGCAAGTGATCCGCGCGATGCATGCGGACGACCTCGGCCTGATCAGGGATGTGCTGAAGCGCTATCTCACCGAATGGACCGGCGGCCCGCGGCTCTATACCCCCGAGAAGGGCCATCCGCGGTTGCGGCAGCGCCACATCGGCTTTGCCATCGGCGATGCCGAGCGCGATGCGTGGATGCTCTGCATGCGCGGCGCGATGGAGGAGACGGTGACCGACACGGCGGCGCGGCTGGAGCTCGACAAGGCGATATCGGGCCTCGCCGACTGGATGCGTAACCGGCAGTGACAGGGCGGCAGCGCCTCGACGCCATTCGAAGGCGTATCATGGACCCGCATCGCGTGATTTGAGTTCCGCGGCGATCGCCTGCTAAGCTCCAGACATGACCGACATCCTTCCCGATACCATCCGCCGCCTCTACACCGATCCCGGCGAGTACATCGACAGCGATCATCCGGCCGTGCAGCAATTTGCGGCCGACGCCGTGCGCGCGGATGCGAGCGCGCGCGAAAAAGCGAGCGTGCTCTACAAGGCGGTGCGCGATGGCATCCGCTATAATCCTTACGTCAGCATGCGCGTCGCCGAGACGTTTCGTGCTTCGAGTGTTCTCGCCGCGGGCCAGGGCTATTGCGTCGGCAAGGCCGCGCTCTATGCCGCCGCCTGCCGCGTCCACGGCATTCCCGCACGGGTCGGCTTTGCGGACGTGAAGAACCATCTCACCACAGAGAAGCTGCGCGCGAGCATGGGCACCGACATCTTCACCTGGCACGGCTTTACGGAGGTGCATGTCGATGGCGCCTGGCGCAAGGCGACGCCGACCTTCAACGACACGCTCTGCGCCAAGGTCGGCGTGGCCCCGCTCGATTTCGACGGTCATACCGACGCACTGCTGCATCCCTTCGACGGCGAGGGGCGCGCCTACATGCAATATGTCAATGACCGCGGCACCTATCACGACGTGCCCGCAAAGTTCCTGATGCGCGAAATGGCGCGCGACTACGCCAACATGCAGGGCGAAGATCTGTCGGGCCGTGACATGGAGCGCGAAGCGGCGGAGCGGTAGCACACGATGGACGCACCTGCCGATGTCATCCGTCGACCGGCCTCGCCGCGCCTTGCGCGGCTGATCTCGAGCATCTCGTTCTATCGCGAGCGCGGCCTCGGCCTTTCCGCCTTCCGGCACGCCGCGCCGCTCGCGCTGCCTCTCCTGGTGAATCTGGGAACGCCCTTCCGCATTGCGCTCGGACACCAACCGGATCCTGCCGACGCGCAGCCGAGCTTCGCGGCGGGTCTGTTTCCCGGACCGGTCGTGATCGAATCCGACGGCCGCGCCGAATGCGTTCAGGTCGATTTCACGCCGCTCGGGGCGTATCGCTTCTTCGGAGGCGCCGTGCCCGACCTGACCGCGCGCATGGTCGGCCTCGACGACATTCTGGGACGGGATGGCGAGAACCTCCGCGCCAGGGTCGCCGAGGCGGTCGGCTGGCAACGGCGGTTCGAGATCGTGGAAGACTTCGTGCTTGGCCGCGCCGTGCACGAGCCCTCGCCTGCGGTGGCTTTCGCCCTGGAGACGCTCTGGCGAGGCGCGGGCGCGGTCAGGATCGCCGACATCGCCTCAGACATCGGCTGGAGCCGCAAGCATCTCACGCGCCGCTTCCACAACGAGATCGGCGTTGCGCCGAAAACGCTGGCCCAGATGCTGCGCTTTCATCGAGCCTGCGCGCTGGCCCGGACGGACGGCACGGGCGGCTGGGCAGCCATTGCCACGGACGCCGGCTATGCCGACCAGGCACATCTCGCGCGCGATTTCCGGATCTTCAGCGGCGAGACGCCGACCGGATGGGCCGCGCGGCTCGACGTCGTCGATCCCCGCCTGAAGCGCGACGGCGGGGGCTAGCGCCAAACGGCGGCCAGGACGGCGCGAGACGGTCAAGTCCCATTTGTTCAAGCCGGCTGCCGCGATCCGAACTAGGGTCAGCTCTGCAGCAAGCTTGCAAGCACTTGCATCGAACGTCTTGCATCAAACCTGGAGAGTTTCATGAACCAGCCGAACGGCTATGAAGCGCCGCGCCTCTACCACACCATGCGCTGCAGGGATGCGGAGGCGATGATCGCCTGGCTGAAGAACGTTCTCGGCTTCGCCGAACGCGTGGTGTACCGCAACGAGGGCACGGTCGTTCACGCCGAGCTGGCGTTCGGATCGTCGATCCTCATGCTGGGCGCGCATCGCGACGATGCCTACGGCAAACTGGTTGGCGATATCGGCGGCCGGCGGACGGATGCCGTCTACATGGCCGTTGATGATCCCGACGCGCTCTATGCGAAGGTGAAAGCCGCTGGTGCAGAGATCGAGATGGAGCCCTACACGACCGATTATGGCAGCCGCGATTTCGCCGCGCGCGATCCGGAGGGCGGCCTCTGGAGCTTTGGCACCTATTGGCCCAAGGTCGGCGAACAGCCGCTCGCCGGATAGGTGGACGCTCTCGTCAGCGACTGCTCGGCGGCCGCGGCTCGAGCCCAGCCGCGTCCGCGCCGGGAATGCGGGCGGCCCGGCCGTCTTGCTTGCTAGATCGACCAATAGTTCGGATGCTGGTAGGGCCGCGAGCGGTCGCCCCAGTCGAACTCATCGCCATCGAATTCGCAGGGACCGCTGCTCAATTGCTCCGGCGTCAGGTCGGCCTGGAAGGCCTGGCGTCCCGGATCATATTTCAACGCGCTCCACTGCACGGGATAATGGTGATGTGTCCCGAGCAACCTGCCGGTCTTGACCACCGCGTAAGCGACCGTTCCACTGACCTTGTCGAGCATCAATCGCTCGATCGTGCCGAGCTTCGTGCCGTCACACCCATAGACGGCGACGTGTTCGACGCGATCACTGGGAACCATGGTGTGTTGCATGGCGTGCTCCCTGGGTTCTTGCGTTGCGGGCATTATAGTCCTGCAGCCCGGATCAGCGAAGCGACATCCGGGGCCTTGCGATGCTTCCCGGGGTATCGCGACGCTCGCCCGGGCTACAGCTAGAGCAGTTGCGAACGCACGGAGTCCGCGCCTTCCCGCAACAGCGGCAGGAACCGGTCGATCAATTCCTGCGCCGGCACGCGGTCGACATGGGCGCCCATGTTGATGGCGGCGACGATCACGTCGTCGTAGCGGCGCACCGGAACCGAGATCGAGCGGAAATGCGGCTCGGCCTCGCGGTCGACCAGTGAATAGCCTTGCGTGCGATCGGCGGCGATGCGCGCGAGCAGCGCCTCCGGGTCGGTCTGCGTCTGCGGCGTCAGCGCCCCGCGCGTCATCGCCTTCAGGCGCGCGGCAAGGTCGGCATCGTCGAGCTGGCCCAGCATGGCGCGGCCGACCGAGGTGCAGAATGAAGGCAGCCGATAGCCGATCTCCAACCCGCCCGAGAAAACGCGCGCCGGGCTGCCGCGGGCAATGAACACGACATCATCACCGTCGAGCACGGCGAGCGAGGAGATTTCGTTCGCCGCGGTCGCAACGCGATCGAGCACGGGTTGGAGCACCGCAACGAGCTGATTGGAACGCAAGTAAGATGCCGCCAGCGTCAGCACATGCGGTGTCAGCGAGAACAGCTTGCCATCGCCGCTGACGAAGCCGCCGCGCTGCAGCGTGAACAGCATGCGCCGGGCGGTCGCGCGCGGCAGGTCCGCAGCGCGGGCGAGATCGCTCAGCGTCATCGGGCCTGCATTGCTGCCGAAACATTGCAGCAGGCGCAGGCCGCGATCGAGCGCCTCGACGAAATCCGTCGCACGCTCGTCGCTCTCACTGCGCTTCAGCTTGGGCATGGGACGGGACAGTCCTGCAAAATAGTGCTTGCTGCTGCCCCAAGGCATGTCATAATTCGCCCATTCGTTCAATAGGCGAACAAGCGCCACTCCACAAGGATGCACCGCCATGATGAGCCAGGAGCAGAACGACCTGATCACCCGCACCGGTCCGAAGGATCCGTGTGGAAAGCTGATGCGGAGCTATTGGCAGCCGGCGGCGCTGGTGGATGAGCTGGAGGGCGAGCGGCCGATCCGTCCCATCAGGCTGCTCGGCGAGAACCTGGTGCTATTCCGCGACGAGACCGGACGCTACGGCCTGATCGACCGCCACTGCGCCCATCGCGGCGCCGACCTCGCGTTCGGACGGCTCGAGCACGGCGGCCTGCGCTGCGCCTTCCATGGCTGGCTGTTCGACGCGACCGGCCAGTGCATCGAAACGCCGGCCGAGCCGAAGGACTCAAAGCTCTGCCAGAACATCCGCCAGCGCTCCTATCCCGTGGTCGAGAAGAGCGGCATCCTCTGGGCCTATCTCGGCGAGGGTGAGCCGCCGGCTTTTCCGGAGCTCGACTGTTTCGTCGCGCCCGGCACGCACACCTTTGCGTTCAAGGGCCACATGGCCTGCAACTGGCTGCAGGCGCTCGAAGTCGGCATCGATCCCGCGCACGCCTCCTACCTGCATCGCTTCTTCGAGGACGAGGACACCTCTACCGCCTACGGCAAGCAGTTCCGCGGCGCATCTGCAGGGTCTGACCTGCCGATGACGAAAATCCTGCGCGAATACGACCGCCCGATCATCAATGTCGAGCACACCGAATACGGCCTGCGGCTGATCGCGCTGCGCGAGATCGACGAGGAGCGCACCCATGTGCGCGTCACCAACCAGCTGTTCCCGCACGGCTTCGTCATCCCCATGAGCACGGAGATGACGATCACGCAGTGGCACGTCCCGGTCGACGACGAGAACTGCTACTGGTACGCGATCTTCACCAGCTATTCGAACCCGGTCGACAAGAAGAAGATGCGCGACCAGCGGCTCGAGCTCTATGAGCTGCCCGACTACAAGTCGCGCAAGAACAAAGCCAACGATTACGGCTTCGATCCGCACGAGCAGCAGACCGCGACCTATACCGGCATGGGCACCGACATCAACGTGCACGACCAATGGGCGGTGGAATCGATGGGCGCGATCCAGGATCGCACCAAGGAGCATCTCGGCTCGAGCGACAAGGCGATCGTGCAATATCGCCGCCTGCTGCGGCAGGAGATCGAGAAGGTCTCCGGCGGCGAGAAGCCGATGCTGTTTCTGGACGAGAGCAGAGCACGCAGCATCCAGGGACCGGCCACCATGGACGGCATCGGGCCGACCCAGGGGTGGGAGCTCTATTGGATGGAGGTCGACGTCAAGCGCCGCCGCGGCGCACCTTGGGCCGCACCGGTGCCGAAGGAGATCGCGGACAACGTGCACCGGCTGACGGCGGCAGAGTGACGTTCGTGCACCGCTGCCGTAGGGTGGGCAAAGGCGCAACGCGCCGTGCCCACCATGCTTTCGTTGAGATGATAGACTGCGTGGGCACGCTTCGCTTTGCCCACCCTACGGCAGTTGAGGGAGTAGCACAGTGACTTTCGTTGCGCGTCATGCGCTGTGGTCGGATGAGCAGAGGGACGCGGCGACGCGCATGCGCCGCATCGTCGAGGACAAGAATCTCGAGGTCATCCGCCTCGCCTTCCCCGACCAGCACGGCATCCTGCGCGGCAAGACCATCATCGCCTCCGAGGCGATCGCCTCGCTGGAGAGCGGATGCTCAATCACCACCACCATGCTGGCCAAGGATACTTCGCACCGCACGGTATTCCCGGTGTTCACCGCGGGCGGCGGCTTCGGCATGAAGGAGATGGAAGGCGCGGCCGACGTGCTGATGGTCGCCGATCCCACCACGTTTCGCATCTTGCCGTGGGCGCCGACCACGGGCTGGGTGCTGTGCGACCTCCACTTCAATGACGGCCGCCCGGTGCCGTTCGCGACGCGCGGGCTCTACAAGCGCGCGCTGGACGAACTCGGCACGCGCGGACACGATTTCGTCGCCGGTCTTGAAGTCGAATTCCACATCTTCAAGCTCGACAACCCGCATATGCGCCCCGAGGACGCCGGCCAGCCGGGCACGCCACCATCAGTGAGCCTGCTCAGCCACGGCTATCAATATCTCACCGAGCAGCGCTTCGATCAGATGGAGCCGGTGCTGGAGATCCTGCGCCGCGACATCGTCGCGCTCGGACTGCCCTTGCGCTCGGTCGAGGTCGAGTTCGGGCCGAGCCAGTGCGAGTTCACCTTCGCGCCGCGGAAGGGGATCGAGCCCGCCGACAACATGGTGCTGTTTCGGAGCGCCGTGAAGCAGATCGCGCGGCGGCACGGCTATCACGCCACCTTCATGTGCCGGCCGAAACTGCCGAACGTGTTCGCGAGCGGCTGGCATCTGCACCAGTCGATCGTCTCGCGCGCCAGCGGCGAGAATCTGTTCATGGTGAAAGACGGCGGCGAGCCGCTCAGCGCCTTCGGCCGCTCATACCTCGCCGGCCTGCTCGACCACGCCCGCGCCTCGACATTGTTCACCACTCCGACCATCAACGGCTACAAGCGCTACCGCTCCTACTCGTTGGCGCCGGACCGCGCGATCTGGGGCCGCGACAATCGCGGCGTGATGATCCGCGTGCTCGGCGGCGCCAATGATGCCGCAACGCGCCTGGAGAACCGCATCGGCGAGCCCGCCGCCAATCCCTATCTCTACATGGCCTCGCAGATCCTCTCGGGCCTCGACGGCGTCGACCGCAAGCTCGATCCCGGCCCCTCCGCCGACACACCCTACGAGACCAAGGCGCCGCTGCTGCCGAAATCACTGCGCGATGCGGTCAGCGCGCTGAAGGACGATCCGTTCTTCCGCGAGAAGTTCGGGCCGGAGTTCGTCGACTATTACACCCACATCAAGAACGCCGAGATCGACCGCTTCCTGTCCGAAGTGACCGACTGGGAGCACCGCGAATATTTCGAGGTGTTTTGACATCCTGTCCTGGGGATTCCTCTCAAGGCGAGTACGGCTCACGGCCGTGTGAAGCGGCTTCGTCGCGCCGGTTCCGACGACATCGCACCGCTGCCGGACGAAGCCATTTTCCATCCCCGCGAAAACCCACGGAAAGAATCCTGCGCTAGGATTCCCGCATGTGATCAACAGTGGAGTTCGATCATGTGGGAACAATTATTCAGTCTGATCTACCGTCTGTCCTGCCGGACAACCTTGATCAACATCGGTGTGCATCGTCTGGCGCGCTGAAACTCAATGGATGCGCGATAGGTAAGACGGATTGACCAGATTAGGAGCGTTTCCATGCGCAAGCTGATCCTGATCGCAACGGTGTCTCTTCTCACAAGCCAGGCCTATGCGGGTGGGTCGCGGAGCCTCAGCCTGGCAGCCAGCAATTCAAGCCAGCAGGCGACTGAGCAGCCCGCCACGGCGGCAGCGGTCTCGCCGCAAACCACCCAAGCGCCGTCGCAGCCGGCAAACGTCCAGACTGCGACCACCGCACCAACCTCAGCGACGGCACCGGCGGCCACCACGGCACCAGCATCAGCCACGCCATCACCGCCGCCGGCAAGCACGGCCGGAACGACCAAGCCGAAGCGGCGCCAGTCGCCCACCGAGGCCCGAATCGTGCGCGAGTTGCACCGTCACGGGATCTATTGGTGATCCCGCTCACCAGCGATAGCCGAGCGTTGCGATGACGGTCAGCGGTGCGCCGCGATAGCAGTACCCGACCTGGCACGTCGTGTAGTGCAGATTGAACAGGTTCTTGGCGTTGACCTGGAACTGCAGGCCCTTCAGCTCCTTCGCCGCCTGGCCGAAATCATATTTCAGCGCAGCATCAACCAAGGTCACCGAGCTGTTCTTGAACGTGTTGAGATCGTCACCATAGCTCCAGGACATGTAACGCACGCCGCCACCGATGCTCAAGCCGGCAAACGGGCCGGCCAGCGGCAGGGCATAGTTGCCCCACAGCGTCGCGGTGTGCGGAGGATTGCCCGACGGAAACTTGCCGATCTGCGCGCTGTCGCCGGCCTGCTTGGTGACCATGTCGAGATAGGTGTAGGACGAGGTGATGTCGAAACCACCGCCGAGGCTCGCCAGCGCCTGCAATTCGAAGCCGCGGCTTTGAATCTCGCCGCGCTGGACCGTGACGCCGGTCCCGGTCGTGACCAGGCCGCCGCCCTGGGTCAGGTCGAACACCGCAGCAGTGATGAAGCTCCTCGTCCCCAGCGGCTGGTACTTGACGCCGATCTCGGTCTGCTTGCCGGTGGTAGGCTTGAAGAAGGCGCCGGTGGGATCGACGCCGAGATTGGGAAAGAACGAGGTTGAATAGGCGACATAAGGCGCAACCCCGGAATCGAATACATAGGTCAGCCCGGCGCGCCCGCTATAGGCCTGTTCGGACTGCTGCTGGCGGGTCAGCGCGAACTGATCCTCGCCCGTGGTGCGAACCCAGTCGCTGCGGCCGCTCAGCGTCAGGATCCAGTGGTCGAGCTTGGCCTGGTCCTGAATGTACACGCCGGATTGGGTCTGCCGCTGCTGCGTCGAGGACGAGATCGCGGGATCGGGAATGGATTCCGGCGCGTAGACCGGGGCGGCCAGATTGAGGGGGGAAACCCCGAAGCCAAATCCCTGCTTGTCGTTGAATTTCGACGCCGTGTAATCGGTGCCGACCAGGAGCGTGTGCTGCACCGGGCCGGTCGAGAGCTTTGCCTCGACCTGGTTGTCCATGATGGCCGATTGCAGCGTGTCGTGGACGTAGCCGGTATAGCGCGAGACGACATTGCCGACGGGAGCGCCGAGAAAGCCGACATAGCGCGTGACCGCATCGACATCGACATAGCGGAATTTCTGGCGAACGGTCACGGCGTTGTTGAACGCATGCTCGAACAGATAGCCGACGCGTCCCTGCTCCTGGTCCAGCGAGTTATAGGACGGACTGCCGGTGAAGATGTCCGTCGTGGTGCCGGTGCCCGTGGAATAGGTGAACATCGAGCCCGGCGTCTTCGATTTCTGGTAGGCGCCGAGAATGGTGAGGGTCGTCGATTGGTCCGGCTTCCAGGTGACGGCGGGAGCGACATAGACACGATTGTCCTTGCCGCCGGGCACGAACACGTCGGCGTCGCGCACGACGCCGGTCAATCGATAGGAAAATTGACCGTTGGGATCGACCGGACCCGAGAAATCGAAATTGCCCTGCACGCGCTCGCGGTCGCCGAACACCGTCTGCACCTCGTGGAACGGCTGGCTGGTCGGCAGCTTGCTTTGCAGGTCGATCAATCCGCCGGGCGAGCCGAGGCCGTAGAGGGCCGAGCTCGGCCCGCGGACCACGGTGATGCTGTCGACGCCATAGGGCTCGGTCTTGAACACGCCCAGACCGGCGCCGACGAGGCGCAAGCCGTCGAGATAGATGCCGTTATAGGTGATGTCGAAGCCGCGGATCGAGATGGCATCGAAGCGCGGATCGTAACCTGAAGCATCGATGCGGACGCCCGGTTCATAGCCGACCGCCTCGGTCAGCGTCTGCACGGCGCGATCGTTGAGCTCCTTGCGGGTCACGACCGAAATCGACTGCGGCGTCTCGAGCAATGGCGTGTTCGTCTTGGTGCCCGCCGAGCTGCTGCTTGCGACATAGCTGTTCTCGCTCGACGGATTGGCGCGGCCGCTTCCCGCCTCGCGCGTGTCCGCGTTTCTGGCTTGTCCGGACCCGGCATTGCGCGGCGTCGCGGCGCGGCCACGCTGCGATTGTGAGGCGCGCTGGACAGGTTGGGCACGCGGACGCGCCTGGCTCGGTGCCTCCACCGTGACCGGCGGCAATGTGCCCGCCGTCGAAGGCGAATTGGTTCCGGAGACCTGTGCGGCCGAGGGCGTCGCGTGCAGGACCATTCCCAAACCGGCCGCTCCCAGACCAGTTCTCACCAACCGTTCCCAGCCGAGCGTCTGCCCGTCGTTCCGCCTCATCGTCTTCCCCGAGTTCCGTGTTCAACAACCCGGGTGTAACCAGATCAAAGCGGCCGCCGCCTTTGCGCGCGCGCAAATCACCTTTGATCCCACGTGGAGGCTTTCAAGTTTTACTGAAAGCGGCTCGGCGAATGGCCGAAGCGTCTGCGGAAGGCCGTCGCGAAATTTGCCGGATGGGCGTAGCCGACCCGATAGGCCGCTTCGGTGACGGACAAGCGCTGGTGAATCAAAAAGGCACGTGCGGCATCGAGCCGCTGAGCCCTGAGATAGTCGATCGCGCTCTGGCCATATGCCATCCGGAATTTCTGGTTGAAGGACCTGCGGCTCAGCCCCGCGTTCCGCGCCAGTTCGTCGATGCTCCAGGGATAGGCGAGATCGGCGTCCATCCGCTGCTTCACCGATTGCAGCCGCGTCCACTGCAGATCGGTGGCGGGATCGGCCGCAATCCGGCCGCGCTCGCCGAACAAGGCGTGGACCACGATCTCGGCGGCATGCGCCGACAGCAGCAATTGCGCCGCGCTGCCGGTGACCGGCGGCGAAAACATTTCTGCCGCGACCGCCTGTATGCGCGCAGATGCCCTCAGCGAGACGATCGCTGCGCCCGAGACGTCGTTCGCAAACAGCGCCCGAAACTCATCGCCGAGTCCAAGTCCATCGATCGAGGTTTGAGGAAACGCCAGGCCGATTGCGGAACGCTCGCCGGAATGAACCGCGCGTTCCGCTGCGCAGGTCTCGCGCACGGCAATTGCCGTCATCTGCCCGTCGCAGCCAGCGCTGCGCGTCAGAATGCCGCGGCCTGCGCCACCATCAACGGAGACCGAGATGAACAGACCCGGGGCTGCGATCGCAGAGCCATCGGCATCGGCTCGAAACTCGCCTCTGACAAACACGCAGCCCGGAAAATCCAGCCATTGCGCTGTCGAAGCGCCCGGCTGTGCGGAACCGATGTCGTCTTGAGGCCGTCCGACAATTTGATCGTAGAAGTCCCGCATCGAATCCGCTTACGCCGCGGCTTCTTTGACCGCTTGACGGCGGCGCGCTCAAGAGCTCTGCGCGCGGTTTGGAGGGATTCGAAACTGGATTTGCTCGAAGAGAAGCTTGCGCGTCGCGCGCGGTCGGCAGGAACGCGCCTCAGATGCCGAGATATTTGTGCTGGAGATCCGGTTCCGCCATCAGCTGATCGGAGGTGCCGCTCCACACCGTCTTGCCGCGCTCGATGATGGTGTGGCGGTCGCAGATGCGGGCGAGATGGTCGACGTTCTTGTCGACGACCAGGATCGACTGTCCGCGGCTCTTGAGCAGCGACAGGCAGCTCCAGATTTCCTCGCGGATCAGCGGCGCGAGGCCTTCGGTCGCTTCGTCCAGGATCAGGAGTTTTGGATTGGTCATCAGCGCGCGGCCGATCGCGAGCATCTGCTGCTCGCCGCCGGAGAGCTGGTTGCCCATGTTGGCGGCGCGTTCGGCGAGGCGCGGAAACAACACGTAGATCGCGGCCAGCGTCCAGGGATTGGGGCTGCCGAAGCGGTCGGCGGCGGCCGCGACCAGGTTTTCGCGCACGGTGAGGTTCGGGAAGATCTGGCGTCCCTCGGGGACCAGGCCGACGCCGAGCTTTGCGATCCTGTAGGAGGGAAGCTGCCTGACCTCGGCGCCCGCGAAACGAATGCTGCCGGCGCGCGCCGGCGTCAGGCCCATGATGGAGCGGATGGTCGTGGTCTTGCCCATGCCGTTGCGGCCCATCAGCGAGACCATCTCGCCCGGCTTGATCGATAGCGACAGGCCGAACAGCACCTGGGAGAGGCCATAGCAGGTCTCGATGCCGTCGACCTCGAGCAGCGTGTCAGCCATGATGCGTCACCACGTGCTGGTCGCCGAGATAGGCGCGCTTGACGTCCTCGTTGGCACGGATCGCGGCCGGATCGCCCGAGGCGATGACGCGGCCATAGACCAGCACCGTAATGCGGTCGGCAAGCGCAAACACCGCCGGCATGTCGTGCTCGACCAGCACGATCGAGACTTCCTTGCGCAGCTCCTGGAGCAGCTTCACCATGCGCTGGGATTCGGTGACCCCCAAGCCCGCCATCGGCTCGTCGAGCAGCAGCAGCTTCGGCTTGCTCGCAAGCGCCACCGCGAGCTCGAGCTCGCGCCGCTCGCCATGGCTGAGCCGGTTCACCACGACGTCGGCACGATGCAACAGGCCGACGCGATCGAGCGCGGCGTGGGCGGCATCGCGCAGGGATCGCTCCTTGCGCGCATTGGCAAAGAAGCGAAACGAGGTGCCGGCATGGGCTTGCGCCGCCAGCGCGACGTTGTCGGCGGCGGTGAAGTCGAGCAGCAGCGAGGTGATCTGGAACGAACGTGCCAGGCCCAGCGCGCAGCGGCGATAGGCCGGCAAATAGGTGATGTCGCGTCCCGCCAGCGAGACGCTGCCGGAATGCGGCTCGAGATGTCCGGTGAGCTGGCTGATCAGCGTGGTCTTGCCGGCGCCGTTCGGGCCGATGATGGCGTGCAGCTCGCCCGCGGCGACGTCGAGCGAGACATTGTCCGTCGCAACGATGCCGCCGAAGCGCCGCACCAGCTTTTCGACGCGAAGCAAGGGTTCAGCCACGGCCGGCCCTCCCCAGCGTGCCCATGATGCCGCCGCGGCCGAACAGCACGATCAGCAGCAGCAGCGGGCCCATGATCAGCGCCCAATATTCGGTGATCTGCGACAGGAATTCCTCCAGCAGCAGGAACACCACCGCGCCCATGATCGGGCCAAACAGCGTGCCCATGCCGCCCAGGATCACCATCACCATGAGATCGCCGGAGCGCGTCCAGTACATCACGGCCGGGCTGACGAAGTCGGTGTTGTTGGCGAGCAGAGCGCCGGCGAGGCCGCACATGGTGCCTGAAATGACGAAGCAGACCAGCTGGTAGCGCTTTGCCGGGAAGCCGATCGCCTGCATGCGCTGCTCGTTGGAGCGCAGCCCCTGCACGACGAGGCCGAAGCGCGAATTGACGATGCGCCAGATCAGGAAGACGACGCCGAGGAGGCAGGCGAGGCAGAGATAATAGAACTGCGTGCGGTTGGACAGGTCGATCAGCCCGGAGAAGTCGCTGCGCTTGTAGACGGTGAGGCCGTCATCGCCGCCGTAGCGCGCCAGCCCCGAGGCGACGTAATAGGCCATCTGCGCAAAGGCCAGCGTGATCATGATGAAATAGACGCCGCGGGTGCGCAACGAGAGCGCCCCGATCACCAGCGCATAGAGCGCGGAAGCCGCGAGCGCGACCGGAAACTGGATGAAGCCGGAACCGACGCCCTCCTGCGCCAGCATGCCGACCGCGTAGCCGCCGATGCCGAGATAGGCGGCGTGGCCGAAGCTCATCATGCCGCCAAAACCCATGATGAGGTTGAGGCTCGCGGCCGCCAGCGCCAGGATGATGATGCGGGTGAACAGCGTCAGGATGAAGATGTTGCCGGAGAGCTGCGAATAGAGCGGCAACAGCAGGAGGCCCGCCAGCACCAGGGCCGTGACGGCCTTGCTCACAGTGAAAGACTTCATCGACGGTTGGCCGGAAACAGCCCCTCCGGCCGCACCACCAGCACGATCGCCATCAGGAGATAGATCAGCATGGAGGACAGCGCGGGCGCGGCGGTGGAGGCCGCGGCGCCGCTCAACACTTGCCGCAGCAGATTGGGCAGGAAGGCGCGGCCGAGCGTGTCGATCATGCCGACGAAGATCGCGGCCAGGAACGCGCCGCGGATCGAGCCGATGCCGCCGATCACGATGATGACGAAGGCGAGGATCAAAATGTTCTCACCCATGCCGATCTGCACGGTGAGGATCGGCGCCTGCATCAGGCCCGCCAGGCCGGCGAGCGCGGCCCCCAGGCCGAACACCAGCGTGTAGAGCAGCTTGATGTTGATGCCGAGCGCGCCGATCATCTCGCGGTTGGAGGCGCCGGCGCGGATCAGCATGCCGATGCGGGTGCGCATCACGCCGAGATAGAGCAGCAGCGCCACCAGCAGCGCCACGATGATGATGGCGAGGCGATAGGCGGGATAATGAATACCGGGCAGGATTGGCACCGGCACGGTGAGCCAGGCCGGCAGCGGCAGCGCAAGGCCGGCCGGGCCCCAGATCAGCCGCACGGCTTCGTTGAAGAACAGGATCAGGCCGAAGGTCGCCAGTACATGGTCGAGATGGTCGCGGCCGTAGAGATGCCGCAGCGCGCTCATCTCGAGCACGATGCCGAGCACCAGCGTAGCCCCCAGCGCCATCAGCGCCCCGAGCAGGAAGCTGCCGGTCCACGCCGCGAAGGTCGCGGCGAAATAGGCGCCCATCATATAGAGCGAGCCGTGCGCGAGGTTGACGAGATCCATGATCCCGAACACCAGCGTCAGGCCGGCGGCGAGCAGGAACAGCAGCAGGCCGAACTGCAATCCGTTCAGGAACTGTTCGACGACGAGCAGCATCAAGACTCTTTCAGGCGCACGCGGTGTCGCGCCGATGTTCGAACACGGTCGCCATCAGTGAAAGAGCTCCCCCTGCCTGTTCAAGGCGGAAAAATGGGTAATGGCAGTATCGTTCAGAGGCAAGAGCGATTCGACACCAAACATGCACTTTGTTGCATGCGGGTGCATGCGGTCGAGACGCTCCTGCAAGAAGGCTGCCGTGCAGGCTGGGGCAACCTGCCGCACCCAAACGATGACCCCCTCGCCGGTGGCCGGCGAGAGGGTGCGACTTCGTCGGAATGCAAGGAAGGATTACGTCTAGTGCGACGTCATCTGCTGGGGAAGATCGTCCGGTTCAGCGAGCACGCTGTTGGCCGTCGAGGCCTCCAGCGCCGCCATCCGGAACAGATAGGCGAGCGTCGCCAATCCGGTGTCTTCCGCCATCTGCGCCAGCTCGAGCGCCATGTCGGACATGTAGCCGAGATTCTCGTCCCTGATCTGCGCCATGATCTGGCTGTCCCGCATCATGTTCGACATCTCAGGCGCTCTTTCGTTGCGCGGCAGCAGCGCCGCAGAGGTTGGCACGGGTGACGGCGTCCAGACGCGGGCCGTCCTGGCGCACGACCGAGGTCATGCCGATACGATCGTGCAGGGCATCGAGGGTCTCGCGACGAATGTCGATGGTCGCCGCCATGGTCCATGCATCCTCCACCAGAGCCGGCAGGCCAAGCGGGGTCACCATGAAGCCGGCCTCGTGGAAGCGCGGCAGCCACCAGGTCTCCATGATCGCGCTGACCTGCGCGATCCCCTGATTGAGGCAGAACTCCTGCACCGCCGCCATCAGTTTCAGGTTGAGCGCGCCGTCGCGGCGATCACGCACGACGAAGTAGCGCGACCATTCCCAGACCAGCGGATCCGCGGGGCAGCCGCGCACCGACGCCAGATGCGGGAACACCTCGCTCATCATCGAGGGCTTGGTCGTCGGGTAGAGCCGGTGGCCACCGATGACGCGCCGTCCCTCCAACGCAAGCAGATAGACGGTATCCTCGTCGTCATAGGAATCGATCTCGCGGCAATCCGGCCTGCGCAGCGTCTCCCAGCGCCGCTCCTCGACGAAGATATCGTGGCGCAATCGGAAATGCTGCTCGATCACGTCTTCATAAAGGTGACGATTTACCGCAGAAATTGCGTGAATCATGAAAACCCCCAATCATCCTCAATGGGGGCAGAGTCTGCGAAAAGAGCCGGATTCGATATTGGGAAATTTCCCAGTACGGCGCTTACGGATTGATGATTTTGTTCCGAATCGCCAGCGCTACCGCATGCGTGCGGTTGACGGCACCGAGCTTGCGCGCGGCAGTTGCAAGATGCTCTTCCGCCGTGCGCTGCGTGATGTGCAAGATCTCACCGATCTCCCAGGCCGACTTGCCCTGCGAGGCCCAGGAGATCACCTCGCGCTCGCGCGGGGTGAGGCGCGTCGAGGGATAAGCCGTCGGCTCGAGCAGACGGCGTATGTGGTCGAAGCCATACATCGCCATCAGATGCAGTGCCGGCTTGCTGCGCGGATTGAGGTCGAGATGAACGCCGCCAAGCGACACCGCCGCTTCATAGCCGGTGAGCCCGTGGATCGGCACGATGAAGCCCCGCGACATGCGAAAATCGGTGGCGCGGTTCATCACCTCGGCCGCGTTCGGCTCGAGTTCGGCGTCATAGGGCGCTTCCGACCATTCGAACGGATTGACCGATTGCCGACACAGCCGCACCACCGGATCGAAGCGGTCGTAATTGTTCTGGGTGTAGAGGCTGAACCAGCCCGCCGGCCAGCGCTTGGCAAGCACCATCTGCGCAAACCGCTGGTCGGGATTGGGCAATCCCGTCACGATGATGGTTTCGAAGCCGAAACGACCGAACGCCGTCTCGAGCGCATTCATGGCATCGGGCACCTTGCGATAGGTCCCCAGGCCTTCAATGAAGTCGAGCGCCTCCCGGCCATAATCTACGGCGGACATCGGTGCGTTTCCTGCCCCACACCGCCTCGTATAGCACGTATTTGGGGACTGCCTCAATTCGCTGCGGCCGTAGTTTACCGGTGCTCATCTGCCCTGAAGATTTAAACTACTTGTGGCAGAATTGGCCTCACGATACACCTGAGACGACCGAAGCGGGAACACCACGATGGAAGACGAGGATATTGCCCTCAACAGCGTGCTCGGCCTGGAATTGAACCGCGTGTTTTTCGCCGTCCGCGAAACGGCAAACAAGCAGAAGATCATCGAGTTCGCGCGCGCGGTGCTGGAAAGCGAGCGCGAGGAGCTGGCCGAGAGCGTATTGCCCGAGGGCCCGGCGAGCTAAGACACAGCCGTAGCGCCGACGAACCAATTCGAGCGCCGCCACCCTTCTGTTCGAACGCGCTGATTTTAGTCGAAAACAATCTGACAGCGAACTCGAGTTTCCCTTCTTCCCTTGTGGGAGAACGTGGCATAGGCGGCCTTCGGCCACCGTTCTAAATGGACGCCGAAGCGAAACTTCGGCTATGGCGCCGGATGAGGGTCTCTATCCACAAGTGCAGTATCGTAGGGTGGGCAAAGCGACTTGTCCGCCATAGCTCGAAGAGCGACGGCGGAAGCGCGCCCACGTCCTGCCTGTTTGGTGAGACGACGTGGCACGGCGCAAGTGCGCCTTTGCCCACCCTGCGATTCCGGACTCGCTGAGAGAGACCCCTCGCCCGTCTCGCCGCTTTCGCGGCGAGCCACCCTCTCCCCCAGGGGGAGAGGGTAAAAACTCCCCTCCGCCATCCACATCCACCCACACTTGCCGCTGGATGACAGCGCAGCTCTCGTGAGATGATTGCCGCCATGATCATCTTTCGGATGCCAAGGACATTTCACGAGCATGATGACGCTGCGCCAGGTTGAAGTGATCCGTGCCGTGATGGTGACGGGCACCATCGGCGGTGCGGCGAAGCTGCTCAACGTCTCGGCGCCCGGGATCAGCCGCCTCGTCAAATACACCGAGCGCTCGCTAGGCATCCGCTTCTTCCAGCGCCAGAACGGGCGATACTTCCCGACGCCGGAAGCCGAGAACATCTTCGAGCAGATCAACGGCGTCTACAAGAAGGTCGACGATCTCTCAGAGATCATCTCCAAGATCGGCCGTGGCGGCCTGTCGGAGCTGCGCATCGGCTCGGTGCCCAGCATCTCGCAGGTGATGGTGCCCCGCGCGATCGAGCGCGTCCGGCGCCGCTATCCCGATCTCGGCATCGACATCAACATCCTCAAGCTCGAGGAGGCCATCGACTATCTCATGCTCGGCCGCGGCGAGTGCGTGGCGATGAGCTACCGGCTGGAGCATTCCGGGCTCGACTTCATGCCGCTGGCCTCGGGCGAGCTGTACTGCATCGTGCCGCCGGGGCACGAACTCGCCGGCCGCAAGCAGGTCTCGGCCGCCGAGATCACCCGCTATCCGCTGATCGGCATCGATCCCAACGATCCCTACGGCCGGATCATGGCCGAGATCTTTGCCCGCAACCGTCTCGCCTACAACATCACCATCCGCGCGCGCTTCGGCACCACGGTCTGCGCGCTGGTGAAGGCGGGCCTCGGCATCGCCATCATCGACCAGTTCACCGTGGCCCATGGCGGCTATCCCGGGATCGAGCTTCTGAAGATCACCGAGCCGACGCGGTTCGATACTTACATCGCGGTCAAGCGCGGCGCGCCGCTGTCGCTCCATGCCGAGTCTTTCATCGAGTCGCTGCGCGCGGAGATGCGGGCGGTCGAGCCGTCCCGCGGCAACGGCAAGGCCGCCGGTGCGCGCGGACGGAAGAAATAACATCATGTTAGGTTTGTCGGATAAAAGGGTAATTGTGTTAGGCGGGGGAAAGACTATCGTCGCAGCTGGAACTCCCTTGGACTTGCGGAGATTTCCCCGCTAATGGCCGGGACCGAACGGGCCCAACGAGACGATAGCGAACCATGTCCAAGCGCGGATACGCCGCCAGCAAGAAGCTCCTCACCGGCCTGATCGGCGCGCCGATCGCGCATTCCGCGTCCCCCGCCATGCATGAGCGCGCCGCCGAAGCGCTTGGCCTGCGCGGCCACTACCAGCTCATCGAGGTCGCCGGCGCCGATGCGGCCGGGCTTCGCATGATGCTCGAGGGCGTGCGGCGGCTCGGCTTTGCCGGCGTCAACGTCACCTACCCCTACAAGGAGGCCGTGGTGCCGCTGCTCGACGAGCTGGCGCCGGCTGCGGCGACCATGGCGGCAGTCAACACCGTCGTCGTGAGAGACGGCCGGCTGATCGGCCACAACACCGACACGACCGGCTTTGCCCGCGCCGTCGCGCCGCTGCTGGCGTCTTCCGGAAATGCGGTGGCCGTGATCGGCACCGGCGGCGTCGGCAAGGCGATTGCCTTTGCGCTGGCGAGCCTGAAAGTGACGGACCTCCGAATCTTCGACAGCGAGCCGGCACGCGCCGAAAAACTCGCCGCGCTGCTGGCCATGCATGGCGGCGCGCGGGTGGTTACGAGCGTGGAAGACGCGCTTCGTGGCGCAACCGGCCTCGTCAACGGCACGCCGGTCGGGATGCTGCCGAACCGGGACATCCCGGTCCCAGCCTCGCTGCTGCGCGAAAACCTGTGGGTCGCCGACGCCGTGTACTCGCCGTTGATCACGCCGCTGCTGGCGGCGGCGCAAGCCAAGGGCGCGCGGATCATGACCGGGCGGGAGCTCGCGATCTATCAGGCGGCCGACGCCTTCGAACTGTTCACGGGCCTTGCCCCATCGACCGAGATCATGGGACAGGCATTCGACGAGGTGATGGCGGCACGAAGCTCGGCCTATCACGCAGCGTAACCGAAGCGGCCGACACAAGGCCGCGGACAATCTCGACGAAAAATGGGAGGAGAAGCCATGAAATCGACCCTGCTGGCAGGCGCCCTGCTTGCCTTCGCGACTGCAACCAGCGTCCACGCCCAGGCCATCAAGCTCGCCAACGTCGCCGAGCTCTCGGGCGGCGGCGCCACCGTCGGCACCAACTGGAAGAACGGCATCGATCTCGCGATCGAGGAGATCAACGCCAAGGGCGGCGTGCTCGGCCGCAAGCTGGAAGTCAGCCATGCCGACTCGCAATCCAATCCCGGCGTCGCCCGCGCCCAGGTGCAGAAGGCGCTCGACGCCGAGCCCTATGTGCTGCTCGGACCCGGCTATTCCGGCTCGGTCAAGGTCACCGCGCCGCTCGCCGCCGAAGCGGGCATCGCGCAGATCATGGGCGGCGAAGCCGCCGAGCTAACGCAGGCCGGCAACAAATTCCTGTTCCGCACCTCGTTCGGCCAGCAATCCTCGATGCCGAAGGTCGCGAAATACATCCACGACGAGATGAAGGCGAAGACGGTCGCGGTGGTCTGGGTCAACAACGATTTCGGCCGCGGCGGACGCGACGTCGTCGTCAAGGAGCTCGACCGGCTCGGCTCCAAGGTGGTCGCCGACCTCTCGACCGAGGCGGGCCAGGCCGATTTCGCCGCCGACGTCGGCAAGATCAAGGCCGCCAATCCGGATGCCGTGTTCGTCTACCTGAACGAGGAAGAGAGCGCGCGCATCCTGAAGGAGCTGAAGCGCCAGGGCGTCACCGCGCCACTGATGGGCGAGACCACGCTGATCGGCCAGAAGGTGATCGAGCTCGCCGGCGACGCCGCCAACGGCGCACGCGGCCATGTCGGCCTCACCACCGATGCACCGGTCGATCTGATCAAGGCGTTCCGCGAGAAGTTCTCCAAGAAGTACAATTATGTCCCTGACCATAACGGCCTGAAGGGCTATCTCGCGGTCTACATGGTGAAAGCCACCACCGAGAAGATGGGCAAGGTCGACCCGAAGAAGTTTGCCGAGACGCTGCACGGCCTCACCATCAAGGCCGCGGACGAGCCGGGCATCCTGATGGACGTCACCTTCAGCGACACCGGTGACATCGACCGCCAGAGCTTCCTGGTCGAGGTGGTCGAAGGCAAGCAGGTGGTGAAGCAGGTGCTGCCCAAGGTGAAGTGAGGACTTCTTCACCTCTCCCCGCCTGCGGGGAGAGGTCGGATCGCATCAAGATGCGATCCGGGTGAGGGGGAGCCTCCGCGAGTCCAACTGTTAGCGACCGCGCGGAGACTCCCCCTCACCGTAGCCGATGCTTCGCATCGGCGTTCTCAAGAACGGCGGCCGTAGGCCGCCTACGCCTCTCCCCGCAAGCGGGGCGAGGGAGAGGAAAGAGGGGAACATGTCCAACCTATTCGATCTTCTGGTCGCGGGACTGGCCACCGGCGCGATCTATGCGCTGGTGGCGGTCGGCTTCACGCTGCTGTGGCAGACTTCGCAGACCATCAATTTCGCGCAAGGCGAGTTCGTGATGCTGCCGGCGTTCCTGATGCTGGCGGCGATGCATGCCGGCGCGCCGTTCTGGCTCGCGATCATCCTCGGCATCCTGCTGTCGATGATCCTGCTGGGCCTTGCTTTCAAGATGCTGCTGGTCGATCCGATGATGCGCCATGGCGTGCTGCCGCTGGCGATCGCGACCATGGCGCTCGCGATCGGCCTCAAGGAAGCCGTCAAGCAGTTCTTCAGCGCCGAGGCCTCGCCCTTTCCCTCGATCGTGCCGACCGGTGACATCTCCATCCTCGGCCACGCGGTGTCGCTGCAAAGCATCGGCGTCCTCGCCGTCGCCATCGTTGCCGTGTTCGGCTTGACCGCCCTTCTCAACCGCACCTCGCTCGGCCACCAGATGCAGGCGGCGGCGCAGAACCCGACGGTCGCGCGCATCATCGGCGTGCCGGTCGAGCGGATGATCCTGCTGACGTTCCTGATCAACGCCTTCCTGGTCGCGCTGGCGTCGCTTTTGATCACACCGATTTACCTCGCAAAATTCTCCTCCGGCGAGGTGCTGGGACAGGCGGCTTTCATCGCGGCGATCGTCGGCGGCTTCAACCAGGTCCGCGGCGCGATCGCCGGCGGCCTTTTGATCGGCGTGCTCGACAATCTCGCGGCCGCCTATGTCTCGACGCAGTACCGCGCCGCCGTGCCGATGATCTTCCTGATCGTCGTCATCCTGTTCCGGCCGCAAGGACTGCTGGGCCGCGCCGAGGAGCGCACGGTATGAGCAGCTTTGCCAAGCCCCTGAAGATCGCGCTCGGCCTCATTGTCATCGCCGGCCTGATCATCGTTCCCATGAACTTCAACCGCTACGGCTTGTTCATCCTGAGCCAATGGGCGGTGATGACCATCGCCGCGATGGGGCTGAACCTCACGCTCGGCTATGCCGGCCAGGTCTCGCTGGCGCAGGGCGCGTTCGTCGGCATCGGCGCCTACGCGGCGGCGATCATGACCACCCATGGCTGGCCGCTGCCGGCCGCGATCCTGGTTGCGATCGTGCTCAGCTTCGCAGTCGGCTGGGTGCTCGGCTATCCCGCGCTGCGCGTGCAGCATCACTACCTCGCCTTCGTCACCCTGGCCTTCTCCACCCTCGCCTTCCTCGTGTTCCGCAACGAGAGCTGGCTCACCGGCGGCATCTACGGCATCTCCAACATCCCGCGTCCGCATATCTTCGGTTTCGCGACCAACAAGCCGCTGCCGTTCTACTATGTCTGCCTCGGCTCGCTCGCGATCGTGTCGCTGGCGGTGTGGTGGCTGATCCGCTCGCCCTGGGGCCGCGCCTTCATGGCGCTGCGCGAGAATCCGCTGCGCGCGCAATCGCTCGGCATCGACACAAGGCGCTACACGCTGATGGCGTTCGCGATCGGCTCGGCGCTCGGCGGCGTCGCCGGCGCGCTCTATGCGCCGCTGACGCAATATATCGACCCCGTGCCCTTCAACCTGTCGCTCTCGCTCGACCTCCTGATGATGGTGATCGTCGGCGGCGCTGGCTTCTATTTCGGTCCCTTCCTCGGCGCGATGATCGCGGTGCTGCTGCCGGAATGGCTGCGCTTCACCGAAGGCTATTATCTGATGCTCTACGCGGTGGCGGTGATGCTGCTGCTGATCTGGTCGCCGACCGGCATTTTGGGAATCCTCGACCGCTATCTCGCCGAACGCCGGACCAAGGCGGCCTCCGCGCTGCGCGCCGTCGCAAAATCCCGCCTGGAGACGGTGCAATGAGTGCGGTGCTCGAAGTCTCCGATATCAAGAAGAACTTTGGCGGTATCAGCGCCGTCGACGGTGTCTCCTTCGACGTCCGCGAGGGCGAGATCCTCGGCCTGATCGGTCCGAACGGCTGCGGCAAGTCCACGCTGTTCAACTGCATCCTCGGCCAGCTCACGCCGTCGGGCGGTGAGGTCAGGCTCGACGGCAAGCTCGTCACGGGCCTCCGCCCGTCCGAGCTCAACAAGTTAGGGGTCAGCCGCACCTTCCAGCTGCTGCAGGTGTTTCCAAAGCTCTCGGTGCGCGAGAACCTGATCCTCGCGGGCCAGGAGCACCAGGGCAACATGGCCTCGCGCCTGGTCGGCCGCTCCGATGCCGGGTTGACCGAGACTGCCAACCAGATGATCGGCTTCTTCAAGCTCGATCATCTCGCCGACGAGCCGGCCGGCGGATTGTCCTACGGCCAGCAAAAACTGCTAGACGCCGCCATGGCCTTCATGGGCGGCCCGCGCCTGGTGCTGCTCGACGAGCCCGCCGGCGGCGTCAACCCGTCGATGCTGGCGGACCTGAAGGACCGCCTGGTCGCGATCAACCGCGAGAAGAACGCCACCTTCGTCGTGATCGAGCACAACATGGAGTTCGTGATGTCGCTGTGCTCGCGCGTGATGGTGATGGCGGAAGGCAAGGTGCTGGCGATGGGACGGCCCGACGAGGTCCGCAAGAACCCCGCCGTGATCGAAGCCTATCTCGGACATTGAGGAGCCGATCATGAGCGAGCCAATCCTCTCGGTTCACAATCTCGTCGGCGGCTACGGCAAGATGACGATCCTGAACGGCACGAATTTCGCCGTGCCGCAGGCGACCATCACCACGATCATCGGCCCGAACGGCGCCGGCAAATCCACCGTGTTCAAGGCGATCTTCGGCCTGTTGAAGCTGCGCGAGGGCAAGATCAGCTTTGCCGGCCGCGACGTCACCAATCTGAGCCAACGAGCGCTGCTCAATGCCGGCATTTGCTACGTGCCGCAGGGCCGCAACATCTTCCCCGAGCTGTCGGTGCGCCACAATATCGAGCTCGGCGGCGTCGCCGCCGACAAAGGCCTCGACCTGCCCAGGCGGATCGAGGCGGCCCTCGATCTGTTCCCCGCCTTGCGCCGCAAATCGACGCAGCAGGCGTCCACGCTATCAGGCGGCGAGCAGAAGCAGCTCGAGATTGCCCGCTCGCTGCTGCTCGAGCCAAAACTGGTGCTGATCGACGAACCCTCGATCGGCCTGTCGCCGCTGATGGTGCAGCAGACCTTCGACATCCTCAAGAGCCTGCGCGACCGTGGTGTCACCATCCTGATGATCGAGCAGAACGCGCGCTCGGCGCTGGAGATCTCCGACATCGGCATCGTGCTCGAGCTCGGTCAGACCCGCATGGTCGACGACGCCAAGCGCATCCTGAACGATCCGCGCATCGGCCAGCTCTTCCTCGGCGGTGCCATGGAGGAGAGCGCGGCATGAGCGGGCGTATGCGCATCGCCGTCGCCGGTGCCGGCCTGATCGGCCGCCGCCACATTGAACTGATCCAGTCCTCCGGGGATTGCGTGCTGGCCGGCATTGCCGACCCCTCGCCTGCGGCCAGGGAATTCGCGCAAGCACGCAACGCGCCCTGGTACGCCGATCACCGCGCATTGCTGGAGCAGGAAAAGCCCGATGGCCTGATGATCGCCTCGCCCAACGCGTTGCATCTTCAGATGGCGCTCGACTGCGTGGAGGCGGGCGTGCCCGCGCTGATCGAGAAGCCGGTGACCGACAGCGTCGCGGCGGCACGTCGTCTCTGCGAGGCGGCCAAGTGCAGCGGCGTGCCGATGCTGGTCGGCCACCATCGCCGCCACAATCCCATCATCAAGGCCGCCCGCGAGGCCGTCGTGGCCGGCAAGCTCGGCCAGCTCACCGCCGTGGCCGGGCTGTGGCTGCTGAAGAAGCCCGACGATTACTTCGAGATCGCCTGGCGGCGCGAGCACGGCGGCGGGCCGCTGCTGATCAACCTGATCCACGACATCGACAATCTCCGCTTCATTTGCGGCGAGATCGCCGAGGTGCAGGCGCTGACGTCGAACATGGTGCGCGGCTTTGCCGTCGAGGACACGGCCGCGCTGCTGCTGCGCTTCGCCAATGGCGCGCTCGGAACCATGACGGTCTCGGATGCGACGCCCGCACCATGGAGCTGGGAGCTGACCTCGGGCGAGAACGCCGCGTATCCGAAGCAGGATCAGCCCTGCTACATCCTCGCCGGCACGGGCGGCTCGCTGTCGGTGCCGAATATGGAGCTGTGGTCCTATCCACAGAATCCCGGCTGGCACGCACCGCTGGTTCGCGAGCCCGTCGCACTCTCCGCTTACGATCCACTCGTTGAACAGCTCCGGCATTTCCTGGCGGTGATCGCAGGCCGCGAACAGCCTCTGATTCCGGTCGAGGATGCGACAGCGACACTCGCAGTCGTCGAAGCCGTCAGCGAAGCGGCACGCACGGGCCAAAAAATCTCACCGGGGCGGATCATGGAGCAGGCAACATGAACAAGCGCTCGATCGCAACCGTCTCCCTCTCAGGCGCCCTCGACGAGAAGCTCCGCGCCATCGCATCCGCCGGCTTCGACGGGGTGGAGATCTTCGAGAACGATCTGCTGTCGTTCGGCGCCGGCCCGCGCGACATCGCAAAGCTCTGCCGCGATCTTAACCTGAAGATCTGCGCGTTCCAGCCGTTCCGCGATTTCGAAGGCATGCCCGAGCCGCAGCGCGCGCGCAACTTTGCCCGCGCGGAACGCAAGTTCGATCTGATGCAAGAGCTCGGCACCGATCTGCTGCTGATCTGCTCCAACGTCTCGCCCACCTCGCTCGGCGGCATCGATCGCGCCGCGGACGATTTTCGTGAGCTCGGCGAGCGCGCCGCCAAGCGCGACTTGCGCGTCGGCTACGAGGCCTTGGCCTGGGGACGCCATGTCAACGACTATCGCGACGCCTGGGAGATCGTGCGCCGCGCCGATCATCCCGCGATTGGCGTCATCCTCGACAGCTTTCATGCCCTGGCACCGGGCTTTCCGACCCGTGCGATGGCCTCGATCCCCGGCGACAAGATTTTTCTGGTCCAGCTTGCCGACGCGCCGAAGCTCGATCTCGATATCCTGTCGTGGAGCCGGCACTTCCGCTCCTTCCCCGGCCAGGGCGATCTGCCGGTCGGCGAGTTCATGGCGGCGATCGCGGCAACCGGCTATGCCGGGCCGCTGTCACTGGAGATATTCAACGACCAGTTCCGCGCCGGCTCGGCCGCGCAGACCGCGCTCGACGGCCTGCGCTCGCTGATCCTGCTGGAAGACCAGCTTGCGCCGGATTGGCCGAGATTCGCCGCCGAGCCGCTGGCGCCGAAGGCGAAGAGCCGCGGCACCGGGTTCGTCGAATTTGCTGTCAATGAGACCAAGGCGGGCGAGCTCGGCCGCCTGTTTTCGCAACTCGGTTTCCGCAAGACCGGCGCGCATCGCAGCAAGGCGGTGGAGCGCTGGTCGCAGGGCAAGGTCGAGCTCGTCATCAACAGCGAGACCGACGGCTTCGCGCATTCGCACTATGTGACGCACGGGCCCGGCGTCTGCGCGATTGCGCTCGATGTCGACAATGCCGGCCTTGCCATGCAGCGCGCCGAGATGCTGAAGGCGCGCACCTTCTACCAGCCGGTCGGACCGGGCGAACTCGAAATCCCGGCGATCCACGGCGTTGGCGGCAGCCTGCTGTATTTCCTGGACCAGGCCGGCAAGAACTGGGACACGGATTTCGAGCCTGTTGCGAGCGACGAAGGCGCGGACGCGCTGCTCGCGGTCGATCACATCGCGCAGTCGATGCCCTATGACGAGATGCTGTCCTGGCTGTTGTTCTACACCGGCATCCTCGACCTCAAGCGCCTGCCGCAGATGGAGATCGCCGATCCCCGAGGCCTCGTGCAGAGCCAGGCCATCATCAACGCCGACCAGAGCCTGTGCTTCGTGCTCAACGGCTCCTCCGCCAACCGGACGTTGCCGGCACGTTTCATCTCGGAGTTCTTCGGCTCGGGCGTGCAGCACGTCGCGTTCTCGTGCCGGGACATCTTTGCGACGGTCGCGGAGATGCGCAGGCGCGGCGCCGATTTCCTGGATATCCCCGCCAATTACTACGACGACATCGAGGCTAAATACGACCTCGCACCCGGGCTGATGGCGCAGCTGCGCGCCAACCACATCCTCTACGACCGCGAGGGCGACGGCGAGTTCTTCCAGGTCTACACCCACATTTTCGACGAGCGGTTTTTCTTCGAGATCGTCGAGCGCAGGGATTATCAGGGGTTCGGCGCGGCGAATGCCGGGATCAGGCTAGCAGCCCAGGCCCGCGAAGTGCGGCCCGTCAGCATGCCAAGAGTGTAGGCACTTCTTCCCCTCTCCCCCTGTGCGAGAGGGTGGCTCGCCGCAAAGCGGCGAGACGGGTGAGGGGTCTCTATCCGTGCGATCACCTCGCAGGGAATCTGCGGAGAGATACCCCTCATCCGGCGCTTCGCGCCACCTTCTCCCACAAGGGAAGTGTCGCGCGTGGCTAACACCTCACTTCATCTTGCACTTGTCGTGGAAACGATCCTGGTCGTTCTCCACGATGGTCGCGACCGTCTTCAGCGAGAGCTGGCCTTCGGCGTCCTTCACGACGTCCTGGAGATAGAAGCTCTGCACCGGGATGTGGTTCTTGCCGTATTTGAACGCGCCGCGCAGCGACTTGAAGTTGGCCTTCTCCATCTCGGCCTTCATTGCGTCCTTTTTGCTGGTGTCGCCCTTCACCGCGACCACCGCGCTGTTGATGAGCTGGGCGGCGTCATAGGATTGCGCGCCGTAATAGGTCGGGCGCAGGCCGGGATATTTCTTGCGGTAGTCGGCGACGAAGCGCTTGTTCTGCTCGTTCGGGAGGTCGTTGACCCATTCCTGCGCGCCGGGAACGCCGAGCGCGTTCTCCTTCTGCAGCGGCAGCGAGAGCTCGTCGACGGTGAAGGCGGTGTAGAGCGGCATCGTGCTCTTCAAGCCGGCCTGCGCATATTGGTTGAGGAACTGCACGCCGGCGGCGCCCGGATAGAACACGAAGATCGACTCCGCGCCCGAGGCGCGCGCCTTGGAGAGCTCGGCGGAGAAATCCAGCTGGCTCGGCCACACCGTGTATTCCTCGCCCTTGATCTCGCCCTTGAACGTGTTCTTCAGGCCCGCGAGCATGTCCTTGCCGGCCGCGTAGTTCGGCCCGATCAGGAACACGCTCTTGACGCCTTTCTGGTTCATGTAGAGGCCCATCGCCTGCGGCGTCTGGTCGTTCTGCCAGGAGGTCGAGAACACGTAAGGCGAACAGAGTTCGCCGGCGAGTTGCGACGGGCCGGCATTGGCCGAGATCAGGAAGGTCTGCGAGTCGACCGCGGTCTTCAGCGAGGCCAAAAGCACGTTCGACCAGATATAGCCGACGATGAAATCGACCTTGTCCGACTGCACCAGCTTCTCGGTCTTCTGCTTGCCGACATCGGGCTTCTGCCCGTCATCCTCGTAGATGACCTCGACCGGCTTGCCGTCCATCTTGCGGCCCATGTGGTCCAGCGCGAGCTCGAAGGAGTTGCGCATGTCGTTGCCGATCACGGCGGTCGGGCCGCTGAAGGTCGAAACGAAACCGATCTTGATGGTGTCGCCGGCGAATGCCGGGCTCGCCAGCACCAGCGCCGCTGCGCCCGCCAGCCAGAATGCCGTCCTCATAACCACTCCCCTCCTTATTATCGGTCCCGGAAAACGGGGTGATCGCCGCCCCGGGCCTGTCTCTATTGAACGCAAAATCTGTCGCGCCGCCAATGGCTCAGCGGCCGCTGCTGCACCATATTTCGCCCCAATCGGCGATGGCAAGAAATATAATTCTACATACTTCGGCCAAAGCCTGATCCGAGCCTGCGGCGCTTTTTCGCGCCCGATCGATACATCCGGCCTATGCGGCGATTGATGACAGCTATTGGACCGCAGTGTCCGATCCGCACTTAAATGGGAGTGTGGAGCAGCGAGATTCGAGGGCACATCATGACCACGACACCGCATCGCGTCGTCATCGTCGGCGCCGGCTTCGGCGGGCTGGAGACGACCTACCGGCTTGCGGGTGCGCCGGTCGAGATCACGCTGATCGACCGCCGTAATCATCATCTGTTCCAGCCGCTGCTGTATCAGGTCGCGACCGCCTCGCTCGCGACCAGCGAGATCGCCTGGCCGATCCGCCACCTGATGCGAGACAGGCCCGAGGTGACGACGCTGTTCGCGACCGTCAGCGGCGTCGATGCGGCAAGGCGCTGCGTGCTGATCGACGACGGCAGCGAGGTGCCTTACGACACGCTGGTGCTCGCCACCGGCGCGCGGCACGCCTATTTCGGCCACGACGAATGGGAGCAGTTCGCACCTGGCCTGAAGACGCTGGAGGACGGCACCACACTGCGCCGCCACATCCTGGTGGCGTTCGAGCGCGCCGAGCGCGAGACCGATCCAGCCAAGCGCGCGGCGCGGCTGACCTTCGTCATCGTCGGCGCCGGTCCGACCGGCGTCGAGCTCGCCGGCACCATTGCCGAGATGGCGCGCCACACGCTGCCCGGCGATTTCCGCAACATCGACACGACCAAGGCGCGCGTGGTGCTGATCGAGGCGGGGCCCCGCGTGCTCGCAGGCTTTGCCGACGACCTCTCAGCTTACGCGCAGGCCTCGCTGGAGAAGATCGGCGTCGAGGTCGTGCTGGGACAGGCCGTCACCGAGATCAATCGTGAGGGCGTGGTGTTCGGCGGCAAGCTGCTCGAGGCCAAGACCCGAATCTGGGCGGCCGGCGTGCGCGCCTCGCCCGCCGCAGAATGGCTGGACGCGCCAGCCGATCGCGCCGGGCGCGTGCAGGTCGAAGACGACCTGACGATACCAAGCCATCCCGAAATCTTTGCGATCGGCGATACCGTCAGCATCAACGCCTGGGACGGCAAGCCGGTGCCCGGCATCGCGCCGGCTGCGAAGCAGCAGGGTCGTCACGTCGCCGAGACCATCAAGGCGCGGCTGCGAGGCGAGGCAAAGGGCGCGTTCCGCTACAAGCATGCCGGCAGCCTCGCCCAGATCGGCAAGCGCCTCGCAGTGATCGACTTCGGCCGCTTCAAGCTGCGCGGCGCGATCGCATGGTGGATCTGGGGCATCGCCCACATCTACTTCCTGATCGGCCTGCGCCACCGCCTCAGTGTCGCGCTGAGCTGGCTGTGGATCTACGCGCGGGACCAGCGCGCGGCGAGATTGATCACGCAGGGATCAAGCAAGGTGGTGTAGCCTTCTTCCTTCTCCCCTTGTGGGAGAAGGTGGCGCGAAGCGCCGGATGAGGGGTATGTGTCCACTCGCACGGCCGCTCGTGAAGAGAGAGACCCCTCACCCGGCTTCGCTTTGCGAAGCCACCCTCTCCCACAACAAGGGGAGAGGGTGCAGCGGTGCCCTTCGCTAAATTCACTTCACCAGCTCACATCCACCCTCCGCCAGCGGCCGAAACGCCTGCTCCGCGGGAATCGTCGAGACCAGCTTGTAATAATCGTACGGGTATTTCGACTCCTCCGGCTTCTTCACCTCAAACAAGTACATCGGATGCACGACGCGGCCGTCCTGGCGGATGGTGGTGTCGCCGAACAGTTTGTCCTTGCCCCTGAACTTCTTCATCTCGGGCACGGCGTCCTTGGCATTGTCGCTGCCGGTCGCGGCAACCGCGTTGAGATAAGCGAGCGTCGAGGCATAGACGCCGGCCTGGTTGCCGCTCGGCATCTTGCCGTTCATGCCCGGCCGCGCGGCGAAACGTTTGGCAAAGGCGCGGGTGTCATCGTTCATGTCCCAGTAGAAGGCTTCCATGAGCTGCAGGCCCTGCGCGACCTTGATGCCCATGCCGTGAACGTCGTTGATGAAGAGCAGGAAGGCGACAAGCTTCTGGCCGCTCTGCTGGATGCCGAACTCGGCGGCCTGCTTCACCGCGTTGATGGTGTCACCACCGGCATTGGCGAGGCCGATCACCTGAGCCTTCGAGCTCTGCGCCTGCAACAGGAAGGAGGCGAAGTCGGAGGTGCCGAGCGGGTGCTTGGAGGAGCCGGTCACCTTACCGCCATGCGCCTCGATATATTTCTGCGCCTCCGCCTCGATGCCCTTGCCGAGCGCGTAGTCGACGGTCAGGAAATACCAGTCCTTGCCGCCGCGCGACATCATCGCGGCCGCGGTGGTGTTGCCGGTGGCCCAGGTGTCGTTGACCCACTGAATGGTGTTGGGCGAGCAGGCCTTGCCGGTGAGATCCGAGCTTGCGGTCGACGACGCCAGGAACGTCATGCGGCTGTCGCGCAGCAGCGTGTTGATGGAGAGGCCTACGGCCGAGTTCGGCACGTCGACAATGGCATCGACGCCCTCGACATCGAGCCATTTGCGCGCAATGGCGTTGCCGACATCGGCCTTGTTCTGGTGGTCGGCATAGACGATCTCGACCTTGATGTTCTTGCCACCGCCGTTGAAATCCTCCGCGGCCATGCGCGCCGCTTCCACCGAGCCCATGCCGTTGGTATCCTGGAAGATGCCGGAGATGTCGTTGAGCACGCCGACGCGCACGACATTGTCCGAGATCTCGGCGCTCGCCGCGCCCGTCACCAGGCTCGCGGCCAGCGCAAGCGTCCATTTCAGATGTTTCATTCTTCCCTCCCCTGTTTGATGGATTGCCGTGCCGGTCGTTGCCGGCGCGTCGACTCAGACCTGCCGCTCCGGCAGCTTCACCACGAGCCCGTCGAGCTCCGGAGTGATCTTGATCTGGCATGACAGCCGGCTGTTGGGCAGCCGCTCGCTCGCTGTGCCGTCGAGCAGCGCGTCCTCGTCGTCAGCCACCGCGGGAAGCCGCACGAGCCAGCTCTCGTCGACATAGACGTGACAGGTCGCGCACATGGCGTTGCCGCCGCACTCGGCCAGAATGCCGTCGAGACCGTGTCGGGTCGCCGCCTGCATGGCGCTCTCGCCGTCCGCGGTCTCGAGGCGGTCGGACTTGCCGTCGGGATGGATGAAAGTGATGGCGGGCATCAAAGCTCCTGGTCAAGCCGGGGTGATGGTGACGGGCAGGCTGTCGAGCCCGCGCAGCGTGTTGTTGAAGCGACGCTTCGGCTCGCCCGTGATCTCGATCTTCGCGATGCGCCGGGCCAGCGCCGTCAGCATCACCTCACCTTCGAGGCGGGCAACGAGCTGGCCGACGCACATGTGGATGCCCGAGCCGAAGCCGACATGACCGGAGGTGCGGCGGGTGATGTCGTAACTATCAGGCTCGTCCCAGCGTCTGGGATCGCGATTGGCGGCGGCGAGGAACATCAGCACTTTCTCGCCCTCGCCGATCGTCGCACCTGAGAGCTCGACCTCCCGCGTGGTGGTGCGGAAGAAGGTCTGCACCGGGCTTTCGAACCGCACGGCCTCCTCGAAGGCGTTGCGCGCCAGCGTCAGATCAGCGCGCAGGCGCTGCCACTGGTCGGGGAAGCGCGCGAGGCAATAGACGGCAGCACCGATGCCGTTGACGGTGGTGTCGAGACCGGCCGACAGCAGCGAACGCACCAGCAGCGGAGCCTCGGTCGCGGTGATCTCGCCGTCGTCGACGCGGGCGTGGATACAAGCACCGAAGCCGCCGGGCGCGAGGTTGTCGCGCTGGCATTGCTCGGCAACATAGGCCTGGTGCGGCGTCGAGCGCGCGATCGCCTCCTGGCGCAACTGGTTGGGCGGGCCGAACGCGTTGAACACGACGCTCGCGTAGGGAATCAGATGCTCGCGCCCCTCCGCCTTCAGGCCTAGCGCATCCGGAAAGATCGAGAGCGGATAGGCCTCGGCAAGATCGGTGATCGCATCGAAGCTGCGCTTGTCCAGCAGTGCGTTCACGCGCTCCTCCGCCGCGGCGGCAAAGCGATCGCGCACCTGCTTCATCACGGTCAGCGACAGCACCTTCGACAGCACGGCGCGGGTGCGGGTGTGCGCAGGCGGATCGGCCTCGAGGATCAGGCTCGGCGGCCGCCACGGCGTCTCCTTCTTGAAGTCGGACAGGCCGACGCCGCGGCTGGAGCAGAAGGTCGCGGGATCGTTCAGTACCGCATGGACCTCGGCATAGCGCGCCACGCCATAGACGTTCCACTTGTCGAGATAGACCACCGGACCGGCCTCCCGCAGCCGGTGATGCGTCGGATACGGGTCGGCGAAAAAATTCATGTCGAAGGGATCGACGTCGAGATGCGGAACGGCCGCAGAGCCTGTCGATGCAGGGCTGCCGGATGCGGTCATGGGAGACCTCTCTCATTTTGATCTTGTGAAAGCGCAGCGCATGCCTTTAGGTCGGTGGCCTCACCGCGAGACAGAACGCCGACATGCCTGCGCCTTCGACCAGACCCCGCCACAAGCCTGCGCCCGCAGAGGCCGGACCGACGCTCGATCTCGAGCGCTACGTCCCGGCCTTCGTCACCTTCATCGCCAACAAGCTCTCGAACAGCGCGACCGCATTCTATCAGCGCGAGTTCGGCGTCAACGTCACGGAATGGCGGGTCATGTCGCTGCTGGCGATCGAGCCCGGCATTCCGGCCTCGCGCATCTGTCACGTCATCGGCTTCGACAAGGGGCCCGTGAGCCGGACGCTGGCGGGCCTCGAGAAGCGCGGGCTGATCTCGATCCGCACCGACCCGAACGACGGCCGCACCCATTCGATTTCCCTGACGGCGAGGGGCCGCGCGACCCATGACAAGGTGATCGCCGCCGCGCTCGAACGCGAGCGGCGGCTGTTGTCCTGCCTCAACAAGGACGAGCGCGAGGTGCTGATCGGCCTGCTCCGCCGGCTGCACGAGAATCTCGGCGCGGTCACCGGCGGCACCGAGACCTGACGGGGCGCGCTTCCGGCACCGTCCTCCGTCACGTCCAGGCATGCGCCGGCGCTTGCCGACGGCACCGTTCGGGCCGAGCATCGTTTCCTCCAGGATCAGACGCGGCAGTTTTCCCGCCGTCATCGCTCTCTGGAACGGTTCGCATAAATTAGTTGCTTAGGCAACAAAAGAATCAGCAATATATTGCGGCAGGGTCACTGGCCTATGGGTGAGAGGTCTCGCTTGCTTCCTTCTCCCCTTGTTGTGGGAGAAGGTGGCGCGAAGCGCCGGATGAGGGGTTGTCTCCGCGACTACACGTGGCAGTGTGAGACCCGGAGAGAACCCCTCACCCGTCTCGCCGCTTCGCGGCGAGCCACCCTCTCCCACAAGGGAAGAGGGAAATGCGGCCAGCTACAGACCGATCCACTCCGCCGACGCATCATCATTCAACCGCGCCACCGCATCGGCGCGGCGCGTCAGCACTGCGCGCTGGTTGATGTAGCCCTTGTCGGTGATCTCGCCGCCATCGACCGATGGCGGTTCGGCGAGAAGCAGCGCGCGCGTGGCGTGGCCGGAGGAGTTGGGGCCCTGCTGCCTGAGTTTCGCCAGGCCGTGTGCGATCGCGCTCCTGACCTTGTCATGCGCGAGCACCTCGTGCAGATCCGCCGTCTCGCCCAAGCCGGCATGGGCACGGCAGGCCGCGATGTTTGGGAACACCAGAAAGCGCACCTCGTCGCCGCCATGGCCTGCGACGACGATGTCCTGCGCCAGCGGCGCCAGCGCGGCGATGCCGGCGACGCGCAGCGTGCCGACGCTGACCCAAGTGCCGGAATTGAGCTTGAAATCCTCGGCGACGCGGCCGTCGAAGAACAGGCCGCGCTCCGGCCGCGCGCTGTCGGCAAGCTTCACGGCATCGCCGATGAGGTAAAAACCCTCTTCATCAAAAGCCTGCTTCGTCAGCTCTGGCGCCTTCCAATAGCCCGGCGTGACGTTGGGACCGCGCACCCGCACCTCCAGCTTGTCGCCGGAGGGGACGAGTTTCAGCTCGGTGCCGGGAATGGGGACACCGATATTGCCGGAGCGCTCCGCGAGGAAATGGCAGTCGGCCGCCAGCGGCGACGTCTCGGTCGAGCCCCAGGCCGAAACCATCGGCATCGCGCGGCCCACGGTCTTAATCGAGAGGTCTTCGAGCGCATCCCAGAGATTCTGCGGCAGTGCCGCGCCGGCATAGAAGGCGAACTTCACCTCGCTGAAGAAGCGGCGGCGCAATTCCTCGTCGCCGCGCAGTGCCGCGATCAGCATGTCGAAGCCGCGCGGCACGTTGAAATAGACCGTCGGCATCACGCTTTTCAGATTGGCCAGCGACGTCGCAAACAACCCGGGCGCCGGCTTGCCGCCGTCGATATAGAGCGAGCCGCCATTGCGCAGCACGAGATTGAAATTGTGGTTGGCGCCGAAAGTGTGGCTCCAGGGCAGCCAGTCGAGGATGACGAGGTCGCCGCGGCTTTGTTCGAGGAAGGTCCAGGTCTGCGCCTTGGCCTGCTGGCTCGAGGTCAGCATGCGTTGGGTATTGATGACGGCCTTGGGCGCACCGGTTGACCCCGAGGTGAACAGGAGTTTTGCGATCGTATCCGGCGTCACCGCGGCGAACGCCGTTGCGACGTTGGGCGTTTCGGGCGTCGCGGCGATGGTGTGGAACGCGAGCGCACCGACATCGTCAGCGTTCCCGCTGATGATCTGCGCCTTGTGCAGCGGCTTGATCGCCGCCAGCGCTGCCGCAAATGGTTTCGTGGCGGAGACATAGATCGCGCCCGGCTCGAGCAGCGCGATCATACTCTTGAGCTTGTCAAAGTCTTTCGACATCAGCGAATAGGCCGGCGAGATCGCGGCCGAGGGCACGCCGACATGCTGGGCGGCGAGCGCGAGCAGCGCGTGGTCGATGCTGTTGTCGGAGAGGATCGCGAGCGGGCGCTCTGCGCTGAGGCCCTGCGCCAGAATCCAGGACGCCGCCGCACGCACCTGTCGCAGCGCCTGCCCATAGGTGACGGTGATCCAAGGCGCATCGACGTGGCCGCGCTCGGCAAAGAAGATCGTGTCAGGCGTTTGCCGCGCCCATTGCTCCAGCCAGTCGCCGACACAGCGCGCGCCATCGCGCAACGGTTCGGGCGAGCGCAGCACGATGCTGCCGTCGGCGCGATGCTCGGCGACGGTTCTGGGTGTTGCGAACAGGCTTGCAGCGTCGCCGTGTGGCGCGACTGTCATGTGTTTCCTCCTCCGCCCGGCCCCCGGATCGGCCGCAGCCTCGTTCCGGGCTGCTTTGGCCATAATGTTGGGCATGACAATTGTTGTCGTCAACAACAATCTTTCGCCCGGGCAACAGAGAGGCTACAACAGGTGCGGCAGGAGACGCGATTTGACAGCCACCGCAGCCCAGACCTCCCCACGCAAGCGCGCCGGCAACGGCGCGGCGCCGCGCGATATCGCCGACGATGTCGGCCTCGACGCGCTGGTCGGGCACGCCGGCTATGCGGTGCGGCGCTTCCAGATCTGGATCTTTCAGGACTTCATCAGGACGCTCGGCGATGTCGACATCCGGCCGACGCAATATTCGGTGCTGACGGTGATCGGCGCCAATCCGGGCCTGTCGCAAATGGCGGTGGCAAAGCGCCTCGGCATCGAGCGCGCCCGGCTGGTGCACCTGCTCGACAGCCTCGAGCAGCGCAAGCTGGTGAAGCGGGTCAAATCGAAGGCGGATCGTCGCTCCCACGCGCTGCATCTGACGACCCAGGGCGAGACGGCGCTGGCGAAATTCAAGCGGCTTGCGGCCGAGCACGAGCGACATGTCGAAGAGAAGATCGGCAAGGAAAACCGGGCGCAGCTGCTGCGGATCCTCGCCGGCTTCACCTGATCTCGACTGCCCATGATTTGAGCAGATGCCCGTCACAGGGCGCTGACATCGCTGCCCGCCCGCCTGTCGAAATGTGCCCCAAGCCACTGATCAGACGGATAATATCCGCAGCAGCCGCCCTGCCCGGTTAATGTACACAATGGCACATCGCTTGCTTCTCCGGATGAAGCAGTTGCCGGAGTTTTTGTCGCCATGAGGGCTGAAATGGGGGCTGAGCAGCCTGAAACGATCGCCGCGATTGTGGCCGCGCATCGCGCGGGCACGCTGACGCCGGCGCAGACGATCGCGCGGACCTATCAGCGCATCCGCGACCACAATGACCCCGCCATCTTCATCAGCCTGCGCGACGAAAAGGATGCGATCGCCGAGGCCGAGAGGCTTGCTACGAAGGACGCCGCCAACCTGCCACTCTACGGCGTGCCCGTTGCGGTGAAGGACAATATCGACGCGCTGGGCTTTCCGACCACGGCAGCCTGCCCGGCCTTCTCCACTACACCGACGCATGACTCGACTGCGGTGGCGCGGCTGCGTGCCGCCGGCGCGATCATCATCGGCAAGACCAATCTCGACCAGTTCGCCACCGGCCTCGTCGGCGTGCGCTCGCCTTACGGCATTCCCAAAAATTCGATCCGCGACGATCTCATTCCTGGCGGCTCCAGTTCGGGCTCCGCTGTGGCGGTCGGCGCGGGGCTCGTGCCGCTGTCGCTGGGGACCGACACGGCCGGCTCCGGCCGCGTGCCGGCGATGCTCAACAACATCATCGGGCTGAAGCCGAGCCTCGGCATGATCTCGAATGCTGGCCTCGTGCCGGCCTGCCGTACGCTGGACTGCATCTCGGTGTTCGCCTTGACGGTGGATGATGCTGCGCTCGCGCTCTCCGTGATGGCGGGGCCGGACCCGGCCGATCCGTTCTCGCGCGACCGGCCACTGGGCGCGCTCACGCCGTTCCAGGCAGGCTTGCGCCTCGGCGTGCCGCGCAACGGACAGCTGATCTTCTTCGGCGACAAGAAATCGGAAACCGCCTACGCCGATGCGCTGAAGCGCTGGACTGCGCTTGGAGCCAGGCTCCTCGAGTTCGATCTCGAGCCGTTCTATGAGACCGCGCGGCTGCTCTACGAGGGCCCCTGGGTCGCCGAGCGCTATCTGGTGATCAAGGACTTGCTCGCGTCCGCGCCTGATACGATCCATCCGGTGACGCGCGAGATCACCGCGGCCGGCGCGCGGCTCACCGCTGCGGACACGTTCTCGGCGCTCTATCGCCTGCAGGGCCTGCGCAAGATCGCCGAGCGCACGTTCGCCAATATCGACGCGCTGGTGCTGCCGACGGCGCCGACGGCCTATACGACCGCGCAGGTGGTGGCGAATCCGATCGAGCTCAACAGCCGGCTCGGCACCTACACCAATTTCGTCAATCTGCTCGACCTCTGCGGCCTCGCCGTGCCGGCATCGATGCGCAGCGACGGCATTCCGTTCGGCATCACGCTGCTCGCGCCGGCAGGAGATGATGCGCTGCTCGCGAGCATCGGCCGCGTCTTCCATGCCGATACCAAGCTGAGCCTCGGCGCGAACGGCACGGCGCCAGCGCCGCTTCCGTCGCTGCCGGCAAGCAGCGGCGACGAGATCCCCATCGCCGTGGTCGGCGCACATCTATCCGGCATGGTGCTCAACGGCGAATTGAAGGCGCTGGACGCAGAGCTGATCGAGGCGACAAGAACCGCGCCCGACTACAAGCTCTACGCGCTCAAGACCACGCCGCCGAAGCCCGGCATGCTGCGCGTGGAAGCCGGCAAGGGCGCATCGATCGAGCTGGAGATCTGGTCGCTGTCACCATCCGCGTTCGGCAAGTTCGTCAATGCGATTCCTTCGCCGATGGCGATCGGCACGGTGCGGCTGGCGGACGGACGCAGCGTAAAAGGGTTTCTCGTCGAGCCCGAAGTGCTGGGTGACGCGCGCGACATCACCGCGTATGGGGGATGGCGCGCGTATATGAAGGAAGCTGCGACAAAGTAGGTCTCGTAGGGTGGGCAAAGCGAAGCGTGCCCACGATCCCGACCTTCATGAAAAACCGTGGGCACGGCGCTTTGCGCCTTTGCCCACCCTACGGCACCGATCGTGCGGCCTTACACCGACACCGCGTAAATCTCATACTCCCCGCGCACCAGCTCGATATGCGCGCGCATCGCGGCGGCAGCGCCCTGCTTGTCGCCGCGCATGATGGCGACGACGACGCGGTCGTGCTCGGCTTGCGATTTGGCGAGACGGCCGAGGTTGCGGAACTGGGCGCGGCGGAACGGCTGCACGCGCACCCGCGTCGCCAGCGTGATCTCGGCGATGTAGCCGTTCTGCGAGCCCGCATAGATCGCGTTGTGGAAGCGTTCGTTGACCTCGTGGAAGCGATCGGGATTGCCGGTGTAGCTCAGCACCCGCAGCTCCTCGTGGATGGCCTCCAGGCCGTGGCGCTCGGCCGCGGACATGCGCTCGGCGGCCAGCCCTGCGCACAGCGCCTCCAGCTCGGCCATCGCCTCGAACATGCTCTTCAGGCGCTCGATCGAGGGCTGCGCCACCACCGCGCCGCGATGGGCACGCGCTTCGACGAGGCCGCTTGCCACGAGCTGACGCAACGCCTCGCGCACCGGCGTCCGCGACACGCTGAAACGGCGCGCGATGTCGGTCTCGTCCAAGGGTGCGCCGGGGGCCAGGGTGCCGCGCACGATCTCGTCGGCGAGCTGCAGCCGCAACTCCTCTGCGCGCGTGACCTTCAGCACCGATGGCGAGGCGCGGTCGACGCGGGGCACCACCGGCTCGGCCGGCAGTGCTCCCTGCGGAAGATCCTCAAGCGTCATACGGTCAGGTCTCTTTCGGCTCGTCGATGATGCTGACATGGGCAGCGACGACGCGCCAGCCCTCCGGGAAGCGAATCCAGGTCTGCATCTGCCGGCCGACCTTGCCGGGCGCGGTGTCGCGATAGAACAAAGTGGAGGCCACGGCCGTGTCGCGGCCGTAGCTGGAGATGACGGTCTTTGCGGTGCGGCGGTTCAGGCCGACCGGCGAGCGGCCGGCGCGGAAACCGCTGATCGCCTCATAGCCATAGAGATTCTCGCCGATGCCGTAACGCAGCGTGCGGGGATCGTTGCGGAAGAGCTCGCCGAGCACGGCCACGTCGTTGCTGACGAGGGCCTGCTCATAGCGATCGAACGCGGCTTTGACTTCCGCGATCACCTCGGGGAGATCGATCTCCATGTCAGAGTCCTCTCGGCGCGGGCGCTGCGGCGACGCCCATCTTTTCCAGGGCGTAGGCGACGCGGAGCGCAATGTCCTCGCGCCAGGGCGCCGCGATGATCTGCACGCCGATCGGCAGCGGCTCGAGCGGCACCGGGACGGCGACCACTGGCAGGCCGATGAAGGAGATCGGCTGGGTGTGGATGCCGATATTGGCGCGCACCGGCAGCTCGACGCCGTCGAGGTTGAAATTCACCTGACCGAGCTTTGGCGCGGTGCAAGGCGTCGCCGGCGCGAGCAGCACGTCGACCGACTTGAAGATCTCGGCGAGCTGCGCGCGATACCAGCGGCGGAATTTTTGAGCCCGATCGACCATCGACGCCGGCACCATCGCGCCCGCGATCAGCCGGTCGCGCACCGCCGGATCGAAATCGTTCGGCCGCTTGCGCAGGCGATCGAGATGCAGCGAAGCTCCCTCGGTGGTGGTGATGACATAAGCCGCCGCGCGGGCGCGCGCGGCTTCGGGAACGTCGACCACCTTCGTTGCCCCAAGCGCCTTGGCAACGCGGCTGACGGCCTCGACCGCTTCCGGAAACACGTTCTTCTGGAAATACCCGCCGGCGATGGCGATGCGCAGATCCGAGACCGGGTTGGCGATCAGCGGCAGCGTCGGCTCCAGACCGCGCGTCGTGCAGGCGCTGTCCTCCGCGTCCGGGCCCTGCATCGCGTCATAGGCGAGCGCGAGATCGGCGGCCGAGCGCGCGAACGGGCCGAGATGATCGAGGCTCGCGACGAACGGGAACGAGCGCGCCCGCGACAGCCGGCCATAGGTCGGCTTCAAACCAAAAATGCCGCAAAACGAGGACGGCACGCGGATCGAGCCGTTGGTGTCCGAGCCGAGCGCGATCGGCACCAGCGCGCCGCCGACGGCGCTGCCCGAGCCGCCGGAGGAGCCGCCGGTCATCCGCGTTGTGTCATGCGGATTGCGCGAGGGACCGTCATGGACGTTCTCGCCAGTGAAGTCGTAGGCGTATTCGCCCATGTTGAGCGCACCGACCAGCACGGCGCCGGCCGCTTCCATGCGCTCGATCAGCGTCGCATCGCGTTTAGCGGGCGCGAGGTCGCGGTTGATCTTCGAGCCCGCGCGCGTGGCGAGCCCCGCGACGTCAAACAGGTTCTTCACCGCGAAGGGCACGCCGGCGAGCGGGCCGACTTCCTTACCGGCGGCGATGTCGGCGTCGATGGCACTCGCCTTCGCACGAGCGCGATCGGCGGTGACGTCGGTGAAGGAATTGAGGATGCCGTCGTGCTGCTTGATGCGCGACAGCGCGGCTTCCGTGGCATCGAGCGCGGACATCCTGCGGCCCGCGACTGCACTCGCGATCTCGGCGGCCGTCATCTCTGGCTTGCTGGCCATGGCAGCATCACGCCGTGAAAATCGGTGCCGGCTCGGTCTCGTCCGGCAACGCGAATTCGTCGACGAGGCGGGCGAGCCGCAGCGAGACTTCGAGGTTGGCGCGCACCGCCGGCCTCCAGGCCTCCTCGACCGGCAGCGCCAGCGCTTTCGATACGGCGTCGATATAGTCGTCCAGCGGCTCGGCCATCACGCTCCCAAACTATCTCTCTAGGTTGTTATTTGAGCATGATCTTTTCGGAAAACCGCTGCGCACTTTTCCGGATCATGCTCTAGTGTACCTGCAACGGCGGATGCGGGATCGCCGTCAGCAGCTCCTTGGTGTAGTCGTCCTGCGGATCGCTGAGGACCTGCTCGGAAGAGCCCTCTTCGACGATTCGACCGGTCCGCATCACAATGACACGATCGCACAGCAAGCGCACTACGTTCAAATCATGCGAGACGAACAGATAGCTCATACCTAGCCGCGCCTTGAGATCCTGAAGCAGGTTCAGAACGACAGCCTGCACAGAGACGTCCAGCGCCGCGGTCGGCTCATCCAGGATGACCAGTTTTGGATGCAGCGCAATGGCGCGGGCAATGCCGACGCGCGCCTTCTGGCCGCCGGAGAGCTGGTGCGGGAAACGATCCAGCAGGTTGTGCGGCAGGCCGACCATGGTGGCCAGCTCCTCGCAGCGGGCGCGAAGCGCATCGCGTCCCCTGATGTCGCTCAATTGCATGATCGGGTCGGCGATGGCGCGCGCAGCAGTGAAGCGCGGGTTGAGGCTGTCGGTCGGATCCTGGAACACCATCTGGATGCGGCTGCGCTGCGGCAGTCGGGCGAAGGACGCAGGCTGGATGGCGCCGATGTCCTCGCCGTCGAACTGGATCAGGCCGGAGGCCTGGTCCAGGAGCCGCATCACCATCATCGACGTGGTCGACTTGCCGCAGCCGGACTCGCCGACGAGGCCGACGCTCTCGCCATGGCCGATCGAAAAGCTGATGCCATCGACGGCGCGGAACACGTCCGGCTCCAGCGGCGGCTTGCGGCCGAACAGTTTTCCGAGCGTCGCGGTGGCACCCTGGCGCGGGTATTCCTTGACGAGCTTTTCGACGAGGAGGAGGGGTTTCTGCCGCTCCTCGGCGGCGGGAGCGGTTTCCACGAGCAACGCGCTCGCGGCAGGTGAAGCCCCCTCCTCCTCCGGCAACAGATCCCGCAAGCTCACCCCCAGCCGCGGCGTCGCGCGCATCAGCTTCTTGGTGTAGGGGTGTTGCGGGTTCGCAAAAATGTCGGCGGCCTTGGCGGTCTCGACCACGCGGCCCTTCTCCATCACCACGACGCGGTCGCAATAGGCGGCGGCGAGGCCGAGATCGTGGGTGATCAGGATGGTCGACATCGCGCGGCGCTTGGTCAGCTCCACGATCAGATCCATCACCGCCTTCTGCGTGGTGACGTCGAGGCCCGTGGTCGGCTCGTCCGCGATCAGGAGCTGCGGATTGCAGGCGAGCGCGAGCGCGATGACGACGCGCTGGCACATGCCGCCCGACAGCTCGAACGGATAGGCATGGTAGCGCTCGCGCGGGCGGGCGATCTTGACCTGCTCCAGCGCCTCGATCGCCTTCTCGCCGTGATCGGCTACCTGCGCCTGCTGCACATGGGTGCGCAAGACGTCCTCGATCTGGTCGCCGACTTTCCGGATCGGGTTCAGCGCCGCGCGCGGGTTCTGGAAGATCATCGAGACTTCGCGGCCGCGCAGGTCGCGCATCTGGTCTTCGGTCGCAGCCTTCACGTCGATGCCGGAGAACATCACCGAGCCCTCGGCGATCCGCCCGGCCCGGTCGAGGATGCGCATCACCGCGTAGGACGTCACCGACTTGCCGGAGCCTGATTCACCGACGATGGCGAGCGTCTCGCCCTTGGCGACGGAAATATTGACGTGCTGTACGGCCTTGACGATGCCGCGGCGGGTGGTGAATTCGACGGTGAGGTCCTGGACATCGAGCAGCGGCTGGGCGGTCATGCGAGCCTGCCGATCAAAAAACGCGAAAACAACCCCATGCACAGTAGAAAGAGGTTGGATTCGTTGGGGAATTTTTGACGTAGATTTACGCGTGAGGCAGGCACCGGCCTCTCGCTCCCTCCCCCCTTGTGGGGGAGGGTTGGGGAGAGGGGTGGCTCCAAGCTAAATCGGAGTTCGTGGCTACCCCCCTCCCTTCCCCTCCCCCACAAGGGGGGAGGGAATGAGAGAGCCGTGGCAACCACACTCCCAAGCGTCCCGATCTTCTCTCTGCCCCCAACCATCATCACGTCCTCCGCTGGGGGTCGACGATGTCGCGCAGGCCGTCGCCGAGGAGATTGAAGCAGAACACGGCGATCATCAGCGCGAGGCCGGGGAAGAGCGCGATCCACCATTCGCCTGACACCATGAAGCCCGCGCCCTCGGCGACCATGATGCCCCATTCGGCGGTGGGCGGACGGACGCCGAGGCCGATGAAGGACAGGCCCGCGGCATTGAGGATGGCGTAGCCCATGGTCAGCGACATCTGCACGATCATGATCGGCATGATGTTGGGCAGGATGTGCACCAGCAGGATGCGGAACTCGCCGTTACCCGACAGCCGCGCGGCCTGCACGAAGCCGGCATTGCGGCGGACATTGGCCTCGGCACGCGCGACGCGGGCATAGAGCGGGAAGTTCACGATGGCGGTGGCCAGGATGATGTTCTGCACGGTGTTGCCGAGGGCGGCGACGATGCCCATCGCCAGCACGAACAGCGGAAAGGCCATGATGGTGTCGGCGATGCGGCCGACGATGCGGTCGGTCCAACCGCCGAAATAACCGGCCGCAATGCCGGCGAGGCCGCCCATCAGGAACACCAGCGCGACCGAGGCGACGGCGATGAAGACGTCGAGCCGGGTCGCGACGATGACGCGGCTGAAGATGTCGCGCCCGAGCTGATCGGTGCCGAACCAATGCGCGGCTGACGGCGGCTTCAGCGCCGCGGCGGTGTCGGACGCCAGCGGATCGTACGGCACGACATAGGGGCCGACGATCGCGGCAGCGAGGATCAGGATCAGCAGCGCGAAGGCAAAACCGGTGACCTTGTTTTCGCTGAGGACATAGCGGGTCTGTTCGAGCACCGCGACGAGCCCGGAGGTGCGCGCGGGACCGACGGGTTCAACAGCAGGCGCAACGGAGCTCATGGCTTTACTCCTGGAGCTTCTGAGCGTGGGGACGAACGGCCAAGCGGCGAGCGCGCTTCACCTCTCCCGCTTGCGGGAGAGGTCGCGCCAAAGGCGCGGGTGAGGGCTCTCTCCTCTTGGGGGCTCTCGCCCGCGGAGACACCCCCTCCCCAGCCCTCCCCCGCAAGCGGGAGAGGGAGCGGACCGCTCGCGTGGCTCGTATTGGGCGAGATCATGACGGTCTACCCTTCCAACCGCACGCGCGGATCGATCACGCCGTACAAAATGTCGATCACGAGATTGAGCAGCACGTACATGACCGCCATGGTGAGCACAAAACCCTGCACCGGCGCGAAGTCCGACGAGATTAGGGCTTCCACCGCATAGGAGCCGATGCCCGGCCAGGCGAACACTTTCTCCACCAGCACGTTGGCGCCGAGCAGGAACGAGAACACCATGCTGAGCGTGGTGATCACGGGCAGCATCGCGTTCCGAAACGCGTAGGTGACGATGACGGTCGACGGCGACAGGCCGCTGGCGCGCGCGGTGCGGACGAATTCGGACGCGAGCACCGCCAGCATCGAGGCGCGCGTCATGCGCGCGATCGGCGCCAGCGAGAAGATTGCGAGCGTCGTTGCGGGCAGGATGAGCTGGCTCAGCGCCGAGCGAAACGCTTCGAGATCGCGCGCGATCAACGTGTCGATCAGATAGAAGCCGGTCACCGTCGGCGGCGCGCTGGTGAACACGTCGAGACGGCCGAGCGGCGCCGGCGACCAACCCAGGCGGAAATAGAAGACATAGACCAGCACGAGGCCAGTGAAGAACACCGGCAGCGAGACGCCGGCCGTCGTCGTGACGCGGCATAAGTGGTCGACCCATGACCCTGGCCGCGTCGCCGCGAGGACGCCGAGCGGAATGGCGATGACGACGGACGCGATGAGGCCGAGCAGCGTGAGTTCAGCCGAGGCCGGCAGGCGGTTGCGGATCTCGGCCGCGACCGGCTGTCCTGTCGTCAGCGAGTTGCCGAAATCGCCGTGGGCGAGATCATTGGTGTAGCGGAAGAACTGCTCGATCAGCGGCTTGTCGAGGCCGAGCTTCTTGCGGATCTGCTCGACGGCTTCCTTGGTCGCGGCGGGACCGGCGAAATAAGCGGCGGGATCACCGGGCAGCGCGCGTGTCAGCAGGAAGGTGACGATGACGACCCCGATCAGCGAGGGAACCGCGAACATCAAGCGCTTGCCGATCATGGTCAGCATGGGCGACTTCCCGTGATGAGAGGAGATGACGCAACAGGCACAACTGCGCCCCCTCTCCCGCTTGCGGGGGAGGGTTGGGGTGGGGGTGCTTCCGCATTGGGGTTCTCCGTGTGGAGAGAGCCCCCACCCGCCGCGCTCTTTGAGCGCGTCGGCCTCCCCCGCAAGCGGGAGAGGCGAACCGAGCCAGCCGATAAGCCTCCGAACGCCATATCCGATTGCCTCGCCCTAATCGCCAATCGGCTGATCTCACCCCTTCGCCATCGCGCGATAATCGAGCCGCCGATGGAACCAGTACTGATAGCCGCTGATGTTCTTCTGCATCGCGACGTTGACGAAGGGTTGGTACAGCGGGATGCGCGGGATGTCGGTGTAGGCGAGATCGACGAAGCCCTTCACGTCCTTGTCGTAGGCCGCGGTATCGCCGGCCGCAGCGGCAGTGCGCGCGCCGTCGATCAGCTTGTCCATCTCCGCCGACTTGTAGCTCATGGTGTTGAAGACGGAATTGTTGCCGTGATAGCACCAGTAGAAGAAGTATTCGGGGTAATCGAGCCAGCCCGAGAACACGTTGGTGAAGAGCGGCATCTCCTTCTTGTTCAATTCGGTGCGCCAGTTGGCGCCGGGCACCTTGTTGATGGTGGTCTTGATCCCGATCTGCGCGAGGCTCTCCTGCACCAGCACGCAGAGCGGCTCGTTGACGCCGGCGAAATTCAGATCGAACGAGATCGTGGTCTCGAAGCCGCCTGCGTAGCCGGCCTCGGTGAGCAGTGCCTTCGCCTTCTCCATGTCGGTGTTGTATTTGTGCGGCTGCGGCCAGGCGACTTCGGTGGCCTTGTCCTTTGGCGCGCCGAACATCGGGTTGGCGAGGCCGAACATCACGGCGTCCATGATCTTCTGATAGGGCAGCGCGTAGGCGACCGCCTGGCGCACCTTCGGATTGTCGAAGGGCGGCTTGGTGACGTTCATGCCGATATACTGGATGCCGTTGGAGAACGGCAGCGACACCACGTTGAGCTTGCCGTTGGCTTTCATCTCCTGAAAGTCCTTGTTCGGCAGTTCGTAGGAGATGTCGGCATCGCCGCGTTCCAAGAGCGCGCGGCGGTTGCCGGCCTGCGGCACCATGCGCCAGATCACGCGCTTGATCTTCGGCAAGGGGCCGCCGACCCAATCCTCGTTGCGCTCCATGATGACTTCGGTGCCCGCGGTCCATTTCGTCACCTTGTAGGCGCCGGAGCCAGCGGTCTGCTGTTTCGTGAACTCGAGACCCCAGGGGTCCTTCTCGCTGGCGTTCTTCTTCACCAGCTCGGAGTTGACGATGCAGGGCACGATCACGGCGAGATCGGGGATCGTGAGCTTGTCCTTTTTCAGGAAGTCGACGCGCACGGTGTAGTCGTCGATCACGACGAACTGCTCCGGCTTGGTCAGCGAGCCCGCGCTCATCTGGAAGGTCGGGAAGCCGCCGACGCTGACGGCGCGGTCGAGCGACCACTTCACGTCCTTCGCGGTCACCGGCGTGCCGTCGTGGAATTTGGCGTTCTTCTTCAGCTTGAAGGTGACCGACATGTCGTCGATCCTGAAATCTTCGGCGAGCTCGCCCTTGAACTTGTCGCGGTCATAATAGGGCACGCCGCCCGGGCCGCTCTTCATCTCGTGGCTGATCAGGCGGTCATAGCAATTCCAGGACACCTCATAGCCGGGCACGTTGGTGCCGACGCCGTGGATGTCGAGATTGTTGGGGCCGCCTTCCGAGACGATCAGCAGCGTCTCCGAACGGGCGTCGGCATAGGCTGAGGAAATCACCTGTGGCATCGCCGGAAGCGCCGCCCCGGCGGCCAATCCGGAAACGGACTTGAGGAAATCGCGGCGCTTCATGAAATCGCTCCAACACAACGTTTTTGGTTGGAGCCGGATTCGCAAGGTTCGTGCCGGAGCTTAACGGATGTTTACGATCAAGTTAATGAACTGATATCGCTTAGGAAATGTCGATTTAGGCGCGTCGCGGCCTTCGTCTCGATCTCCCGATATTGCATACAAAGATACAGATTTGCCTATTCAATGAGCTTAATTTGATTGGCGCCCGCCCCATAAGCACGGCTGCCATCCGGGCGATGCGCAGCATCGAGCCCGGAATCCCTCGGGCGGCGGCACGCGCAGGACCATGCATTCCGGGTTCGCCGCTCCGCGGCGCCCCGGAATGATGGAGAGAGGCGGGGCCGGCGCTCACCGGCCTCACCCCGCCCAGATCAGCTCCTGCAGTTCGACCAGATCGTCCGCCTGCTCCTGCCAGCGCGCGATGCAGATGTGGCTGTTGAGGTCGCTGGCGCGGTGCAGCAGCATCAGGGCCATCAGCCGGCGCTTGAGCGTGTAGTCGAGCTTCACATAGCCAAAGCCTTCGAGCAGGCTCTTCACCCTTCCCGGCCGGCCCGCCGCCATGAACGCGCCGGGGCCGAGCAGGTCGTAATCGCGCCATCCCGCCAGCACGTCCCCGAAGTCGAACAGGCCTTTGAGCGACCACTGGCCGTCATCGCAGGCGAGCAGGAAGTTCTCCGGAATGTACTCGCCGACCAGAAAGACCGGCGGCGCATCCAGCGGGATGAGCTTTTCCGCATCGCACAGGAGATCATCGAGGCCGGCAAGAAATTTCGGCGCGAGGCCGAGACGCGTGTGCCGCGCCCTGCAGCCCTGCATCTGGGCACGCATGAAATCGTCCCAGCGCGGCTCGATCTCTGCAAGCGGCCCGAGCGGGGCGCGCTGGACGCTCGCAATGGTCTCGCCGATCTGGCGCAGCAGGCGTTCCTTCTGCGATTCCGGCAGGTGTGGCCACACCTCCGAGCCGAGCGTGCCTGATAGCCGCGTGATGACGAGATAGGGCCAGCCGTCGCGTATCCCTTCCGCGACGATCTCGGGGATCGGCAGATCGAGATGGCCTTTGAGCTGCATCAGCGAGCCGCGCTCGGAGACGAATTGCGCGTACAGCATCGGCGGGAAGATTTTGAGGATCGGCCCCTCGCCGAGGCCGACGACGAGGTTGGTGCCGGTCGCGAACACATGCGGCGCGCTGGTATCGAGACCGTGGCTGCGCGCAATGCCGAGTGCGATCGGAAGCCATTGCGAGGGCGCGGAGCGAAAGGCGCGGAAGCTTTCCTCGTCGGCGAAGGCCGGCAGTGTTTGCGATGGAGCGTTAGTCATCATCGTTACGAGCTTGATTGATTCGTCAGTGCGAGCCGAGGAGACGGTGCACCTCTCCCGCTTGCGGGGGAGGTCGGCGCGAAGCGTCGGGTGGGGGCTCTCTCCCCGCGGGGACACTTTCCGCAGACGTCAGGCAATCCCAGCGTGGAGAGCGCCCTCTCCCCAACCCTCCCCCGCAAGCGGGGGAGGGAGCGCCTCCCGCGCGGCCACAGCGAAGCCCAATCGCAACATGCACTACCGTTCCGGGCTGGCGCGCTCGAACTGGCGCAGCAGTTTGTTGCCGCGCTCGACGGCGGAATCCAGGGCAAATTGCGCGCTCTTCTGGCCGGAAAAGGCCTGCTCCAGCTCGTCCTCGATCGCGCCGCGGATCAGGACGAAGGAGCCGAGCCGGATGCCCTTCGAATTCTCCGTCGGCGGGTTGAGCGTGATCTCCTCGAACGAGATCGACGAGCCCGGGTTGCGCTCGTAAAAGCCCTGCGCGCGCGTCAACTCGGAGGCGGCGCGGGTGATCGGCAGATAGCCCGTGTTCTGATGCCAGGCGGCCTGCACGCCGGGCTGTGACAGATAGGCGAAGAACCGCGCCACGCCCTTGTATTCCTCGCGCGGCCGGTCGCGCAGCACCCACAGCGTGGCGCCGCCGATGATCGAGTTCTGCGGCGCGCCCTTCACGTCGGGCCAATACGGCATCATGCCGTAGCCGATCTCGAATTTCGAATTCGCCTTGATGTCGGCGCGCGTCGCCGAGGAGCCGATGAAGATGCCGCATTCGCCGCTCTGGAAGCGGGGCTCGGCCGCTTGGCCGCGGCCGCCATAGTCGAACAGCTTTGTCCTTTGCCATTCGGCGAGCTGGGCGATGTGTTTGACCACGACCGGGTTGTTGATGGTCAGCTCGGCATCGAGCCCGGCAAAGCCGTTCCCGCGCGTCGCCAGCGGCAGATTGTGGAAGGCGGAAAAATTCTCGACATGGATCCAGGACGGCCATGATGTGGTGAAGCCGCAAGCAGCGCCGCGGTCGCGCAGGCGCTTTGCAGCGGCCCCCAATTCCGGCCAGGTCTTCGGCGGCGTCTCCGGATCGAGGCCCGCGTCGCGGAACATGGTCTTGTTGTAATAGAGGATCGGCGTCGAGGAGTTGAACGGGAACGACAGCAGGTTGCCGCCCGCATCGGTGTAGTAGCCGGAGACGGCGGGCAGGTAGTCATTGAGCGAGAACGGCTCGCCCTGGTCCCGCATCAGGCTGAACACCGGATAGATCGCGCCCTTGGCGGCGGTCATGGTGGCGGTGGCGACCTCGTTGACCTGGACGATCGCGGGCTGGCTGCGCGAGCGGAAGGCGAAGATCGCCGCCGTCACCGTCTCGGTGTAGTTGCCCTTGTAAGCGGGCACGATGCGGTAATCGGACTGCGAGGCGTTGAAGTCCGAGGCGAGCTTTTCCAATTGCCGCCCAAGCTCGCCGGACATCGCGTGCCACCACGCGATGTCGGTGGCGGCGCGCACGGGCGCGGCCAATGAGAGAGCCGCCAAGGCGGCGACGAGCTGCAAAAGGCGCAATGCTGAACTCACGATGGCGCTTCCCATGCCGCGCGACAAAGGCGGCTGCCCTGCTTAAGGCGCGGCATTTGCGGTTTCAACCGGGAATGAGCGCCGGCCGCGCCGCACAATTACACGGCCGCGCCGGGCGGGATGGCCTTCCCCCGACCATCTGCTAGATTGCATTGAACCTTTTGCCCCCGCCATAGACTCCACCACTGAGGGGTTGAGTGTGCCAGTGTTGAGCCGTGCCGAACTCTCGCGGACCGGAGTGATCGTCGTCGCGCTTCTGCTTGCCGTCTGTGCGACGGGTGCCGTCGCACGCGAATTTCGCGCCGCCGATACCCAAACCGAGGATTACCCGACCGTCCAGGCGCTGCGCTACATGGGCGCGCTGATCGCCGAGCGCAGCGGCGGCCGCCATGAGATCAAGGTGTTCCACTCCCGCCAGCTTGGCGAGGAAAAGGAGACCATCGAGCAGACCCGGGCCGGCGCGATCGACCTGAACCGGACCAATGTCGCGCTGATCGGCAACTTCGTTCCGGCGATGAACGTGCTCGCCATGCCGTTCCTGTTCCGGTCCATCGAGCACATGCAGAAGGTGCTGGACGGCCCGATCGGCAGCGAGATTCTGAACAGCTTCGAGCCCTATGGCTTCGTCGGGCTCGCCTTCTACGATTCCGGGGCGCGGTCGATCTACAACGGCGCCCGCCCGGTGAAGACCATCGCGGATCTCAAGGGATTGCGGATCCGGGTGCAGCAGTCGGAGTTGATGAGCCAGATGATCCGCTCGCTCGGCGCCGAGCCGGTCGAGATGCCCTATGGGCAGGTGCTCACCGGGCTCGCCAACCATCTGATCGACGGCGCCGAAAACAATTGGCCATCTTTCGTGACGACGGATCATTACACGCATGCCGGGCATTATACGCTCACCGAGCATACGATGAGCCCCGAAGTGCTGGTGATCTCGCTGAAGGCCTGGCAGAGCCTGTCGCCGGACGACCAGAAAATCTTCCGGGAGGCTGCGCAGCGCTCCAGTCGGTTCATGCGCGAGAAATGGCGCGACCTCGAGGAGCAGTCGCAGCGCAAGGCGCAGGAGGCCGGCGTCACCATCATCAGGGATATCGACCGCAAGCCGTTCGAGGACGCGATGGCCCCGATCTACGCCAAGGCCGGGCGCGATCCCGCCGCGGCCGCGCTGATCGAACGTATTCGCAAGGTGGAGTGAGCCGCGTTGGCTGCACTTGGACATACCGAGCACCCAGACCGGCCGTCCGGCCCGATCGGACGGCTGCGCGCACGCCTGGTCGGCGTGCTGCGCGCGGTGCCGATCCGCTGGCGCATCCTGTCGATCGCGGCGCTGAACTCCGCCGTGGTGGTGGTGCTGGTGGGGATGATCTGGAACGGCGCGCAGGTGCTGGGCTCGGCCTGGGGCGACGTCCGCCAGGTGCGCGAGTCCGACCGGATCCTGGCGCTGCTCGAAAGCGAGACCGGACGCCTGCACAATCTGATCCACCGCTACATCAACCAGCCGAGCCCCGACCTGTTCGCCGAGATCCTGCTGCTGCGCGAGGCGGTGCTGGGCACGCTGACCAACCGCGCCGCCAAGGACCCGATGCTGTCGGGCTCGGTCGAGGAGCTGGAGCGCACCACCGACCGCTTCCTCAACGGTTTCGGCGAGCTGCGCAGCGTGCAGGCCACCATCGCCAAGACCTATGAGGACCAGGTGCAGGGCCCGGCCAGGGACATGGCCGGCCTCTATTCCATCATCGAAGGCGCCACCGGCCATCGCGACGCGCTGATCTGGCCCTCGCTCGGAAAATCCCGCGAGGCCTTCACCGCGATGCTGGTGGCGGCCAATTCCTATTATCTGTCGCTGTCAGCGGGCGCGGCCGACGACGCGCGCCGCAACACCGAGACGATCGAGAAGACCATCCCCGTCATGATCGATCTCGCCGACAACGATCTGCAGAAGATGGCCTTGCGGCGGCTCGGGGCCCGCACCGCCGCACTGCGCGAGGGCTTTGCAAAGCTCTCCGAGCAGCTTGCCAGCCGCACCGAGCTGCTCCGCAACAGCATCGACGCCAGCCAGGCCGAGGCGATCGGCGCCATCGACGACCTCTCCACCAAGATGCGCCAGCGCGAGCAGAGAGCGCAGGAGACCTTCGACCGCACGCTGGCGGATATTTCCCGCCGCGTCCTTTCCATCGCGGTGATCTTCCTCGGCATCATCCTCACCGCCGGCGTGATGATCGCGCTGTCGATCCGGCTGCCGCTGCAGCAGATCATGGCGGCGATGCGCGCGATCACGCTCGGCGACCTCGACCGCGAGGTGCAGGGCACCAAGGCCCGCGACGAGGTCGGGGCCATGGCGCGCGCGGTGGAGGTGTTCCGCGAGAACGCGATCGCAAAGCGCGAGACCGAGGACGAGCTGCGCGCGTCGAAGGAGAAGGCCGAGAGCGCGCTGCTCGAACTCAATACCGCGCAGCAGAATTTGATCGATGCCGAGCGGCTGGCGGCGCTTGGCGGTCTCGTCGCCGGCGTCGCGCATGAGGTCAACAACCCGATCGGCATCAGCCTCACCGTTGCCTCGAGCTTTGCCCGGCGCACCGAGATCTTCGAGGCCCAGCTCAAGGGCGACGGGGGCCTGCGCCGCTCGCAGCTGGAGGAGTTCGTGCAGTCCTCGCGCGACGCCTCGCAGCAGCTGGTCGCCAATCTGCAGCGCGCCGGCGAGCTGATCCAGTCGTTCAAGCAGGTCGCGGTCGACCGCTCCCATGCCGAGCGGCGGCAGTTCTCGCTCAGCGAGGCCACCGACCAGATCATCGCCAGCCTGCGCCCGGTGCTGAAGCGCTCGCCGATCACGCTGCAGGTCGACGTGCCGGAGGGGCTGCTGCTCGACGGCTATCCCGGCTCCTATGGCCAGATCCTGACCAACCTCTTCCTCAACGCCGCCAATCACGCCTTCGCCGACGGGCGTGCCGGCACGATCATCATCCAGGCGCGGCCGCGCGGGACCGAGGACGTCGAGCTTATCTTCACCGACGACGGGGCCGGCATGACCCCCGACGTGCAGCGCCAGGCCTTTGACCCTTTCTTTACCACCCGGCGCAATGAAGGCGGCACGGGACTCGGGCTTCATATCGTCTATAACCTCGTCACCCAGCAGCTCGGCGGGCGCATGATGCTGGAATCCAAGCTGGGACAAGGCACCACTTTTCGCATTATCATGCCCCGGGTCGCCAAGGGCGGCGCGCAAAGCACAGAAAGTGACGGGACTTCTCAATGGCCGAACAGGACGATGTCCTCCACCTGATCGACGATACCGGTACCGCGTCGGAGGATGCCAACGCCCGGAAATGGAAGATCGCCGTCATCGACGACGATCCGGCCGTGCATGACGGCACCCGTTTTGCGCTGTCCGACTACAGCCTCAACGGCCAGAGCCTGGAGATCCTGTCGGCCTATTCCGCGGCGGAAGGCCGCAAGCTGATGGCCGAGCACAGCGACATCGCCGCCGTGCTGCTCGACGTCATCATGGAGACCGACGTCGCCGGCCTCGAGCTGGTCGAGTTCATCCGCAACGAGATCCGGAACGAGACGGTGCGCATCATCCTGCGCACGGGACAGCCCGGCCAGGCGCCCGAGCGGCGCGTGATCGTGCAGTACGACATCAACGACTACAAGGCCAAGACCGAGCTCACCGCCGACAAGCTGTTCACCTCGCTGACCGCGGCGCTGCGCTCCTATCAGCAGCTCGAGCGCATGGTGCAGACAAGGCGCGGGCTCGAGATCATCATCGACGCGGCCTCGACGCTGTACGACTTCAAGTCGATGCAGCGGCTCGCCGAGGGCGTGCTGACCCAGCTCGCCTCGCTGCTCAACGTCGATTGCGCCGGTATACTGGTCTTGCGCGACAATGGCGGCATCGACCCCGAGCTCTCGGTGCTCGCCGGCAGCGGCTGCTACAGCCGCTTCATCGGCACCACGACGTCGAAGGCGCTCGACCCCGAGCTGCGCGAGATGGTGGAGGCCGCGTTCCAGCGCCGCAAGAACGAATTCGCCGACCACCGCAGCGTGATCTATTTGCGCACCGGATCCGGCCGCGAGGTGGTGGTGCTGCTGCAGGCCGAGCGCGAATTGTCCGAGACCGATCGCTCGCTGGTCGAGATCTTCTCCTCAAGGCTCTCGATCGCCTTCGACAACGTCATCCTCTACCAGCAGCTCCAGGCCGCCAACACCCAGCTGGAGGACCGCGTCGCCCAGCGCACCCGCGCGCTGATGCAGGCCAATCGCCGCCTCTCGGCGCAATGGCTGCGGCTGCAGCGCGCCAACGGCTTCAAGAACGAGATTTTGGGCACGGTCGCGCACGATCTGAAGAACCCGCTCGGCGTCATCCTCGGCCGCACCGAGATGCTGAAGGAGCTGATCTCGACCGGCGCCTCGGAAAACGGCGTGGTCGCCCAGGTCGACCACATCCGCGACGCCACCAAGCGCCTGACCACGATGGTCGACCATCTGATCTCGGATGCGATGGCTGACGCCTTCGACATCACCATCCGCCGCGAGCCGGTCGACGTCGCCGCCCTGGTCAAGGAGGTCGCCGAGGCCAACCAGCCGCTCGCCGTCAACAAGCAGCAGGCAATCAGCGTCGCCGCGCCGGCCAACATCGTCACCATGTGCGACACCGACCGCATCCGCGAAGCCATCGACAATCTCATCAGCAACGCCATCAAATACTCACCAATCGGCGGCAAGATCGACGTGGTCGTCAGCCACGAGGGCAGCGACACCGTCGTCCGCGTCAGCGACGAGGGCGCCGGCCTGTCGCCGGAAGATCTCGGCCGCCTGTTCGGCCGGTTCCAGCGGCTGTCGGCCAAGCCGACCGCAGGCGAGAGCTCGACGGGGCTTGGGCTCTCCATCGTCAAGCGTATTGTCGACATGCATGGCGGCGAGGTGACCGCCGACAGCGAAGGGCCCGGCAAAGGCTCGACCTTCACCTTCACCCTTCCCGCGACCGAAATGCCGTGATCTCAAGACCATGACCCAAAGCCAGCACATCATGATCGTCGACGATGAAGCCCCGGCCCGGGAGATGGTCGGCGATTATCTCAAGATGCACGGCTTCACCGTGACGCTGTGCGACGGCGGCAAGAGTTTGCGCGCCGCGATCCAGGGCAGCATGCCTGATCTCGTCGTGCTCGACCTCAACATGCCCGAGGAAGACGGCCTCTCGATCATCCGCGATCTCAAGAGCCGCATCAACGTGCCCGTCATCATGCTGACGGCAACCGCGAGCCCGATCGACCGCGTGGTGGGGCTCGAGCTCGGCGCCGACGATTACGTAGCCAAGCCCTGCGAGCTGCGCGAGCTGATGGCGCGCATCCGCTCGGTGCTGCGGCGGAGCGGGCCGGCCAAGGCCGCCGCGCCTGATGCGGCGGCGGCGAAATCCGACAAGGAGCAGCTGGTACGGTTCGGGACAAAGTGGCTCGACCTCGAAGCCCAGGCCTTGCGCGACGACGAGGGCAACGAGCATCCGCTGACCGCCTCCGAGTTCGGATTGCTGAAAGTGTTCGCGGCCAATCCGAAGCGCGTGCTGTCGCGCGAGCGCCTGCTGGAATTGGCTAACGCGCGCGACGCCGAAGCTTTCGACCGCGCCGTCGACCTGCGCATCATGCGCATCCGCCGCAAGATCGAGCCCGATCCGGCAAAACCCGCCGTGATCCGCACCATCCGCGGCGGCGGCTATCTGTTCTCGCCGGCCGGCGAGAAGGCGTAAGTCGCGCGGCACGCCAGGTGCCGTAGGGTGGGCAAAGCGAAGCGTGCCCACGCGTCTGTCGCCATATCGGAAAGATCGTGGGCACGGCGCGCAAGAGCGCGCCTTTGCCCACCCTACGAGATCACCGTCCCAGCGGTGGGCGCGACCGAACGCAAGTCACCGAGATTCGTTCCGTGGCGCCTCCGTCCGGCTCAAAACCCTACCCCCGTATTTTCCGTACATTGAAATTCCACGCTTTTTCGTCCCGAATGTTTCGTCATCCCTTCTCCGACGAAACAATTTGGCGGCGCACGAAACCATTTTCCGCTTTTCGTGCAGACGTCCCGAAACGTTGGCTCATTAACACTTTGGTCCAAGGAAACGCCGCTCGGTCGCGGCGCTACGGGGAGCCAAGTCAATGCGGAACGTCATCGCCATCAACGCCCAGGCCAGCCAGAGCATCATCGCCGCTCAGGCGACTTCGGACGACATGCTTCTCGAAAGCATTGCCGACGGCAACCGGACGTCGATGCACATCCTTTATTGCCGGCACAGCGTGCGGGTGTACCGCTTCATCCTGCGCATCGTGCGCGACGCCACCGCGGCCGAAGACCTCGTCAGCCAGGTGTTCCTGGACGTGTGGCGGACCGCCGGCCAATTCCAGGGCCGCTCGCAGGTTTCGACCTGGCTGCTCTCGATCGCCCGCTTCAAGGCGCTGACCGCGATGCGCCAGCGCCGCTTCGAGGACATCGACCAGGAAGACGTGCGCCAGATCCCCGACGATTCCGACACGCCGGAGACCTCGCTCGACCGCAGCGACACCAGCGCCATCCTGCGCGCCTGCGTGCAGAAGCTGTCGCCCGCGCATCGCGAGATCATCACCCTCGTCTACTACCACGAGAAGTCGGTGGAGGAGGTCGGGCAGATCATCGGCATCCCCCAGAGCACCGTGAAGACGCGGATGTTCTACGCCCGCAAGCAGCTGGCCGAATTGCTTAAGGGCTGCGGCGTCGAGCGCTTCGCCGCCTAAGCTAAATGAATTCAAAGGGATAGGGCCGCCGATCTGGCCCTCTCCCGGGACACGGAAGTGTTACCGCCGACGAAACAATTGAAACAAAGCACAACATCAGGCGGAAAAACTTCGCTCCTATAAACCTCACATACGGTTTTGCTTAAACCTCCCAAGACTTCCAGCGACCCGGACGGGATGCCCCCCTCCGGGTCGTTTTGTGTTTGGGCTTGAAGTGGCAGCCGCGGGCTCCCGCCTCTCCCGCCTGCGGGAGAGGCCGACGCGCCCCGGGCGATGCGAAGCATCGTCCCGCGCGCGGCGGGTGAGGGTTCTTTCCTCTGGGGGGATGTCCCGTCGCAGAGAGACCCCCACCCCAGCCCTCCCCCGCAAGCGGGAGAGGGAGCGCACCGGCCGTGCGATTGGCAGCTCCCGTCACGAAGCCGTGACGCTCCGTAACGACCGCTCCATGCCGCCCGAACCATCCTCGTGACCTCCTTCACGAGTGCCCCATGCTCGAACTTGTCTTCGCCGTCCTTGCCGGCATCCTCACCATCGCCGCGCCCTGCACGCTGCCGATGCTGCCGATCCTGCTTGGCGCCTCGATCGGGCGCGCGGGACATCTGCGCCCTGCGATGATCGCGCTCGGCTTCGTGCTTTCCTTCTCGGCGACCGCGCTGCTGCTGGGTGCGATCACCCGTCTGTTCGATTTCGATCCGAACGTGCTGCGCGAAGCCGCCGCGATCCTGCTGCTCGGCTTTGGCCTGCTGATGCTGTGGCCGGCGCCGTTCGAATGGCTGTCGAGCCGGCTCAATGGCTGGCTCGATCTCGGCAACACCGGCGCCACCCAGCGCGAGGGTGCGCTCGGCGGGCTCGTGCTCGGCACCACGCTGGGCCTGGTCTGGACGCCGTGCGCCGGCCCGGTGCTCGGCTCGATCCTGACGCTGGTTGCGACCTCCAAGAACCTCAGCTGGGCCGGCACACTGCTGATCGCCTATGCGATCGGCGCCGCGATCCCGATGCTTGGGATCGCCTATGGCGGGCAGGCCGCGACCACGCGGGTGCGCAGCCTGGCGCGGATCTCGCCGCGGCTGCAGCAGGGCTTTGGCCTCGTCGTGATCGGCTTCGCGGTCGCCGCCTATTTCCAATACGACACGCTGATCGTGGCGTGGCTCACCGGCTTCTATCCCACCGGCCAGATCGGCCTGTGATCATCCCTCATCTTCACCGGAGGACGCTTCCATGACTTTCAAGCTGCTTGCCGTCTCGGCCGCCCTGATCGGCTTCACCGTTACCGGCGCTGTCATCCCCGGCATCTGCGAGGAGGCCGCGCGCGCCGCGCCAATCGTCATCGCCGCCGCAGGCCAGCAGACCGCGCCCGACTTCGCCGGCATCAACAATTGGTTTAACTCGAAACCACTGAGCATGGCCGAACTGCGCGGCAAGGTCGTGCTGGTCGATTTCTGGACCTATGGCTGCGTCAACTGCGTCAACACGCTGCCGCACGTCACTGATCTCTACGCCAAGTACAAGGACAAAGGCCTGGTCGTGGTCGGCGTGCACACGCCGGAATTCCCGTTCGAGCGCTCCGCCTCCAACGTGCAGGCCGCGCTCAAGCGCCACGGCATCACCTATCCGGTGGCGCAGGATAACGATTCGAAGACCTGGAACGCCTACCGCAACCAATATTGGCCGGCGCAGTACATCATCGACCAGAGCGGCAAGATCGTGTTCCAGCACGCCGGCGAGGGCAGCTACGACGTGATCGACCGCACCGTGGCGCGGCTGCTGGACGCCAATGGCTGAGTGCGGCGGCCAATCCTGAGGTTGCCGCAGGGATCAGACACTCTTCTTGCTTGACTCCCCCGAGCCGTTCGCGGAGCTTCCGCCGCGACGGGGGAGTTTGACGCACGCAATGACCGACGTAACGACCGGAAGCGAAGTTCGTCTCCGCAAGAATGCATCTTCCGAAGGTCGCCTTGTTGGGGCTGGCTTTGCAACCGTCGTGTTGTTTATTTCTGTTTGCAACCTCGCGACCTGGAACGGATACGCAGAAATCGTTGCAGCGTTGGTCGGCCTGGTGATCGGCGTTGCAATGCTCTACGAAGCAGCCTTCGGCGCCGATGAGCTTTGGACCATCGCCCTAGACATGATCGTCGTCGAAAAGACGCGACCATTCGGCCAGCCTAACACCCGATTCATCCGGAGAGAGGAGATATCTGGAATTCGGATCAATCGCGACAAGGCCGACCCAACGTGCTTCCGCCTCGCTTTGCAGCTGACGTCAGGTGAGCGCCTGATCTCGCCGCAGCTTCCGGAGGTCACGCACGTCCGTGAGACCACAGCGCGGATCGCCGAACAGCTAAGCTTCGTCGATATCGACCCTCCGGTGAACCCGCTTGACGCCACCAATTTGGAGATGCGGATCGGCGAACCTGTCCGAAAGGCCGCCGGCACGGAGCGGCGAATCGTCGCCCTGATCATCGCGGGCCTCTGCGCCATTCGCTATGCGTACAGATTCTGGAACGGCGCGCCTCTCACGACTGCCGAAATCATATTCGGGGTGGCCGTCGCCGTCATTGCCCTCCTCTCTTTTCGATATGCGCACACGTCCGCCGGCGCATTCTGGATTGTCCACCACGGCGAACTGCGCGTCGAACGGCTGACACGTGACGGCAAGCCAATTGTTGATACGATCACAGGCAGCGACGTTGCTACGATTGGGCTGGCGCCCGACAGCAGGGCCGAGGGGGAGCTCTACGTCGTCAGGATCGACCTTTTGAGTGGGCAGAAGTTCCTCAGCCAGAGCATCGGAACGAAGGAAGAGACGCAGGCGGTGAGCGACGAGATTGCCCGACGGCTGGGGATCGCTCCTGAAGGGGTGTGCCGCTGAGTCACATGACCGGCGCGAGTCTCGCCCTTGTTGCTTGACTCCACGGACCCGTCCGTGGAGTTTCCAACGCGACGGAATCAGCCGCCCGCGATGGACGATACAACGACCGCTCCCGACATCCGCCTTCGTGAAGGCTCCTCGATCGCGCAGCGGCTGGTGATGTCCGCTTTTGCGGCGGCTGTTGCGCTGTGCTTCACGCCCGGACTGTTCACGCATGACACGCTGGAGATCATCATCTCGGTGGTGGCGCTGCTGGTGGGTGCGGGGTTCGTCGTCGGCATCATGATGGCGCCGGCGGTGGTGTGGATCATCACGCCTGGCGAGATCCTGATTGGGCGGCAAAGCCCGTTCGGAAAGCTGCGTACGCGCATCGTCGCAAAAGACGTCATCACGAGGCTGCAGGTTCCCGGCAGCAAGCGGGTGAAGGCCCGCTTTCAGCTCGTCTTCACGCTGGCCTCGGGAGAGCGCCTGACGTCCCCGCCGATCTCCGACGTCACCCATGTTCGCGATACCGTGGCCCGGATCGCGACGCAGTTCGAGGTTCCCAATGTCGAGGAGCCCGTCAACCCGCTCGATGCCAGCAATCCCGAGATGCAGCTCGGCGAGCCGCTCGAGGCATTTTCCGCGCGGGACATCCGCATCGTGTCCCTGATCGCCGTCGCATTGTCCGCCCTGCCCTATGCCTACAAGCTGTGGCGCGGGTGGCCGCCCACCCATGTCGATATCCTGCTGCTTCCGCTTGGCGTGATCGCGGCGTTCGCCGTGCATCGCTATGCCAACCTCGTCACCGGCGCGTTCTGGATCATCCGCGAGCACGACATCCGCGTCGAACGCCTGTGGGGTGACGGCACGCCGCGCGCCGATCATATCGAGGGGCACGACGTGAAGACGATCACCGTCGAGCGCCGCGGCCGGTCCGAGGACGAGCACTGCATCGTCACGATCCGGTTGCACTCGGGGCGAAGGTTTCGCAGCCCCCGCATCGGCTCGCGGGTAGAGGCGCGCGCGGTGGGGACGGAGATTGTAAGGCGGCTCGGGATCGCGGCGGAGAGCAACAAGATCTGACATCGATGCCTGTTGGCTCAGGTGATCTAGCTGCGGGCTCGCTGCAACCTCTCCCGCTTGCGGGGGAGGTCGGCGCGTAGCGCCGGGTGGGGGCTCTCTCCTCTGGGGAGTCTCCCTAGAGGAGACACCCTCTCCCCAACCCTCCCCCGCAAGCGGGGGAGGGAGCGCACCCCGCCCAGCCGCAACATCCTAGGCTTTTCGCGCCATCCCCTGTTTGTGGCATTGCCGGGCGGGCGTCAAAAAGCCAAAGCATTCTCGTGACATATCAGGGTGGCGCGCCATCAACTTGCCATGAACATGCCCCTCAGGTTTGATGGTTCCGAATGATTTGCGCCGTGGCAGTGGGGAGAGCTTGAAATGACGGATTTTCGTCGCCTGACCGGGATGTTCGTGGCCGCGATCGGCCTGATCCTGTCCGCACCGCAGGCCATCGCGCAGCAGCCCGACCGCGGCGACGAGCCGGGCCTGGTCGCCGACGACGGCTACCAGCTCGAGCCGGAATGGCAGAAGCAGGTCGTCTACTTCCGCACCACCGAGGCACCGGGCACCATCATCGTCTCGACCGCCGAACGGCACCTCTATCTGGTGCAGCCGGGCGGGCGTGCGATCCGCTACGGCATCGGCGTCGGCCGCGACGGCTTCCAGTGGCAAGGCCTCGTGACCATCACCAACAAGAAGGAATGGCCGGACTGGACGCCGCCGCCGGAAATGATCCAGCGCCAGCCCTATCTGCCGCGCTTCATGGCCGGCGGCCCCGGCAATCCGCTCGGGGCCCGCGCCATGTATCTCGGCACCACCGTCTACCGCATCCACGGCACCAACCGCCCCGACACGATCGGCACCAAGGTGTCCTCGGGCTGCTTCCGTCTCGTCAACAACGACGTCGCCGATCTCTATGAGCGCGTCCCCGTCGGCACCAAAGTGGTGATCCGGCAGAAGCCCGAGCTCTGAGGTTTTTGATCCGGGCATGGTCCTCCGGACCATGCTCGTCGCCTTCCCTCCTGATTCCTTTTCCCGATTTTTCGAGAGAGCAACATGATGCGCACTTTTCGAGGCGGCCTGCTGATCGGGCTCGCGGTCGCCGTGCTGGTCGCCGTTCTGGCCATCATCTACGAGTTCTACGATACCCGTACGCTGAAGCGCACCGTTCGCCGCGGCGAGGTGCTGTGCGGCGTCAACAAGGGCCTGCCGGGCTTCTCGTACTCCGAGGACAACAAGAACTGGACCGGCTTCGACGTGGATTTCTGCCGCGCCGTGGCCGCGGCGATCTTCAACGACCCCGGCAAGGCGAAGTTCATCCCGCTCGATGCCGGCGAGCGCTTCAAGGAATTGCAGAGCCGGAAGGTGGACATCCTCTCGCGCAACTCGACCTGGAGCATGGCGCGCGAGCTCGACTACGACCTCTATTTCCCCGCGGTCGCCTATTACGACGGTGCGGGCTTCATGCTGCCGCGTTCGCGCAACAAGGAGACCTCGCTGGACCTGACCGGCAGCAAGGTCTGCGTCCAGGCCGGCACCACGACGGCACTCAACGTCACCGATTACTTCCGTGCCAACAACATGAAGTATGACGAGGTGAAGTTCGACAAGCTCGACGACGTCGTGAAGGCCTACGACACCGGCAAGTGCGACACGCTCTCCGCCGACGTTTCCCAGCTTTACGCGCTGAGGATCAACCTGGCGAAGCCCGGCGACCACATGATCCTGCCGGACATGATCTCCAAGGAGCCGCTCGCCCCCGTGGTGCGCCAGCGCGACGACGACTGGATGATGATCGTGAAGTGGACGCTCTATGCGATGATCAACGCCGAAGAGCTGGGCGTCACCTCTGAGAACATCGACGAGGCCCTGAAGTCGAAGAAGCCGGAAGTGATGCGCCTCGTCGGCACCGAAGGCAATTACGGCGAGCAGCTCGGCCTCACCAAGGACTGGGCCGTCCGCATCATCCGCCACGTCGGCAATTACGGCGAGATGTACGAGCGCAACATCGGCGAGAAGTCGAAGCTGAAGATCCCGCGCGGCATGAACCAGCTGTGGAACGCCGGTGGCGTGCAGTACGCGCCGCCGATGAGGTAAGGAAGAGGCGGCTCTCTCCGCTGTCGTCCCGGCGAACGCCGGGACCCGTACCGCGCTGATCTATCGATAAGCACAGGTGACAGTACCGCGGGAAGACTCTTTAAACTCCGAGCCTTCGTCAAAGTACTTCCTGGGGTTATGGGTCCCGGCGTTCGCCGGGACGACACCGAGGGGTGAGGCGCGCGCTCGCGTCTCACGTCTATCGCCTCAATACCCCCGCGCCCGCGCCAGCTGCTCGGTGTGGTAATTGGCGTCGCCGAACAATTCCTCGCACACCCGCGCGCGCTTCATGAAGAAGCCGATGTCGAACTGGTCGGTCATGCCCATGCCGCCATGCATCTGCACGCCTTCCTGCACTGCGCGGGTGGCGGTGGTGCCGGCGCGCGCCTTTGCCACGGCGACGGCTGAGGCCGCCTTCGCGACATCGCCGTCCAGCGCCTGCAGTGCCTTCATGGTGGCGGCGCGGGTGATCTCGATGTCGACATAGAGCTCGGCGGCGCGATGCTGCAGCGCCTGGAATTCGCCGATCAGCTTGCCGAACTGCTTTCTGTTCTTGAGGTACTCGACGGTGCGGTTGAAGACCTCGTCGCTCAAGCCCACCATTTCGGACGCGACCGCGCCACGGCCGATGTCGAGCACGCCGTCGAGCAGCGCGGCGCCCTGGTCGACCTCGCCGAGCACGCTGTCGGCGGTGACCTCGACATTCGCGAGCTCGATCCGCGCCGCGTTGTGCGAATCGACCATGATGGTGCGCTCGATCACAACGCCCTTGGCTTTGGGGTTGACCAGGAACAGCGTCAAGCCCTCGCGCTCGCCGGCGGAGCCGGCAGTGCGCGCGGCGACGATGAGCAAATCAGCAACATGGCCATCGACGACCAGCGCCTTGGCGCCGGAGAGCTTGAAGCCGTTGCCGGCGCGCACGGCCTGCAGACTGGTCTGCAGCGGACGATGCTTGGGGCCTTCGTCGATCGCCAGTGTCGCAAGCAGCGAGCCGCTCGCGATCTTCGGCAGATATTCCGACTTCTGCGCAGCATTGCCGCCGCGGTTCAGCGCCGAGGCCGCGACCACTGAGGTGGCGAGAAACGGCGACGGCATCAAGGTGCGGCCGATCTCCTCCATCACGACACCGGCCTCGACATAGCCGAGGCCGCTGCCGCCGAATTCTTCCGGCACCAAAAGGCCGGCAAAGCCCATCTCGGCGAAGGAATGCCAAAACTCCTTGGAGAAGCCGGTGGGGTCTTTGCTGTCGCGCAAATGGCGCAGGTGCGACACCGGCGCCTTGTCGCTGATCAGCCCGCGCGCGCTATCGCGGAGCATTGATTGTTCTTCGGTGAGGACGAGGGCCATGGTGTTGAGTCTCTAGTGTCGCATCGAATGCATGTTTGTTGCTGTCATTCCAGGGCGATGCGAAGCATCGAACCCGGAATCTCGAGGTTCCGGGTCCGGTCCTGCGGACCGTCCCGGAACGACGGTGAAGTCAAGCCCCCGGCAAATCCAGGATGCGCTTGGCGACGATGCCGAGCATCACCTCGGTGGTGCCGCCCTCGATCGAATTGGCCTTGGTGCGCAGCCAGGCGCGCGGGCGGGCGCCCTGCTTGGAGCGCTCGCTCTCCCATTCCAGTGCATCGACGCCGCCGGCCGACATCAGGATCTCGTAGCGGCGCTTGTTGAGCTCGGTGCCGTAATATTTCATCGCGGAGGAGAACGCCGGATGCGCCTGTCCCGCCTTGGCGAGATCGACCGCGTGCTCGGCGCAGGCCGCAAGCGCGGCTTCATCGACGTCGAAGCTGGCGATCTTGCCGCGCAGCATGGAATCATCGAGCCGCCCCTGCGCATCAGTGCCGACGGAATCGGCCGCGATCTGGCCGAGCGGACGGCCGACGCCACGCTCGCCCATGCCGGAGATCATAGCGCGCTCGTGCTGCAGCAGGTATTTCGCGACGTCCCAGCCGCGGTTGACGGTGCCGACCACATGCGATTTCGGCACGCGGACGCCATCGAAGAAGGTCTCGCAGAACGGCGAATAGCCGGAGATCAAGAGGATCGGCTTGGTCGTCACGCCCTTCGAGGTCATGTCGAACAGGATGAAGCTGATGCCGTCATGTTTCTTGGCGGCGGGATCGGTGCGGACCAGGCAGAAGATCCAGTCGGCGTAGTTGGCGTAGGAGGTCCAGATCTTCGATCCCGTGATGACGAAATCGTCGCCATCGCTTTCGGCGCGGGTCTGCAGCGAAGCCAGGTCAGAGCCGGCGTTCGGCTCGGAATAACCCTGGCACCAGCGGATCTCGCCGGCGGCGATCTTGGGCAGATGCTCCTTCTTCTGGGCCTCATTGCCGTATTTGAGCAGCGCCGGCCCGAGCATCCAGATGCCGAAGCTCGACAGCGGCGGGCGCGCGCCGATTCGCGCCATCTCGGCGCGCAGCACCTTGTGCTCGGCCGCGCTCAGACCTCCGCCACCGTACTCCTTCGGCCAGTCCGGTACGGTCCAGCCCTTGTCGCGCATGCGCTCGAACCAGATGCGCTGCGGCTCGGACGAGAACTTTGCGTTGCGCCCGCCCCAGAACACGTCGGCATCCGACGTCGCGGGCTTGCGCATCTCCGGCGGACAATTGGCTTCCAGCCAGGCGCGCGTCTCGTTGCGGAATGATTCGAGATCGGCGGTCTCAGATTCGCTGGTTTTGGAGTCAGTCATTGGTCGTTTCCATCAATCAATCGACTTGTTGGGCGCGACTCTGGGCCAAGCTCCCGCGGAATTCAACCACTTCCGCGAGCCCGCATTCCGCTATAGTCGCGACCAAGACGGTGCTTGAAAACAAAGAGGAAACGACGATGCGCCTGAAACTTCTTTCGCCTGGCGAAATGAACGAGAGCCAGCGGCAGACCTATGACGAGTCGATTGCCGGCAAGCGCGGCAAGCCGCCGGCGCCGATGATGGCCTGGCTGAACAGCCCCGACATGGCCCGTCACGCCACGCGGCTCGGCGAGGTGCTGCGTTACGACACGATATTCCCCGCAAAGCTCTCGGAGATCGCGATCCTGGTGACGGCGCGGCACTGGACCGCGCATTACGAATGGTACGCGCATAAGCGGCTGGCACTGGCGGGCGGCATGAAGCCTGAGATCATCGACGCGATCCGCGACCGTCGCACGCCCGAGTTCGACGATCCCAAGGGCAAGATGATCTACGACGTGGCGAAATCGTTGCACGAGGGACACGGCGTCGAGAAGGGCCTCTATGATGAGGCGGTGAAGCTTCTCGGTGAGCGCGGCGTGGTCGAGGTGATCGGACTGTGCGGCTATTACACGCTGGTGTCGATGACGCTGAACACGTTCGAGTTCGACCTACCCGAAGGCGAGGTGCCGGAACTGGCTTAGTTTCCGATCCTGATGCGCAATTGCGCATCAGGAAACGCTGGGTTTCGGGAACGGCCGTAGCACAGCCCCGGAGCCCGCCCTATGTGCATGCTTTCAACGGAGCATTCCCATGTCGCAAAGCCCAGCCGTCGCCGCCGGCACCAGGATCGGCCACGTTCACCTCAAGGTCGCCGATCTCGATCGCGCGCTCGGCTTCTATTGCGGCGTGCTCGGCTTCGAGCTGATGCAGCGGATGGGCTCGGGCGCCGCCTTCATCGCGGCCGGCGGCTATCATCACCACATCGGGCTCAACACCTGGGAAAGCAAGGGCGGCTCGCCGCCGCCGCCGGGCACGACCGGGCTCTATCACACCGCGATCCTCTATCCGACGCGCGCCGCGCTCGCTGATGCGCTGCACCGCGTGCGCTCGGCCGGCATTGCGCTGGATGGCGCCAGCGACCACGGCGTCAGCGAGGCGCTGTATTTGCGCGATCCCGACGAGAATGGCGTCGAGCTGTACTGGGACAAGCCGAGGGAGCAATGGCCGTTCGGGCCGGATGGCAAGCTCGCGATGTTTACGAAACGGCTGGATGTGGAGGGGTTGTTGAGCGATCGGCAAGGATAGTCTCGTAGGGTGGGCAAAGCGAAGCGTGCCCACGAAACCCTGCTGACTCATCGAAGAATCGTGGGCACGGCGCTTTGCGCCTTTGCCCACCCTACGCGAGCTTCGTCCGCGGCGTCCCGCGCACCATGATCAACGCGGCGGCCGCCACTTCCAGCGCGATGCAGAGATAGAACGGCAACGCGTAGCCACCGGACCAATCGCGCAAGGCCCCGACGACACCGGGGCCGAAAGCATACGTCACCTGGTTGATCGCGGTGTTGAGGCTGATCAGAACGCCGAACGAGGCCGAATCGAACTCCCGCTGCACGATCAGCGACGGCAGCGTGATGAGGTTGCCGACGGAGAAGCCGAAGACCGCGCAGGCCGCGATCAGCACGTAATCGTTGTGCAGGTTGATGACGACCAGAAGCGCCGCGGCCTGGCTGAGGAACGACAGCGCGGAGGCCAGCCGCTGGTTGAGACGATCGATCACCAGCGAGAACAGCACGCGGCCGACCACCGCCATCGCAGTCAGCACCGCGACGGCGACCGCGGCGCGTTCGCGGCCGATCACGGGATCGAGGAACGAGATCAGATGCACGATGAAGCCGACCTGCGCGAACAGCACCAGCGCAAACGCGATCGTCACCGTGAGGAAGCCGACGTCGCGCAGCGCCCGTGCGCGAATCTGCGTCGATGATTGCGGCTTCGCTTTCGCCGCCGCGTGCCAGCCATGGTGATCGGGCGGCCGGCCGACGAGAACAAGGATCACCGGCAGCAGCAGCACCAGCATGGCGCCGGCGGCAGCGTACATCGCGCTGGCGAAGCCGACATGACCGATCAGGGTCACCAGCAGCGGCACGCCGACGATGCCGCCGAAGCTGGCGCCGTTCAGCGCCAGGCTGATCGCCATGCCGCGCTTGTGGTCGAACCACAGGCTGATCGTGTTGGTGATCATGGCGAGACTGGTGCCGGCCCAGCCGAAGGCGAGCACGGCGTTGGCGAGATAAAGCTGCCAGGGCTCGCGCACCGCGCCGATCGCGACGCTAGCTGCCGCCATCGCCAGCGTGCCGGCGATCAGGCAGAGGCGCGGGCCGTGTCTCCTCACGGCTTCGCCGACGAACACGACGAGCAGCGCGCCGAACAGATAGAAGAACGTGGTGCCTGACGAGATCAGCGTGGTCGGCCAGCCCCGCGCGCGCTGCAGCTCGGCGACATAGACGCTCTGGCCGTTGAAGCCGAGCCCCCAGCCGAAGGTCGCGAGCAGGAAGCAGACCGCGACGATGCGCCAGCCTTCGTAGCGAAGGGAGGATTCGTCGAGCGCTGGGGTCTGAGGATTGTCGAGCATCGCCGCTTACTCCGTCATGCCCGGGCATCACGTTGTTCGATCCGAGCACCCAAGACGTGGATGGCCGGGACAAGCCCGGCCATGACGACATCTAAATGGCCCTTACCTTAAAATCACTTCGACCTGGATCGAAGTATCAAGGTTGCTGACAGCCTCCTGCCAGTCAGATCGCATCCGGGAACTCGCCCATCGCCGCCTCCAGCCGCGCCTTGCGGCGGCGGGCCCAGGAGACCAGCGAGAGTACGGCAAGGCCCAGCACCACCGGCGGGAACACCACCAGGTTCACCGCCGACCAGCCGTAGCTGGCGAGCAATTGCCCGGAGGAGAACGAGCCGATCGCCATCATGCCGAACACCAGGAAATCGTTGAAGGCCTGCACCTTGTTGCGCTCCTGCGGGCGGTGCGTCTCCAGCACCAGGGCGGAGGCGCCGATGAAGGAGAAATTCCAGCCGACGCCGAGCACGATCAGCGTGGCCCAGAAATGCATCGCGGTGAGACCGGAGAGGCCGATGCCGGCAGCGCCGGCCTCCAGCAGCAGGCCGGCGGCCACGACTTTCGGTGCGCCGAAGCGGGCGATCAGCGTGCCCGTGAAGAAGCTCGGCCCGTACATCGCGACGATGTGCCATTGAATGCCGAAATTGGAATCGGACACGGACAGGCCGCACATCTTCATGGCGAGCGGCGCCGAAGTCATGACGAGGTTCATCATGGGATAGGAGATGATGCCGCACAGCGCCGCGGCGATGAAGCGCGGCTGGCTCACGATGGCGCGCAGCGGCCGGCCACCATGCAGATCGGCCGGTGCGGGCTTGGGCATATCGACGCCGGCGACGATGCCCATCGCGATCAGCGCCACGGCGGCCTGCACCAGGAAGCTGAAGGCGAACAGATAAGGCTGCCAGACGTCCATGGTCCATTGCACGAGCTGCGGACCGAGCACACCGGCGAACACGCCGCCCGCCATCACCCAGGACACAGCTTTCGGCCGGTAGGCCGCGCTGGCGCCGTCGGCGGCCGCGAAGCGATAGGATTGCGCCACGGAGCCGTAGAGGCCGCCGAGGAAGGTCGCGATGCAGAACAGCGCGAACGAGCCGTGCAGGATCGCGAACGAGCCGAGCACGCCGGTGAGCGTGCCGAGAGCGGTGCCGATGACGAAGGCCGCGCGGCGGCCGAAGCGGTGCGAGATCGCGCCGGTCGGCAGCGTTCCGGCGGCGAGTCCGACCACATACATCGAGATCGGCACCGTCGCGAACGACATGTCGGGCGCGAGCGTGGAGCCGACGATCGCGCCGGTAGCGAAGATCACCGCCGAATTGGCACCGGTCAGCGCCTGGGCTGCAGCCAGGCGCACCACATTGGCGCGCACGCGGGCGTCGTCGGCGATTGCATGGGCAGAAGTCACGTCAAGCATCGGTTTTTTCTGCCCGAACGGGCTCAAGGGCTGGTTGATTCCCGGCACTATGGAGGGACGCGACTGGCCGGACAACCGGCGCAAACGGGCGCTGGCCATGCCTCTGACGCAATCGGTGCGATCATAGCCGGCCGCGCACTTGACGGCTTGCGCTCGATCAAATCCTATCCGCCGCTATTTTTCGGAGTTTCGTTCATGACCGTCGACGACAGGCCCACGCTCAGCGCTCCCGACGACGATCCCTGGCTCTGGCTGGAGGAGATCGAGGGCACGCAAGCGCTCGATTTCGTCGAGCGGCAGAACCAGCTGACGCTCGCGGCGTTCGGCGGCAAAGCCTTCGGACATGACCGCGACATCCTCGCAGCGATCTACGATCGTCCCGACAACATTCCCTATGTCAGCCGACGCGGCAGCGACCTGCACAATCTCTGGAAGGACGCTGCCAACCCGCGCGGCCTGTGGCGGCGGACCACGCTGACGGAATTTCGCAAAGCTACTCCTGCGTGGGAGACCATGCTGGATATCGACCAGCTCGCAGCGCGCGAAGGCGAGGATTGGCTGCTGAGCGGGATCGCCACGACGCCGGGAAGCTCGCGCGCCATTTTGAGCCTGTCGCGCGGTGGCAGCGACGCCGTGACCTTGCGCGAATTCGACCTCGTTGCGAAGGGCTTCGTGGCGGACGGCTTTACACTGCCGGAAGCCAAGGGCGGCGCGGACTGGCTCGATGCCGATACGCTGCTGCTGTCGAGCGCCCATGGCGAGGGTATGGTGACGGACTCCGGATACTCGCGGACAGTTCGCCTGTGGCGGCGCGGCCAGCCGGTCGATCAGGCTGAGATGATCGCCGAGACCACCGCCGATCACATGATGATCTATGGCGGCGCCGACGACACCGGACCTGAGCCGCGGGTCTGGATCGTCGAGCAGATCGACTTCTTCAATCACGCGGTCTGGCTGCGCGATGCGGCAGGTCGCATGACGAAGCTCGATCTGCCAACCGGGATCTGGTTGCAGGCCCATGGCGACTGGTTCGCGATGAAACTGCGCAAGGACTGGACGGCCGGCGGGCGGACCTACGCCACCGACACCGTGCTCGGCATCTCACTGTCGGCATTCCTGAACGGCAGCCGCGATTTTGCGGTGCTGTTCGAGCCGGCGCCGCGGCGCGCTTTGCAAGGCCTGTTCTGGGCGGCGGGCAAGCTCGTGCTGTCGATCCTCGACGAGCTGCGCCCACGCTTTGAGATCTGCACGCCATCCGCCACCGGCTGGAGCCGCGAGACGCTTCCCGGCCTGCCTGAGATCGGCGTCGTCGACGTCTGGCCGCTCGATCGTCATCCCAGCGAGAGCAACGGCGATCTGCTCGCCAATGTGCAGGATCCACTCACCCCGCCGTCACTGCTGTTGATAGAGCGCGGCGTCGCCAGCCCGATCGTCCTGAAGCAGGCGCCGAAGACGTTCACCGCCGACGGGCTCGTGGTGACGCAGCACGAGGCGGTCTCTGTTGACGGCGAGCGCATTCCCTATGTCCAGACCGGGCCGGCAGGCGAGACCGGCGACGCGCCGGTCTATATGAGCGCCTATGGCGGCTTCGCCCATTCGGTGAAGCGGTACTACAATTCCTCGCTCGGCAAGCTGTGGCTGGAGCGCGGCGGCACCATCGTGCAGGCGAATTTGCGCGGCGGCGGCGAGTTCGGCACGCGCTGGCACGACGCCGGCCGCCTCGCCGGCAAGAAACTCTCGCACGACGATTTCGCCGCGGTCGCGGCCGATCTCGTCCGTCGCGGCGTGACGCATCCGAAGCGCATTGCGGCACAGGGCGGCTCGAACGGCGGCATCCTCATCACCAACATGCTGGTGCGCTATCCCGAGCGCTTCGGCGCGCTGTTCTGCACCATCCCGCTGATCGACATGCGCCGCTACACAAAACTGCTCGCGGGCGCGAGCTGGATCGCGGAATACGGCGATCCCGACAAGCCCGAGGAATGGCAGTGGCTGAAGACCTACTCGGCCTATCACAACGTGAAAGCCGGCCAGACCTATCCGCCGATCCTGATCGCCACCACAAGGCGCGATGACCGCGTTCATCCCGGCCACGCGCGCAAGATGGCGGCCAAGCTGCAGGCCATGGGCTATGAGGCCTGGTTCTACGAGCCGGAAGCCGGCGGCCACGGCTACGGCAAGGACAACAGGGAACGCGCCGGCTTCGAGGTGCTCGGCTTCCGGTTCTTGAAGGAGAAGATCGGGTGGAGGGAAGAAGGGTGATGGGACTCGTTTGGTCGGTGCAGACCAAGGCCGGCTCTTACCTCTCCCGCTTGCGGGAGAGGTCGACGCGCTCGAAGAGCGTGGCGGGTGAGGGTTTTCTCCTCTGGGGGATGTCCCGTTGCGGAGACACCCTCTCCCCAACCCTCCCCCGCAGGCGGGGGAGGGAGCACACCTTCCGAGTCGCTTACCGCTCGAACACCAGCGTCAGATTGTTCGCGGGCATGTCGATCGTATCGACGAGGCGAAGGCCCGCGCCGCGCGCGAGGAGCTCGACATCGCTGATGTCGCGCACGCCCCATTCGGGATTGCCTTCACGCAAGGAGGTGTCGAACACCGCATTGCTGAGCGCGGTGTGCTTGCCGTCGCGCTTGAACGGGCCATAGAGGAACAGCTTGCCGTCGGGGCGTAAGTAGCGGCCGGCGCCGGCGAACAGGCCCTCGGCCACGGCCCAGGGCGCGATGTGAATGACATTGGCGCAGAACACCGCCGCAAGGCTCGTCGGCGCCTGTCCGCTTTTCATCTCCTCGCACCAGTCGGAATCGGTGAGATCGATCCGCAGGGGGCTGCGGATGTTCGCGAGGCCCGTATGGACACGCCAGGCCTCGATGCTCTTGAGGTGGCGCTGGTTGAGGTCGCTCGGCCACCAGATCAGGCCGGGCGTGTGGCGGGCGAAATAGACCACGTGCTGGCCGGTTCCGCTGCCGAGCTCGACCACGTTGCCGGTCAGCCCGGTGAGGTGCTTTTCCAGCGCCGCCCAGATCGGCACATGGTTGCGATGGAACGCCGGTGCATCGAGCCGTCCATCCGGCTCGACCCGTCCGCCATCCCTGCCAAATTCGACGACATATTCAGCCAAGTCAGTCCCCAATGAATGCGAAACAGAAAAGACGGCCCGTAAGGGCCAAACGCCCTAGAATAATTTGCTAGTGTCAACCTGTTAGGATGAACAAACCATCTCATCGGTTGCAATGCGCGGGATATTAACTCCATTTTGCCGCGTGCATAGTCTTGATTGTCAGGCGATGCCCTTTGTGCTTTGGAACGCTTATATTTCCGCAAACGAGATCATCGACATAACGCCTGGGACGATGCCTTGACCGCCTTTCCTTGCAAGCTTGCCGTCCTGGTGGCGCTGGTGCTCTCCGCCGGCGCGGCTGTGGCTCCAGCGCGGGCACAATCCGCTGTCGCCGACGGCCAGAAGCTCGCTTTCGATCGCGGCAAGGGCAATTGCCTGACCTGCCACGTCATCAAAGGCGGCGACCTGCCGGGAACAATCGGGCCGGAACTGAAGGACCTCAAGGCCAAATACCCTGATCGCAACGAGCTCACCGCGATCATCTTCGACGAGACCAAGCGCAATCCGCAGACCATGATGCCGCCGTTCGGCCGGAACCGGATTTTGACCGAACAGGAGATCAACGCGATCGTTGATTTCCTGCAGACGCTGTAACGGCCGGCTGCCAGGAGATTTGAGATGACCACGACCACCGGCCCGCTTGCGACAAGGCGCCTGATCCTTCAGGGCGCTGCCTCTGTCGCCCTGCTCGGCCTTGGCAATCTGCCGTTCGCGGCCACGCCCGCGCGCGCCGCGGCCAACGACAAATATCCGGAAGAGGCCTTCAAGCAGAAGAACGAGGCTGAGGCGATCAAGGCGCTCTATGGCAAGACCGCCGAGCCCTCCGACAAGGTCAAGCTGGATGCGCCCGAGATCGCCGAGAACGGCGGCGTCGTGCCGGTCTCGGTGACGACGACGCTCGACAAGGTGAGCTCGATCTCGTTCCTCGTGACCGAGAACCCGTACGCGCTCGCAGCGTCCTACAAGGTTGCCGACGGCACCATTCCGGGCGTCGCCAACCGGCTGAAAATGGCCAAGACCACCAAACTGGTCGCCATCGTCGAGGCTGACGGCAAGCTCTACAGCGCGACCAAGGAAGTGAAGGTCACCGTCGGCGGCTGCGGCGGCTAGGAGGATCGGTCCGATGGCATCAAGCATTCGCGTGCGCGCAACATCCAATGGCGACATCACCGAGGTGCAGGCGCTGATCCAGCACCCCATGGATACCGGCCTGGTCAAGGATCCCAAGGGCGAGCTGATCCCCGCGCACTACATCCAGCAGCTGAAATTCGAATGTAACGGCAAGGACGTCTTCGTCGCCGATTGGGGCACTGCGGTCTCCAAGGACCCCTATGTGAAGTTCAGCTTCAAGGGCGCCAAGAAGGGCGACGACCTCAAGATCTCCTGGACCGACAACAAGGGTGCGTCGGATACGACCACCGCGAAGATCGCGTGATGAAGACCCGGTCTGCATTGCTGCTTGGTTCGCTCAGCGCCGCACTCGTTGCGTTCGCCCTCACCTCTCCGCGCGTCGTCGCGGCCGACAAGGTCGATCCCGCTGCCGACGCCAAGGCGTTCCAGAACTTCTTCTTCCAGAAGTTTCCCGACGTAAAGCACGAGGACTTCGTCAACGGTCCGTATTCCATGAACGCGGACATGAAGCGGCAGTGGCAGGAGAAGGAAGAATTCCCGCCTTACGAATTCGCGCTCGACGCCGGCAAGGAGATGTTCGCCACCCCGTTCAAGAACGGCAAGACCTATGCCGATTGCTTCCCCAATGGGGGCGTCGGCATCCGCCAGAACTATCCCTACTTCGACGAGAAGGAAGGCAAGGTCGTCACGCTGGAGCTCGCGCTCAACCGCTGCCGCGAGGCCAATGGCGAGGCGCCCTACTCCTACGTCAAGGACGAGATGGCCTCGCTCACCGCCTACATGGCCTTCACCTCGCGCGGCAAGCCGATGGACATCAAGATTCCCGACGATCCCCGTGCGCTCGCGGCATTCGAGAACGGCAAGCGCTACTTCTATACGCGGCGCGGCCAGATGAATTTCTCCTGCGCCAGCTGCCATGTGCAGAGCCCGGGCGAGCGCATCCGCGCCGAGGTCCTGGCGCCGGCGCTCGGCATTTTGAACGCGATGCCGATCTACCGCTCCGAATGGAGCGGCATGGGCACCACCAGCCGCCGCTTCGTCACCTGCAACAGCCAGACCCGCGCGGTTCCGCTGGAGCCGCAATCGGACGAATATCGCGACGTCGAATATTTCCTGTCCTATGTCGCCAACGGCCTGCCGATATCAGGACCGGGAGCGCGGCCATGAAGCGGTCACTTCCCCTCGCCATGCTGCTGGCGTTCGGCCTCGCGACCGCGGCGCGCGCGGCAAATGAAGCGGACTACAAGGCGGCCTATGCCACCGCGGAAGCCGCATCGAAGGAGGCTGCCGGCTTGCGCAACCAGTGGACCGTGACCGTCTCGACGCTGGCCGCGGCCAAGAAAGCGGCGGATGGCGGCGATTTCGACCGCGCCACCGCCGCGGCCAGGGAGGCCGAGGCGCTGGCAAAGGCGTCGATCTTCCAGGCGGCGTCCGAAAAAGAAGCCTGGAAGGCGATGGAAATCCGCTAGACTGCCTGAACTGAAACAGTCTTGCGACATTGAGGGCGCGGAGAATTTTGGTATGGCGATCCGCCGCCGCGATTTCCTGAAGAGCGCAGGCCTTGCTGCTGCATCGCTCAGTCTGCCGCGGCTTGCGCGGGGCACTGAGTCCGCGAGCATTTACGACCTCGAGCGCTTCGGCAACGCGCGCATCCTGCACATCACCGACACGCATGCGCAGCTCAACCCGGTTTATTTCCGCGAGCCCAGCATCAATATCGGCGTCGGTGAGATGGCCGGGCGGCCACCGCATCTGGTCGGCCGCGCCTTCCTCGATCGTTTCGGCATCCGTCCCGACAGCGCCGATGCCTATGCCTTCACCTGCGTCGAGTTCGAGAAGTCGGCAGGCCGCTTCGGCAAGCTCGGCGGCTTTGCCCATCTGAAGACGCTGGTCGATCGCTTGCGTGGCGATGTCGGCGAGAAGCGTTCGCTGCTGGTCGACGGCGGCGATCTCTGGCAGGGCACCGGGCTTGCCAACGTCATGCAGGGCCGAGACATGGTCGAGGTCGCCAATCTGCTCGGCATCGAAGCGATGACCGGGCACTGGGAATTCACCTATGGCGAGCAGACGCTGCGCGACAATCTCGAGCGCTTCAAGGGCGAGTTCCTGGCGCAGAACGTGTTCCTGACCGAGGAAGCCGCGTTCAACGATGCCCCCGCCTTCGACAAGGCCACCGGGCGCGTGTTCAAGCCTTCTGTCATCAAGGAGATCGGCGGTCACCGGGTCGCGATCGTCGGCCAGGCCTTCCCTTACGTGCCGATCGCGCACCCCAAGCGGTTCACGCCGGACTGGACCTTCGGCATCCGCGAGGAGGAGTTGCAGAAGCATGTCGATGCCTTGCGCGGCACCGACAAGGTCGACGCCGTCATCCTGCTGTCGCACAACGGCATGGATGTCGACCTCAAGCTCGCAAGCCGCGTCACGGGCATCGACGTCATTCTCGGCGGCCATACCCATGACGCCGTACCGCAGCCGATCGCCGTGAAGAACGCCGGCGGCACCACGCTCGTCACCAATGCCGGCTCCAACGGAAAATTCCTCGCCGTGCTCGATCTCGCGATCGACAAGGGCAAGGTCAGCGACATTCATTATCATCTGCTGCCTGTTTATTCCGAACTGCTGAAGCCCGACCCTGGAATGGCCGAGCTGATCGGCCGGCTGCGCGCGCCGCATGTGACCGACTGGTCGGCAAAGATCGCAACGCCCGACCGCCTGCTCTATCGGCGCGGCAATTTCTCCGGGCCGGTCGACGAGCTGATCTGCACGGCGCTGCGCACCGAGCTCGATGCCGAGATCGCGCTGTCGCCGGGGTTCCGCTGGGGCGTCACCGCGCTGTCGGGTCAGGCGCTGACCATGGAGGATCTGCTCACGGAGACGGCGATCACCTATCCCGAGACCTATGTGCAGGAGATGACGGGCGCCCAGATCAAGGACGTGCTGGAAGACGTCTGCGACAATCTCTTCAACGCCGATCCCTATTATCAGCAGGGCGGCGACATGGTGCGCGCCGGCGGGCTCAGCTACACCTGCACGCCGACCGCCGCGATCGGCGGCCGCATCTCGGAAGTGAAGCTCCATGGCGGCAAGGCGCTCAGCGCCAGCCACCGCTACAAGGTCGCAGGCTGGGCTTCGGTCAACGGCCAGCAAGGCGCGCCGGTGTGGGACGTCGTCGGCAAATATCTGCGCTCGGGCCGGATGTTCCAGGAGCGGCTCGGCTCCGGCGTGACGCTGAAGGGCGTCGAGGACAATCCGGGCATTGCGGGACAAGGATGATGCGGGCGCAAATGTTTCGCGCGATGCTACTGACGCTGCTGGTCCAGGCCGCGATCCTGCCAGCCTTGGCGCAGCAGGTGCCGCTTCAGGACAAGCCGTTCGCAGAGCACAGGATCGTGCTGCAGCTTTCCGACGGTGATGCGAAGAAGCAGGCGCTGGTGCTCAGCGTCGCCAACAATCTTCTGAAGGCGTACGACCCCGACAAGATCGCGATCGAGGTCGTCGCGTTCGGTCCCGGCATCGATCTCCTGCTGTCCGGCAGCGAGCGCCGCAAGCAGGTCGAGAGCCTGATCGCGCAGGGCGTGCGCTTCGACATCTGTCTCAACACGGTGGATACGATCGAGCGCGAGACGGGCAAGCGGCCGGAGTTCATCCAGGCGGCGACGCCGGTGCAGGTGGGCGTGGGGCAGATCCTGTTCCTGGCGGAGAACGGGTATACGGTGGTGCGGCCGTAGGGGGCGGCGCTCCCGCCGAACACGCGTGTACCCAATCCGCCCGGCGGATGACGTCCGCATGACCATCGGAAACGGACAAAAGAGGCGCGCTTGGTCATGTCGGCCAAGGGCCAGATCCGGACTCATGCTGCGAATTTCAAGAAGGTGTGGCGGACCAGCGAGGTATCCACGCTTGCCTCACACGGCATAACGCCGGTAGAGCACGACGATTACAGCGAGTACCGTCCCGGCATAAATGATCCGCGCTGCGTGATCCAAAACAATAGCGGCGCGCTTTCGGCCGGCGTCTCGAAGTTTTTCATGTTTGTAGCCCGCCAATATCGTCATCAGGCATAGTATGAAGAAAATGTAGAACATCTCTTCGACGACCACCGTATATCCGACATCGCCGACCTGACTGGCGACCGTCACGAGCAGCACCGCGCTCGCCAGGATCGAGGTCACTGGAATCGTCACGCGTTCACGAAACATGGTTTCGGGAAAGAACAGCGTCGCGAACACGACGAGCACGAGCAGAAACAGCGGCAATAGGTTCTTCAGCATGTAGATGGCGGAGCTGCGGCGCAGCATGATGGTCGCATCGAAGCCTGCGAATTCCGTCATTGCCTCGGCACCAAACGAGGACGCCTTTCCGAGCGTCGATCCGCTGGACTGAGATTCGACGAAATAGTTCAGTCCGAGAAATCGCCAGAGCTGAAGTCCGGAATAGGCCCCATCCTCGGCCCGCGAGCTTCCATCGCCGGCGAGGCGCAAGCCGAACCGATCGATGACATAGGTGATGAGTTCCCGCCGCTGCTCCGTGTTCTGGAAACGTAGACGCAATTCCTGCGTGTCGAACGGATAATCATGGAGATCGAAACGGGCTTTGAAATCGCCGTTGATTCGATAGAGCCGATAGCTCAGGCCGTCTTCCTGTCCAATCTGAATCGGCCGAGCCGGATCGAACGCCCCGCGATCCAGCAAGGCCGGGAATTCGACGTGCGTCTGCGCCTCATCGTCCCCGGCGAACCGCATCCAGAGATAGAAGTCGACGTTGAACGAATTTTGCTTCACGTCGACCCGGCTGACGCGAATGATGTCGATGCCGGTATAAACGACGCGCTGAATCCAGTAGTGTCGGTCGCCGAACGTGACGACATGGCCCTTCTCTCGTTCCGCGGCGAGATCGATTCCTTTGGGCTGATCGATGCGCACGAGTTGCAGCGGCGCAGTGACGAACAAACCGTAACGGAAGAAACCCAGTCGAATCGGGCGCGGAATGTCGCGGTTCGCGTTGAAATAGAGCCGCCCAGTCAGCCCGACGACCGCCGATTTCGGATCGCCGATCGCGGCGAGCGCGACGCGCACACGGTCGCGATCTGCGACCTTGCTGTCGGATCGTTTCTGAATTCCCTGCCCCATAAACCGGGGATGTACGGCAGCTCGTTTTAGCGCATCGATCATCAGGCGCGCAGCGTCATACGAGCCGCCGGCAACCCAGCTTGGCAAGGTTCCCGCTTTCGCTTTGTAGTCGGCGGCAAAGACCTGCGCTGCCACGCCGGCACTGTCGAACATCAGCGAGGAAGCAGCATACAGATTCTCGCTGAAGAAACCCGGCTGCGCTTTTTCCTCGGGCTCATTGGCGAAATTCTGCAAATAGCTTTCGCGGGCCGCGGCTTGGGATGCAATGATCATTCCCTTGATACCGCGGCGGCGGAGCGCCTTGACGATGTCTGCGCTAAAATCGGCTGCCGCGCCGACGACAATAACACCGGGCCCGGGCTCCTGCGCGGCAGCGTCCAGCGCCTCATCCGTCGATCCGATCTGACCGGCTGCGACGTCCAGTCCGAACACACGCAACTGCTCCGCCGGATAGGCCGTCGCAAATCCATGCTCAAAACTCTTGCCGTAGGAATCGCGCGTGTGAACGAGACGGACTTTTGGCTCCCTCATCACGGCGCGCAGATGTTCCGCGATCGAGCGCGCCTGCACGGAGACCGGCGACAGCGCACGAAAATAATATTCACTGTTGTTTGTCAGATCGTCGGCAGCCGAGCTTCCCGTGAGTGCCGGTATCCGCGCATCCTTGTATATCGGCGCCGCCGCGAGCGACGCGGAACTAAGATAATGTCCGAGCACAGCGACGCACGGGCTGTCGGCAATCGCCTGCGCATTCGCGCGCGCCACAGCTGGATTGCTTGCGTCGTCGAACAGAACGAGCTCAATCAGCCGTCCGTTGACGCCGCCCTTGGCGTTCACCTCGTCGATTGCAAGCTGCGTAGCGACCAGGCTTTCCGCCCCGATCGGGGCGGACGGGCCAGAGAGCGAATTGGCGAATGCGATGCGAATAGGCTCTGGGCGCGTCCAGAGGATGGCGGCCCAGGCGACAGCAAGCACCAGGACCACGCCTGCAACAACGGCAAGCCACACTATCGGCCGCTGCTTCATCGTCGATCCTCGCATCGGTCGGCATAAGCCGAGATTCGTCAGATCGAAGCCTCAATCAGGCCGAGACTGCCGCCGCTGACAGCGTTTTTCAAGCCCGACCCATCGCCACCGGCCGTCCGCTGACGTCCGGTCCACCCTGATAAGCCGACGAGAAGCGGCTTGGCCCCGGTGTCACGCTGAAGGGCGTCGAGGACAATCCAGGCATTGCGGGACAGGGATGATTCGGGGTCCGGTCTTTTGCGCGCTGATGCTGGCGCTGCTGGTCCGGGTCGCGATCCCAACGGCCTCGGCACAGCAGGTACCGCTGCAGGACAAGCCGTTCGCCGAGCACAAGATCGTGCTGCAACTCTCCGACGGCGACGCCAGGAAGCAGGCGCTGGTGCTCAGCGTCGCCAATAATCTCCTGAAGGCCTACGACCCCGACAAGATCGCGATCGAGGTCGTCGCGTTCGGCCCCGGCATCGATCTCCTGTTGTCCGGCAGCGAGCGTCGCAAGCAGGTCGAAAGCTTGATCGCGCAAGGCGTGCGCTTCGACATCTGCCTCAACACGGTGGATACGATCGAGCGCGAGACCGGCAAGCGGCCGGAGTTCATCCAGGCCGCGACCCCGGTGCAGGTGGGCGTCGGGCAGATCCTGTTCCTGGCGGAGAATGGATATACGGTGGTGAGGCCCCTGAGGGGGGCGCTGCGCTCCCGCGTCGCACTCAGCTGTCGTCCCTGCGAACGCAGGGACCCATACCGCGTGATCTCTCGATCGCGGCGGCAGGCGCACCGAACGGCTGGTCTTCGCCAAACTCCACCCTGGGGTTATGGGTCCCTGCGTTCGCAGGGACGACACTGAACTTGTGGGACGGCCATCGCGTTCAATCGGAGATTCGATCCTGCAAAGCAAAAATCTTCCAAAACTTGCGATCCGCCCAGTGAATTACTTCTCTTTCCGGCCCGGAACGTAGTAGAATCCTCGAAACCAGTTCCACTGCCGGACTTTCCCGCCATGATCTTCCGCCAGCTCTTCGACAGCGTTTCGGGCACCTACAGCTACGTCCTGGCCAGCCGCCCAGGCGGCGAGGCTCTGATCCTCGATCCCGTGCTTGAGAAAGTCGACCGCTACTGCCAATTGCTGCGCGAGCTCGACCTCAAGCTGGTCAAGGCGGTCGACACCCATTTGCATGCCGACCACGTCACCGGCCTCGGCGAGCTGCGCGACCGCACCCATTGCATGACCGTGATGGGCGACCAGACCAAGGCCGACGTGGTGGCGATGCGGGTCGCCGACGGCGACAAGGTGACGATCGAGGGCCTGTCGCTCGACGTGATGTACACGCCCGGCCACACCGACGATTCCTATTCCTATCTGATGGGCGATCGCGTCTTCACCGGCGATACGCTGCTGATCCGCGGCACCGGCCGCACCGATTTCCAGAACGGCTCATCGCGCGCGCAATACGAATCGATCTTCAACCGCCTGCTCAAGCTGCCGGACGAGACGATGGTATTCCCGGCGCACGACTACAAGGGCGACACCGTCTCCACCATCGGCGAGGAGAAGCGCTACAACCCGCGGCTCCAGGTGCGCTCGGTCGACGAATATATCGAGCTGATGGCCAACCTGAAGCTGCCCAATCCGAAGATGATGGACGTGGCGGTGCCCGCCAACATGCATGTCGGCCTGCATCAGGAGGAGCTGGAGAAGGAAGGCCGCGCGCTCAGCGCGGTCGAGGCGATCCGCATTCTCGGCCGGCCCGACATGCTGCTGGTCGATCTGCGCGAGACCAACGAGCGGATGAAGCACGGCATGCTCGAAGGCGCGCTGCATACGCCCTATCCGTCCGTCGAGGAGAGCCTCAAGCCCGGCGGCATGCTGCGCGAGGTCGCCGCCGCCACCGGCCGCCGCATCGTGTTCTTCTGCGCCTTCGGCGAGCGCTCGGCGATGGCGGTGGCCGCCGCCAAGGCGGCCGGCCTTTCCAACACCGCCCATATCGCCGGCGGCGTGGATGCCTGGAAGAAGGCGGGCGGGCCGCTGGTGCACTGACGGCCTGCTTGCGATAGGTCAGAAACTACACATATCTTCCGGATAGGATCGGATGCAGCATCACCATCCGGGAACAGCCATGGCCAAGATCGGCAAGCCAAGCGAGCCGCCCAAAATCGCTGACAAAAAGCGGGCGGAAGACAAGGTGAAGATACCGCCGCCTCCTCTCGATGACGACGATTACGAGGACGGCGACATCGCGACGCCCAAACGCGACCGCTACGGTCCGGATGACGACCCGTTGTGAGGGCGGCCCCAAACTCCGCTGTCGTCCCTGCCTAGTGCGCAATTGCGCACGGGGCGCAGGGACCCGTAGCCACAAGGAGGAGTTTTGCGGAGATCGTCGTTCGGCACTTCATCACACGGTATGGGGGTCCCTGCTTTCGCAGGGACGACGGCGTGGAGGCACCTCAACGCGCTCTTCTACCACCCGCACTACCTGCCATGCGCCTGCGTTCATGGACAAATAACCGCTCTCCCCGATAGTTTGCGCGCCTTCCAGGGAGTGAAACCGGAATTGCAATGGTCGACGTTCTCGCCGCACCGCAGCAAGGCAAGGCGGACAGCGCACTACGCACGCTGACCGGAATCTCGATCGCGCATTGGGTCAGCCATTTCCATCTGCTGGTCCTGCCGATGCTGTTTCCGTTCCTCAAGGCGCAGCTCGGCGTCGGCTATATCGAGCTTGGCTTCGCGCTCACCGTGTTCGCGGTGGTGTCCGGACTGACGCAGGCGCCGACCGGCTATCTCGTCGACCATTTTGGCGCGCGGCGAATTCTGCTGGCCGGCCTCACGCTCGGCGGCTTCGCGCTGATCCTGCTTGGTCTGCACCTCAGCTACGCCTCACTGATCGCCTGCGCCGTGCTGCTGGGTCTCGCCAACAGCGTCTATCACCCCGCCGACTACGCGATCCTGGCCGAGCACATGGACGAGGCACGGATGGGCCGCGCCTTCTCGATCCACACCTTTGCCGGGTTTCTCGGCGGCGCGGTGGCGCCGGCGATCGTGGGTGCACTCGTCACCCTGTCCGGCGGCGTCGGGGCGCTGATCGCCTCGGGGGCGATCGGCATTCTGGTGGCGATGCTGCTGCTCGTCATGAACATTCCCGACGCCGGCGCCAGCAAGAAGAAACCGGGCACGGAGAACGCACCGAAGCAGGCTGTCATCACGCCGGCGCTGATCGTGCTGACGGCGCTGTTCATGCTGCTCAGCCTCTCGGTCGCCGGTATCAACAATTTCGGCGTTGTCGCGCTGATGAGCGGCTATGGCACGTCCTATTCGGCCGCCAACGTCATGCTGACGGCATTCCTTGGCGCCAGCGCCGCCGGCGTGCTGGCCGGCGGTTTTCTCGCCGACCACACCGAACGCCACGGCTATGTCGCCGCGGCCTGCTTTGCCGTGAACGCGGCAATCGTGCTGCTGATCGCGCTCGTGACGGTGCCGGGTTGGGCGCTGACTGCCGCGATGACGCTCGCAGGCTTCCTCTCCGGCGTGATAGCCCCCTCGCGCGACATGCTGGTGCGCAACGCAGCACCTCCCGGCGCCGCCGGGCGCGCCTTCGGCATCGTCTCCACCGGATTCAATCTCGGCGGCATTATCAGCCCGCTGCTGTTCGGCTGGATCATGGACCAGAGCGCACCGCACTGGGTATTCGGCGCGTCGGTGATCTTCATGGTCGCGACGGTGGCGCTGTCGCCGTTCACGGAGCGGAAGCGGGCCAAGGCAAATTGAGTCGCCGGTATCGCCACAAATTGAGCTGTCGTCCCCGCGAACGCGGGGACCCATAACCACAGGGAGAAGTTGCGGCACTAGGTGGTCACTCCGAGTCGTCGCAAAACATCTCCCTGTGGTTATGGGTTCCGGATCTGCGCGCTTAGGGCGCGCTTGTCCGGGACGACGGCAAGCAACAACAAAACAAACCGGGAAGAAACACATGAGCAATCCTGATCTGGTGATCCGCGGCGGCACCGTCGCGGACGGTCGCGGCGGCGAGCTGTTCGAGGCTGATGTCGCCATCACCGGCGGGAAGGTCAGCGAGGTCGGCAAGGTCTCTGGCAAAGGTGCCGAGGAAATCGACGCCCGCGGAAAACTGGTGACGCCGGGTTTCGTCGACGTGCACACCCATTACGACGGCCAGGTCACCTGGAGCCAGGACATCACGCCGTCCTCGCAGAATGGCGTCACCACCGCGATCATGGGCAATTGCGGCGTCGGCTTCGCGCCGTGCAAGCTCGCCGACCAAACCCGCCTGATCCAGCTGATGGAAGGCGTCGAGGACATTCCGGAGCCCGTGCTGAGCGCCGGCATTCCGTGGGCGTGGGAGAGCTTTCCGGACTACATGAACTGGCTCTCCAAGCGCGATTTCGACATCGATGTCGGCGCGCAGCTGCCGCATGCGGCGCTACGGGTCTATGTCATGGGCGAGCGCGGCGCACGCCGCGATCCCTCGACCGCCGAGGATAATGCGGCGATGGCCAAGCTCGCGGGCGAGGCGGTGCGCTCCGGCGCGCTCGGCTTCTCGACCTCGCGCACGCTCAACCACCGCACCTCGACCGGCGACTTCACACCGACGCTGAAGGCCGGCGAGGACGAGCTCACCGCGATCGCCGGGGCGATGCACAGCCAGGGCCGCAGCGTGCTGCAATTCGTGCTCGATCTCTCCACTATCCACGAAGATTTGCCGATGATGTTGCGGGTCGCCGACACGACGAAGTGCCCGATCTCGTTCTCGATCACACAGAACGACAGATCGCCAAACCGCTGGCGCCAGACGCTGGACGAGATCAATGCAGCGGCGAAGCGCGGCCTCTCCATCACCGCGCAGATCGCAGCGCGCCCGGTCGGCCTGCTGCTCGGGCTCGAGCTGTCGCGCAATCCGTTCCAGACCCATCCGAGCTACAGGGCGATCGCGCATCTTCCCTTGAAGGAGCGGCTGGCACGGCTGCATCAGGGCGATTTGCGCAAGGCCATTTTGAGCGAGACGGCGACCGCCACCGACGATCCACTGTTCTTCCGGCCCAACTACGACAAGATGTTTCTGCTCGGCGATCCCCCCGATTACGAGCAGCCGCCGGAGAACGCGCTGGGGCCGCAGGCGCGCAAGCAGGGCCGTCAGCCGGAAGAGCTCGCCTATGATGCGATGCTGTCGGACGAGGGCCGCGGCATGCTCTACGTGCCGTTCCTCAACTATGCCGACGGCAATCTCGACGCGACGCGCGAGATGCTGATCGACCCGCAATCGGTGCCGGGCCTGTCCGACGGCGGCGCACATTGCGGCATCATCTGCGATGCGAGCTTCCCGACCTATCTGCTGACGCACTGGACGCGCGACCGCACGCGCGGCGAGAAGCTGTCGATCCCGTTCGTGGTCGCGGCGCAGGCGCGCAAGACCGCGCTCTCGGTCGGCCTCACCGATCGCGGCCTGATTGCGCCCGGCTACAAGGCCGACGTCAACGTGATCGACTATGACCGCCTGCATTTGCATCCGCCGAAGGTGCACTACGATCTGCCGGTCGGCGGGCGGCGCCTGTTGCAGGACGTCGACGGCTATGAGGCGACGATCGTCTCAGGCGTGGTGACGCGGCGGCATGGAGAGGCCACGGGCCGCCGGCCGGGGAAGTTGATTCGCGGGGCGCAGGGGCTCGCGAGCTAGCACGGCGTGTTGCTTACCCTCCCCTGGAGGGGTCCGGGACGAGCGTAGCTCGCCCGTAGGTCGGCTCACATGGAGCGCAGCGAAATGTGAGACGGGGTGGAGTGACAGTCTCTCCCCAACCAACGGTGCCCGAGCGGAGAGATCACCCCACCCCGCTCGCGCTTCGCGCGATCGACCCTCCCCCTCCAGGGGAGGGTAAGAGAGCAGCCCCTTACGTCGGCGACACCACGCCCTTCAGCGCAGCTGGCTGCGGGGCGGCACCACGCATCAACCTGGCCTTTTCCGAGTTCGGCCACAGCAGCAGCAGGCCGAGCAGGCCGGAGCCGACCATGATCACGGCGTTGATGGTGAAGCCGGCCATGTAACCATCGACCGTGCTGCCGGCACGCTGGATCATCGCCCCCATCACGGCCGGCGCGATGATGCCGGCCAGCGTGTAGAGCGCACCGTAGATCGCAAGGATCGCGCCACGCTGCGACGTCGGCGTGAACTCGCCAAGCATCGGCGGGCAGACCACATAGATCGCCCCGCACAGGCCAGAGCCGACCACGAGCAGCGCGATCTGGAGGCCCGCGCCCTGAACGTGCGGCATCGTCGCCAGAATCAACCCGCCGATCACCAGCGGCACCGAGCCGAGCACGCCGCGCGCCACGCGGGTGTTGTAGCCGCGCGCCATCATCACCTGCGATATCCACCCGGTGAGAATGACGATGGTGGCGCCGAACACCCAGGGCAGGATCGAGATGAAGCCGGCCTGGCTCTGCGAGAAGCCGAGCCCCTTGACGATGAACGGCGTGAACCAGGTCAGGCCGAGCGAGAGCGCCCAATAAGCACCGAAGGTCGCCGCGACACAGCCGATGAAGGTGCGAGAGGTGAGAAGCTGCAAGTAAGGGATCTTCTGCTCGGTCGCGGCCAGGACCTGCGTATCCTCCAGCGGGCCTTCCTTGCCGAGCGCGAGCCAGGCACAGACCCAGATCAGGCCGACGACGCCGAGCGCGCCGAAGGCGTAGTGCCAGGAATGGTTGACGATGATCCAGTTCAGCGCCGGCACCGCGAGGATGACGCCGAAGGCCGAGCCCTGCGACAGGATCGCGGTCGGCAGCGTGCGCTTCTCGTCGGGGAACCATTTGTAGATGGCGTGCGCGGCGACCGAGAAGGCCGGGCCTTCGCCGGCACCCAGCACTATGCGGCAGATCAGCAGCGTGGTGAAGGAGACGGTGCCGACCATCGGAAACTGCGCCAGCGCCCAGATCACTGCGAGAGCCAGCAACACCCAGCGCGTCGGCACCTTGTTGACGATGAAGCCGACCACGATGGCCGCGATCGAGAACAGGAAGAAGAACGAGGAGCCGAGCAGGCCGAACTGCTCCGGGGTGAGCTTCAGATCGGTCATGATCGGCACGCCGGCGAGACCGACGACGATCTTGTCGGCGAAGTTCACGACCATGAAGAGGAAGAGGAGAAAGGTGACGGTCCAGGCGCCCTTTGGCGTTCCCTTGGTCCCGATCGTCTTGCCGGCTCCCTCCGTCGTTCCCTCAACGCTCATGATTCTCCCCCGTCGATGTCTTTTGGTTTTTGGCACTTTTTTGATTTGGCTGTCTTGGGAGCTAACAACGGCTTCGAGACCAACGCAACCCGGCATTTCCGCAGCAAGTGTGCTACGCAGCAATTCCGCTAATTCCGCCCGGCGCCATTCATCGTGTTGAGCATCAAGAATCTCTCCAAGACCTTCTTCTCGGCCGGCGAGCCGGTCCATGTGCTGCGCGGCGTCGATCTCGACCTCAGGGCCGGCGAACGCGTCGCGCTAACGGGTGAGTCCGGCAGCGGCAAGAGCACATTGTTGCACCTGATCGCGGGACTCGATGCCGCCGATGGCGGCGCGATCCGGCTAGAGGACATTGAGGTCACCGCGCTGTCCGATGCAGGGCGCGCCAGCTTGCGGCGCGACCGGATCGGTCTGGTTTTTCAGCAATTCAACCTGATCCCGAGCCTGTCGGTCGCGGACAATCTGGCCTTTCAGGCGCGGATCGCCGACCGTCACGATGCAGCCTGGACCAAGGAGCTGGTCGAACGGCTCGGGCTCGGCGCTCTCCTGAAGCGCTATCCCGAGCAATTGTCCGGCGGCCAGCAGCAACGGGTCGCGATCGGCCGGGCGCTGGCGACAAGGCCGTCGCTACTGCTGGCGGATGAGCCGACCGGCAATCTCGATGAGGCCACCGCCGAGAACGTGCTGGCGCTGACGCGCGACCTGGTCGCGCGCACCGGTTGCGGCTTCCTGATGGTGACCCATAGCCTGCATCTGGCCGGCACGCTCGACCGCCATCTCACCCTGCATGCGGGGCGGATCGCATGAGACGCGCGCTCTGGGTGCTCGCGGTGCTGCTCAGCCATTGGCGGCGTCACAAGATGCAGTTCGCGACGCTGCTGGTCGGGCTGATCGCGGCGACCGCGCTGTGGAGCGGCGTGCAGGCCATCAACCAGCAGGCCCGCAACGCCTATGACCGCGCCGCCGCGACGTTCGGCGGCGTGCGCACCGCGATGCTGGTGGCGCCCCAGGCAGCGACCTTTCCGCAGGAATTGTTCATCAAGCTCCGCCGCGCCGGCTGGCCGGTGTCGCCGGCGCTGGAGGGCCGGGTCCAGATCAACGGACGTTCGGTGCGGCTGCTCGGAATCGAGCCGGTGACGCTGCCGCTCGAAATCGGCAACGCACCGCGTCTCGGTGCTGCGGATTTAGGCAGCTTTGTTGCACCGCCGGGCCAGACATTGGTGGCGCGGGAGACGTTGAGCGACTTGCAGGAAACGGAAGGCGCGGCGCCACCGATCAGCAACGGCGCGAAATTGCCGCCACTACGCGTGCTGCCGCAGCTCGCGCCCGGCGTGCTGGTGGTCGATATCGGCGTGGCGCAGCGTCTGCTGAACAAGCCGGATCAGCTGTCGCGGCTTCTGATCGGCAAGCCCAAGGGCAAGCCTGCGCCGCTGGCAAGCGTGGTCGGCGACCGATTGCAGCTGGTCGAGCCGAACGCGGAGACCGAGCTGGAACGCCTCACCGACAGCTTTCACCTCAACCTCACGGCGTTCGGCCTGTTGTCGTTCTTCGTCGGCCTGTTCATCGTCAACTCGGCCGTCGGCCTCGCTTTCGAGCAGCGGTTGCCGATGCTGCGAACGCTGCGCGCCTGCGGCGCCTCGGCGCGGCTGGTCAACACCGTGCTGGTGATCGAGCTCGTGGCGCTGGCGCTGATCGCCGGCCTGATCGGGCTCGTCTGCGGCTATTTCATCGCGGCCGTGCTGCTGCCCGACGTCGCGGCGTCACTGCGCGGGCTCTATGGCGCTCAGATCCCGGGGCAGCTGACCTTACAGCCTGAATGGTGGCTCGCCGGCATCGGCATCAGCATTGCGGGCGCGCTCGTTGCGGCGGCGACCAGCCTGATCAAGGCGATCAGGATGCCGGTGCTGGCGACCGCGCAGCCGCACGCCTGGCAGCAGAGGCAGCGCCGCTGGCTGATCCTGCAGAGCTGTGCGGCCTGCGCCGTGTTCGCGGTCGCGCTGCTGTTGCTTCAGTACGGGCAATCGCTGATCGCGGGCTTTGGCGTGCTGGCGGCGCTGATGTTCGGCGCGGCGCTGATCCTGCCGGCGCTGCTCGAGATCATCCTGCTCGCGGGTCAGCGCGCCGCGAGAAAGCCGCTTGCGCTGTGGTTCTGGGCGGACAGCCGGCAGCAGCTTTCCGGATTATCGCTCGCGCTGATGGCGCTGCTGCTCGCGCTCGCCGTCAATGTCGGGGTGTCCACCATGGTGGAAACCTTCAGCCGCACCTTCCTCGGCTGGCTGAACGGACGGCTCGCAGCCGACGTCTACATCAGCGCCTCCGACAATGCGCAAGGCGTTGCCATCCGCAACTGGCTGCGCGAGCGCAGCGACGTGCAGGCGATCCTGTCGGGCGGCCGTGCCGAGGCGCAGGTTCAGGGCCAACCGGTGGAATTGCTCGGCCTGCCCGACCACGCGCTCTATCGCGAGCGCTGGCCGCTGCTGGAAGCCGCGCCGCGCGGCTGGAGCCGGCTCGTGCCGGGCAATGCCGCCTTCATCAGCGAGCAGCTCAGCCGCCGCCTCAACGTCCGCATCGGCGACGTCGTCGAGGTGGCGGCACCTAGCGGGACATGGGAGCTCGACATCGTCGGTATCTATGCCGATTACGGCAATCCCAGGGGGCAACTCACCGTCAACGTCGCGGCGCTGATCCGGCAGTTTCCGCAGACGCCACAGACGCGGATCGGCCTGATCGTCGCGAAGGAGAACATTCCCGGCCTGATCGCGGCCTTGCAGAAGCAATTCGCACTCGACGACCGCAGCGTCGCCGACCAGGCGACGGTGAAGGCGGAATCGATCCGCATCTTCAACCGCACCTTTGCGGTGACATCGGCGCTGAACGCATTCACGCTCGGTGTCGCCGGGATCGCGCTGTTCACGAGCCTGCTCACGCTGGCGAACTCCCGCCTGCCGCACCTCGCGCCACTGTGGGCGATCGGCATCACCCGGCCGCGCCTGGCCGCGATCGAATTGACCAAGACGCTGTCGGTGGCGCTGTTCACGGCGCTGCTCGCCGTGCCGCTCGGCCTCCTGGTGGCGTGGTGCCTGATCGCGATCGTGAACGTGAAGGCGTTCGGCTGGCGGCTGCCTTTCCACGTATTCCCGCTGCAGCTGGTTGAGCTGGTCGCGGTCGCGCTGCTCGCGTCGCTGCTTGCGGCGCTGTTGCCGGTGGCACGGCTGGCGCGGATGCAGCCGGAAAATCTCGTCAAGGTGTTTGCCAATGAGCGCTGATCGCATGTCGCGCCGCGCCTTCGCCGGCGGCATCGCTGCGCTGGCCCTCGCACGCCGCGCCAGCGCGCAGGGCTATGCCGGGCTCGGTGAGAAAGCGGATGGCTTTGGGAAGGTGACGCCGGGAAAGCTGTTTGCTTTTCCTGGCGATCACGGGCCGCATCCGGAGTTTCGTATCGAATGGTGGTATCTGACGGCAAACCTCGTCGACGGCAGCGGCGCGGCGTGCGGCCTGCAATGGACGCTGTTCCGTCAGGCGGCGCAGCCGGGCCCGCAAGGCGAAGGCTGGGCCAATCAGCAGGTGTGGATGGCGCACGCCGCGGTGACGCGCGCCGACACCCACCGCTTCAACGAAGTCTTTTCACGCGGCGGCGTGGGGCAGGCCGGCGTCACGGCAAAGCCGTTCGATGCCTGGATCGATGATTGGGAGATGAAGGGTTGTGAGCGCACCGACGATCGCACTTTGGCGCCGCTGGCGCTGAAGGCGTCCAGCACCGATTTCAGCTACGCCCTGACGCTGGAGGCCGACCGGCCGGTTGTCCTACAGGGCGATCGCGGCTACAGCCGCAAGTCGGAGCGTGGGCAGGCGTCCTATTATTACAGCCAGCCGTTCTACCGCGCCCGCGGCACGCTCACCATCGACGACAAACCGCTGGACGTGACGGGCCAGGCCTGGATGGACCGCGAATGGAGCAGCCAGCCGCTCGACGCCGACCAGACCGGCTGGGACTGGCTGTCGCTGCATCTGTCGTCAGGCGACAAGCTGATGCTGTATCGGCTGCGACAGAAGGACGGCAAAGACTATCCGTTCGGCAACTGGATCAGCGCTGCCGGCGAAACGCAGATGATCGCGGGCGACGACATTCAGATGATCCCGAACGCGACGGCGGAGGTTGCGGGACGCAAGCTGCCCGTGAAATGGCAGATCGCGATCCCGTCGCGATCGTTCTCGATCCACTGCAAGCCGCTCAATCCCAGGGCCTGGATGGGGACCGGCTTCTCCTATTGGGAGGGGCCGATCAGCTTTGCCGGGACGCATGATGGCGTTGGCTATCTCGAGCTGACCGGGTATTGAAGCGCGGTCTGTTTGAAGGAACCAGCGATGTATCATTTCACCGCCCTCGTCACGCTGCTGGCGATCGCGTTTTATTTCTTCACCGCCATCAACGTGTCGCGCTCGCGCACCAAGACCGGCGTCAAGGTGCCGGCGATGTCGGGCCATCCGGATTTCGAACGCGCCTTCCGCATCCAGATGAACACACTGGAATGGATGCCGATTGTCCTGCCGGCGCTCTGGCTATTCGCGATCTATATCGGCGACGGCATCGCGGCAGCGATCGGCGCGGTCTGGATCATCGGCCGCGTCGTCTACTTCATCGGCTATACGAAGGCGGCAGCCAAGCGCGGCACCGGCTTTGCGATCCAGGCGCTCGCCGCCATGGCGCTGTGGGCGGGGGCGCTGGGAGCGGTGGTGTTGCGGATGGTGTGAGGGATGATCTGCGGCCCCACGTTTCGCTGTCGTCCCGGACAAGCGTAGCGAAGCGGAGCGCTGATCCGGGACCCATACTCACAGGGAGAGGTTTGGCGAAGACTCGAAGTTATCAGCCCGCGCGACAACTTCCCCCTGGGGTTATGGGTCCCCGCGTTCGCGGGGACGACAGAGAGTTTGTGGCACGAGCGTGGGTCCCGGCTCTGCGCAGCAGCGTTTCACGCTGAAGCGCGTCCGGGATACGAGAGCCGTCACTTCGTCAGCGGGCAGCCGCTTTCCTTGGCCGTGAAAAAGGCCTTGTCGCCGGGGACGGTGGCGAGCAGCTTGTAATAGTCCCAGGGCTTCTTCGATTCCGAGGGTTTCTTGACCTCGAACAGATACATGTCGTGGACCATGCGGCCGTTCTCGAGCACCTTGCCGCCCTGCGCGAAGTCATCGTTGACCGGGAGTTCCTTCAGCTTCTTGGCGACGGCTTCCGGATCCTTGGTGCCGGCGGCCTTGACCGCCTTGAGATAGCTCAGCGTCGCGGAGTAGGTGCCGGCGTGGATCATGCTCGGCATCCGGCCGGTGCGCTTGAGGAAGCGTTCGCCGAGATTGCGGGTCTTGTCATTGAGATCCCAGTAATAGCCCTCGGTCAGCACCAGGCCTTGCGCGGCCTGCAGGCCGAGGCCGTTCACTTCGGCAAGCGTCATCAGCAGGCCGGCAAGCTTCTGCCCGCTGGCGACGATGCCGAACTCGGACGCCTGCTTGATCGAGTTGGTGGTGTCGAGGCCGGCATTGGCGAGACCGACGATCTTCGCCTTCGAGCTCTGCGCCTGCAGCAGGAAGGAGGAGAAGTCCGACGAGTTGAGCGGCACGCGCACCGAGCCGACCACCTTGCCGCCATTGGCGGTGACGATCTCGCTGGTGTCCTTCTCCAGCGCGTAGCCGAAGGCGTAGTCCGCGGTGAGGAAGAACCAGGTGTCGCCGCCGGCCTTGGTCAGCGCACCACCTGTGCCGACGCCGAGCGCGCGGGTGTCGTAAGCCCAGTGGAAGCCGTAGGGCTGGCACGCATCGCCGGTGAGTCGCGAGGTCGCCGCGCCGACGACGATGTCGATCTTCTTCTTTTCCTTGGAGAGCTCGTGGATCGCGAGCGCGACCGAGGAGGTCGTCAGCTCCGTGATCATGTCGACGTTCTCGACGTCGTACCAGCGCCGCGCGATCGAGCTCGCGAGGTCAGGCTTGTTCTGGTGGTCGGCGGTGACGAGCTCGATCTTCTGGCCGAGCACCTCGCCGCCAAAATCCTCGATCGCCATCTTGGCCGCCTCGACCGACCATTTGCCGCCGTAATCGGCATAGACGCCGGATTGGTCGTTGAGGATGCCGATCTTGACGCCTTGCGCGGAGGCCGGCGCCGCCAGCACCAGAGCAGAGGTTGCGACGGCGGCCAAAAGTGCTGATTTCATCTGTTAGCTCCCAGCAGTTTTCTGTTTTGAAATCGCGCGGATACTAGTGAAGAACCCCGCGCCTGCCCATCCATTTCAAGTTGGTCGTTAGTATGGGCGTGTGCCAATTGGCATCGCGGGTGGCGCGACAAAATGAGCTGTCGTCCCGGACGAGCGAAGCGAAGATCCGGGATCCCGGCGCGAGCGCTTGCGCTCGTCGCCATAACCACAGGGAGAGGTTTGGGGCGAACCTCGCAGCTCCGAGTCTTCGCCAAACTGCTCCCTGTGGCTATGGATCCCCGCTTTCGCGGGAACGACACGTGGAGTGAGGGGAAGCAAGTGGCCGCCACCGACAACTAGGGGCCCGCCACCTGCGGCTTCTTCCCCTCGTTCCGCCCTTCCGCCAGGTTCCGCACCACCACGTAGAAGATCGGCGTGAACAACAGGCCGAACAGGGTGACGCCGATCATGCCGAAGAACACGGCGACGCCGACGGCCTGCCGCATTTCCGAGCCGGAGCCGCTCGATATTACCAATGGCAGCACGCCGAGGATGAAGGCGAAGGACGTCATCAGGATCGGTCGCAGGCGCAAGCGGCAGGCGTCGATCACCGCCTCCAGCCGCGGCTTGCCTTCGTTCTCGATGTCGCGCGCGAACTCGACGATCAGGATCGCGTTCTTGGCCGCCAGCCCCACCAGCACGACGAAGCCGATCTGGGTGAGGATGTTGACGTCCTGGCCCATGATGCGCACGCCGATGGTGGCAGCGAGCAAGCACATCGGCACGATCAAAATCACCGCGAACGGCAGGGTCCAGCTGCCATATTGCGCAGCGAGCACGAGGTAGACGAACAGCACGCAGATCGGAAACACGTAGAGGCCGGCATTGCCGCCGGTGATCTGCTGATAGGACAGATCGGTCCATTCGAAGGTGAAGCCGCTCGGCAAGGTGTCGTCCGCCAGCTTCTTGATGGTGTTGAGCGCCGTGGTCGAGCTGGTGCCCGGTGCCGGCTCGCCTTGGAGCTCGGACGCCGCATAGAGATTGTAGCGCGCGACGCGGTCGGGACCCGAGACGTCCCTGAACTCAACCACGCTGCCGAGCATCACCATGTCGCCGGCGGCGTTGCGCGTGCGCAGGCGTGCGAGGTCGCTGGGCTCTTTCCGGAACGGGAAGTCGGCCTGCGCGGTGACGTGATAGGTGCGGCCGAACAGGTTGAAGTCGTTGACATAGGTCGATCCGAAATAGCTCTGGATCGTGTCGTTGATATTGGAGATGGGAACACCGAGCTTCTGCGCCTTGGTGCGGTCGATGTCGACGAAGAGCTGCGGCGTGTTGGCCGAGAACGGCGAGAACACCGTGGGGCCGAGCAGCGAGGGCGATTTGCGCGCCGCGGCGACCAGCTCGTCGGTGGCCGCGGCGAGCAACTCAGGCCCGCGGCCCTGGCGATCCTGGATGCGGATGGTAAAGCCGCCGCCGGTGCCGATGCCAGGCACGGCCGGCGGCGGAATCACGATGATGAAGGCGCCCTGGATCGCCTGCAGCCGCTTGCGCAGCTCGCCGGTGATGGCGTTGGCCGTCAATCCTTTCTTGATCCGCGCCTCCGGTTCATCGAACACCGGGAACAGCGCCGCGGCATTACCCGCCTGCGTGCGCGTCGCGCCGGAAAAGCCGGCAAAGGCTGCGACGCGGACGATGCCAGGCGTGTCCAGCGCAATCCGCTCGATCTCGCGCACGACCTCGGTGGTGCGCGCCAGCGATGCTGCTCCGGGCAATTGCACGGAGACGATGACATAACCGCGGTCCTGCGCGGGGATGAAGCCCTGCGGGGTCGTCACGATCAGCCAGCCGGCGCTGCCGATCAGCGCGACGTAGATCAGGATCATCACCACCGCATGGCGGATGACGAAATCGGCGAGGCCGGCATAGCCGTGCGCCAGCCGGTCGAACACACGGTTGAAGACCGCGGTGAAGGCGCCCCACGCCCGCGCGATGACATTCCAGCTTGCCGGCGGCCGCTTCTCCTCGTGCGGCACCAGGATCTGCGAGGCCAGCGCCGGCGACAGTGTCAGCGAGCAGAAGCAGGAGATCGCCGTCGCGACCGCAATGGTGACGGCGAATTGCTGGAAGAACTGCCCGGAAATACCGCCCAGAAACGCGGTCGGGACGAACACCGCGCACAGCACCAGCGCGATCGAGACCAGCGCGCCGCCGACCTCCTCCATGGTCTTGAGCGCGGCGTCGCGCCGGCTCATGCCGTGCTCGAGATGGCGCTCGACGTTCTCGACCACCACGATGGCATCGTCGACCACGATGCCGACCGCGAGGACGAGACCGAACAAAGTGAGATTGTTGATCGAGAAGCCCAGCGCCGCCATCACCGCGAAAGTGCCGACCAGCGACACCGGGATCGCGATGATCGGAATGATCGCGGGCCGCCAGCCCTGCAGGAACACCAGCACGACGATGACCACGAGCAGCATCGCCTCGTAGATGGTCTTGATCAGCTCGTGGACGGACTGGGCGATGAACTCGGTCGGGTTATAGCCGATATTGTAGTCGAGGCCTTTCGGGAAGCTCTCCTTGAGCCTCGTCATGGTATCGGAGATGTTCTTTGCCGTCGCGAGCGCGTTCGATCCCGGTCGCTGCGTCACCAGCATGGCGACCGCGGATTTGCGCAGCAGGAAGCTGTTGGTGCTGTAGGCGAGCGCGCCGAGCTCGATGCGGGCGACGTCACGCAACCGCACCACGCGGCCGTCGGAGCCGGCCTTGATCAGGATGTCCTCGAACTGCTTCTGGTCCTTCAGGCGCCCGGTGAAGGTGAGGTTCGGCTGGAAGGCGCGATCGGCGATCGGCGGCTCGGCGATCTGGCCGCCCGCAATCTGCACGTTCTGGGCGCGGATCGCGGCCAGAACCTCGGCCGAGGTCAGGCCGAGATTGGCAATTCTATCGGGGTCGAGCCACAGCCGCATCGAATAGTCGCGCGCGCCGAAGATCTGGATGTCGCCGACGCCGTCGAGACGCAGCAGCTGGTCGCGGACCTGGAGCAGCGCGTAGTTGGAGATGTAGAGCTGGTCGAAGGTGTCGTCCGGCGACAGCATGAATACGACCATCAGGATGTCGGGCGAGTTCTTGCGGGTGGTGACGCCGTTGCGCTGGACCTCCTCGGGCAAGCGCGGCTGCGCGATCGCGACGCGGTTCTGCACCAGCACCTGGGCCTTGTCGAGGTCGGTGCCGAGCTTGAAGGTGACGGTGATGGTGAGCTGGCCGTTCGAGGTGGCCTGGCTGTAGAGGTACAGCATGTCCTCGACGCCGTTGATCTCCTGCTCGATCGGAGCGGCGACCGTGTCGGAAACGGTCTGCGCGGAAGCGCCAGGATATTGCGTGGTGACGACGACGGTCGGCGGCACCACTTGCGGATATTCGGAGACCGGCAGCGTGGTGTAGGCGATCGCGCCGACGATCAGGAGCACGATCGACAGCACCATCGCCAGGATGGGCTGGTTGATGGAGAGACGGCCGAGATTCATGACTTGCCACCGGCCGGGGCTTGCGCGGTCTGCGGGGCTACCTTGGCACCGACACGGGCACGCTGGATGCCGTTGACGATGACGCGGTCCTCGGCCTTCAATCCTTCGCGGATCACGCGCAGGCCGTCATCGAGCGGCCCGAGCACCACGGGACGCGCCTCGACGGTGTCGTCGGGTTTCACCACGAACACGATCTTGCGGGACTGGTCGGTCGCGACGGCAGCATCCGGAATAAGCAACGCCTCATAGGGCGCGCTGCCGATCAGCCTGACACGCCCGAACTGGCCCGGCAGGATCGACAGATCGGTATTCTTGACCACGGCGCGGCTGCGTAGCGTGCCGGTCGAGACGTCGAGCCGGTTGTCGAGGAAGTTGATGGTGCCTTCATGCGACGGCTTGGTTTCGCCGGCCAGCGTCACCTGCACCGGGTTCGCCGTATCGCGCGAGCTCGGACGCCGCCCCTCGAACCACAGCTTGCTATATTTGATGAAAGTCGCCTCATCCATGTCGAAATAGACGTAGATCGGGTCGAGCGTGACGATCGAGGTCAGGAGGGTCGAAGAGCCATTGTCGCTGCCCTGCACGAGATTGCCGGGGCTGACGAGATGGCGGCTGACGCGGCCGGTCAACGGCGCCGCCACATGGGTGAATTCGATGTTCAGTCTGGCGGCTTTCAGCGCGCCTTCAGCCTGCACCTCCGCCGCATGCGCAGCTTGCAGGGCCTGGCGGCGCTGGTCGACGACCTGCTCGGAGACGGCGCTGGTCTGCACCAGGCTGAGGCCGCGGTCGAGCTCGCGCTTGGCAAGCTCCACCTTGGCGCGGGCATCCGACAGCTGCCCTTCCGCCTGCGTGGCCACCGCCTCGAACGGACGCGGGTCGATCACGTAGAGCAGGTCGCCCTGACGCACGATGGCGCCGTCCTGGAATTCGACCGAATTGACGAAGCCGCCGACGCGCGGGCGCACCTGCACCTCCTCCACCGCCTCAAAGCGGCCGGTGAACTCGTCCCAATCGGTAACGGTGCGCTTGACCGGCTGGGCGACCGTCACGGGCGCCGGCGGCGGGGCAGCGCCTTGCGAGGCGGGCTGCCCGCAACCGGTGAGCACGAATGAAGCGACGAGGAGACCCGCTAGTGCGCAATGCCGCGGCTGGACGAATTCGTGCTTTTTGACAAGTCGCTCGCTTCCATCCGGTCCAGCCATCCCAGGTCCTCGCATCGTCCGCATGTCAAAAGCCGCGGAAAAAGCAGGGTAGGCATTTACCCGCGGGCGTCCCAAGATGGGTGGAGTTGATGACCACTTCAAGACCAAAGCGCGTGCAGGGCTTCCGAGCGCGCCCTGACCGGATGGCGGGTTGACAGGGGGTGAGTGGAGCTCTCTCGCGCGATACGAGACCGGTGACGAAGGCACGACGCCACCCTCCCCTGGGTAGGGCTATCGCGTTTGGATTTCGTGAGGGCCGCGGGCTTGCTCCGCCTCTCCCGCTTGCGGGAGAGGCCGACGCGCTCGCAGAGCGCGGCGGGTGAGGGTTGTCACCACTCGGGGACATCGTCCGCAATTCTCAACAATCCCAATGCGGAGACAGCCCCCACCCCAGCCCTCCCCCGCAAGCGGGAGAGGGAGCCGACTGCCAATGCCGCCGCATCGTGCACACCATATGCGATCGCCCTACTCTCCTGGAGGGAGGGTAAGAGAGAGAGCCAGCGCCTTCGCACATGACGAACGCCATCCGCTCGGCTAGATTGCCCTCACAAGAACAAGACGAATTGTCCGGGAGGACAGGCGTGCACCAGGGACGTGTCGTTTTCGGCGCGATCGAGGAGGTCGTGTTCGGCCATCCTGCAACTGAGGCCATCGTCGCGCAGATGGACCGGCTGGGAACGCGCCGCGCCTTCCTGATGGTTTCGGGCACGCTGAACCGGCAGACCGACGAAATCGAGAAAATCAAGCAGGCTTTGGACCCCCGCTGCGCCGGCCTGTTCGATGCCATGCCGGCGCACACGCCGCGCGAGGCGGTGATCGCGGCAACCAACGCGGCGCGCGAGGCCGGCGCCGATTTGATCGTCACCGTCGGCGGCGGCTCGATCACCGACGGCGCCAAGGCGGTGCAGCTTTGTCTCGCCAATGGCATCAACGACATCGCCGACATCGATCGCATCCGCGTGCACAAGGGCGTCGCGCCCGAGATGAAGGCGCCGACGGTGCGCCAGATCAGCGTGCCGACCACGATCGCCGGCGGCGAGTTCAGCTCAATCGCGGGGGTTACCGACCTCAGCACCCATGTGAAGCAGATGCTGCGGCATCCGCTCGCCGTGCCGCGCGCGACCATCCTCGATCCCGCCATCACCGTGCACACCCCGGAATGGCTGTTCCTGTCGACCGGCATCCGCGCCATCGACCATTGCGTCGAAGCGATCTGCTCGCGCGAGACACATCCTTATGCCGACGCGCAAGCGGTGAAGGGCCTCGCCATGCTCGCCGACGCGCTGCCGCGGGTGAAAGCCGACCCCACCGATCTCGACGCGCGGATGGACGCGCAGATCGGCACCTGGCTGTCGATGGGCGCGCTCGCGGCCGGCGTTCCCATGGGCGCGAGCCACGGCATCGGCTACGTGCTGGGCGCGGCCTTCGACGTGCCGCACGGCTACACGTCCTGCATCATGCTGCCGGCGGTGATGCGCTGGAACGCGAGGGACAACGCCGAGCGCCAGATGATCGTCGCCGCTGCCATGGGCTATCCCGGCCACAACGCCGCCGACGTGCTCGATGCCTTCATCCGCTCGCTCGGCATGCCGCGCAGCCTCGCAGAGGTGCGTGTATCGCCCGAGCATTTCGAGACAATCGCCGAGCAGGCGATGCGCACCAACTGGATCCCGCGCAACCCGCGCAAGATCGAAGGCCCGGCGCAGGTGCGCGAAATCCTGCTTCTCGCCGCATAATCCAAAGCCGGAGGATAGATGTACCCAGGTCAGCATGCCCGCCTACGCCCGCTGCAGCCCGCCTTCATCATGGCGGCCACAGGCGAGGCCGTCACCTATCGCGAGCTCGATGCGCGCAGCAACCGGCTGGCCCATCTGTTCCGCCAGCACGGCCTGAAGCGGCTCGACCACTATTCGATCTTCATGGAGAACAATTCGCGCTATCTGGAGGCCTGCGGCGCCGGCGAACGCTCCGGGCTGTACTACACCTGCATCAACTCCTTCCTGACACCGGGCGAGCTCGCTTATCTCCTCGTCAACAGCCAGTCGAAGATCCTGATCACCTCGGTGGCGAAGCTCGACATCGCGCGCGAGGCGATCAAGGCCTGCCCCGACATCAAGCTCTGCATCGTCGCCGACGGCCCGGGCGAGAGCGAGCGCATCGTCGGTCTTGCGGACGTGACCGCCGATATGCCGGCGACACCGATCGCGGATGAGTGGCTCGGCACCGCCATGCTCTATTCGTCCGGCACGACGGGACGGCCGAAAGGCATTCTGCGGCCGCTGCCGGAGGAGCCGCCGAAGCACAATCTGCCGCTGTTCGATTTCCTGACCAGGCTCTGGCACTACCGCGAGGGCATGGTCTACCTCTCGCCGGCCCCGCTCTATCACTCGGCGCCGCAGGCGGCCGTGAACCTCACGATCCGCATGGGCGGCACCGTGATCATCATGGAGAGCTTCGATCCCGAGCGTTACCTCGAGCTCGTCCAGCGGTGGGGCATCACCCACACCCAGCTGGTGCCGACCATGTTCTCGCGCATGCTGAAGTTGCCGGAGGAGGTGCGCGGCCGTTACGACCTGTCCTCGCTGGAGATCGCGATCCACGCCGCCGCGCCCTGCCCGGCCCTGGTCAAGGACGACATCATCAAATGGTGGGGCCCGATCATCCACGAATATTACGGCGCCACCGAAGGCCTCGGCTTTACCGCCTGCAACAGCGAAGAATGGCTTAGCCATCGCGGCACCGTCGGCAAGGTGCTGCTCGGCGACCTCCACATCCTCGACGAGAACATGCGGGAATGCCCGACCGGAACCCCGGGCCAGGTCTGGTTCAAGACCGCCTCGCCGTTCGAATATTTCAACGATCCGGAGAAGACCAAGGAGGCGCGTTCGGCCGACGGCAGCATGAGCACGGTCGGCGATGTCGGCTATGTCGATGCCGACCGGTTTCTCTATCTCACCGATCGCGCCACCTTCATGATCATCTCCGGTGGCGTGAACATCTACCCGCAGGAATGCGAGAATTTGCTGATCACCCATCCCAAGGTCGCCGATGCCGCGGTGTTCGGCGTGCCCAATCCCGATCTCGGCGAAGAGGTGAAGGCGGTGGTGCAGCCGATGCCTGATGTCGTGCCGGACGAGGCCCTCGCCGAAGAGCTGATCGCATTCTGCGCAAAATCGCTGTCACGGCAGAAGGTGCCGCGCTCGGTCGATTTCGAGAAGGAATTGCCGCGGCTGCCGACCGGGAAGTTGTACAAGCGGCTGCTGCGGGACCGGTATTGGGGGAACAAGGCGTCGCGGATTGTGTGAGGGCGCGGCGGCGAGCTTGTTGATACGATTGCGCGCAACACCAGCACCGGAACCATCTCTTCGCACCTGCACTCTCACATCATGAGAGTAAGACCTGCGGCCTTCGGTCATCCGAATTGTCGAGGCGGCATGCGGCCTTACCGGTTGCCTCCCTCAACTCGCGTGCTATCGTCGCGACAAACAGGCCGCAAAGGCCCAAAAGACTGACGTCCAGGGAGGATGAGCATGCGGAGCGTGTGGGCGCTCGCCGCAATGGCGGCGCTATCTGTGCTGACGGCCTCAACCACCACGCTCGCCGGCGAGCCCAAGCAGGGCGGCGTCCTGCGAATGTATCACCGCGACAGCCCGGCCAACGCATCGATCCTCGAGGGCGCGACCTATTCGGTCAACGTGCCGTTCATGGGCGTCTTCAATAACCTCGTCATTTATGACCAGCACATCGCGCAGAACAGTCCTGAGACCCTCCGGCCCGAGCTGGCTGAAAGCTGGTCCTGGGGCAACGACAACAAGAAGCTGACGTTCAAGCTGCGCCAGGGTGTCAAATGGCATGACGGCAAGCCTTTCACATCGGCCGACGTCAAATGCAGCTTCGATCTCCTGATGGGCAAATCGCAGCAGAAGCTTCGGCAGAATCCGCGCAAGGCCTGGTACAACGAAGTCAACGAGATCACGACGAGTGGCGATTTCGAGGTCTCCTTCGACCTGAAGCGGCCACAGCCGTCACTGCTGGCGATGCTCGCGTCCGGCTATACGCCGGTCTATCCCTGTCACGTCTCGCCGGCGGACATGCGCACCCATCCGATCGGGACCGGACCGTTTAAATTCGTCGAGTTCAAGGCCAATGAATCGATCAAGCTGACGCGAAATCCGGACTATTGGAAGAAGGGCCTGCCCTATCTCGACGGCATCGAATACACGATCATCACGAACCGCTCGACCGCGATTCTCGCTTTCGTCGCCGGCAAGTTCGACATGACCTTCCCGACGCACATCACGATTCCGCTCCTGAAGGACATCAAGTCGCAGGCGCCGAACGCGACTTGCGTGGTCGAGCCGACCAACGTTTCAACCAACATCATCGTCAATTCGACCTCGGCGCCATTCGACAACATCGATATTCGCCGGGCGGTGGCGCTTGCACTCGACCGCAAGGCCTTCGTCGACATCCTGTTCGAAGGCCAGGCCGATATCGGCGGCACCATGCTGCCACCGCCTCAGGGCATCTGGGGCATGCCCAAGGACAAGCTCGAGACCATTCCGGGCTACGGCCGGGACGTGAACGCGAATCGGGAAGAGGCAAAGAAGCTGATGCAGAAGGCGGGCTACGGTCCTGACAAGCATCTCGCGGTGAAGGTCTCGACGCGCAATCTGGCGGAGTATCGCGACCCCGCCGTGATCCTGATCGACCAGCTCAAGAGCATCTATATCGATGGCGAGCTCGACGTCGTGGAAACCGCGAACTGGTTCCCGAAAGTCGCGCGCAAGGATTACATGCTGGGCCTCAATCTGACCGGCAACTCCGTCGACGACCCCGATCAGTCCTTCTACGAAAACTATTCCTGCGGGTCGGAGCGGAACTACACCAATTACTGCAACAAGGAGATCGAGAAGCTGTTCGACGTGCAATCGCAGGAGACCGACACCGCCAAGCGCAAGCCGCTGGTGTGGGACATCGACAAGAAGCTGCAGGAGGACGTCGCCCGTCCGATCATCTTCCACGCACGGGCCGGCACCTGCTGGCAGCCCTACGTCAAGGGCATCACGATCATGTCGAACAGCTCCTATAACGGCTTTCGCTACGAGGACGCGTGGCTCGACAAGTAGCGCGGCAGGCTGAAGGCTTCGGGATTTTGGTTTTGAGCATGATCTTGTCGGAAAACCGCTGCGCACCTTTCCGGATCATGCTCTAGCGGCTCGCGGAGGGCGAAGGATGTTTGCCTATCTGGTGCGACGCCTGTTCCTGATGCTCGTGACCCTGTTTGGGATCTCGGTCGTCATCTTCGTCCTGCTGCGCATCGTCCCGGGTAACATCGTCGATATCCTGTTCGCAGCCGCGGGCTATGTCGATCCCGCCGACAAGGCCAATCTGGAGAAGGAGCTCGGCATCGACCAGCCGCTGATCGTGCAATATTGGCACTGGATCAGCGGTTTTCTGCACGGCGACTTCGGCTACTCCTACGTCTCCGAAAAGCCCGCGCTGCAGGAGATATTGCCGCGGATTCCGATCACGGCAAAGCTAGCCGGCCTCGCGCTGCTATTCTCGGCCTCGATCGGTATTCCGCTCGGCGTCATCAGCGCGGTGAAGCAGGGCACACGGCTGGATTACGCATTGCGTGTCGTCAGCTTGAGCGGCTTGTCGCTGCCCTCGTTCTGGCTCGGCCTGCTCATCCTGACTGCGTCGGTAGCGATGTTCGGCCAGATGCCGATCTTCAATCCAAACCCGAAGACCTGGCTCGAGGCGTTCGCCACCTACGCCGTGCCGGCCGCCGCGGTCGGTTTCCGCAGCGCCGCGCTGACCATGCGCATCACGCGATCCTCGATGCTGGAGGTGCTGCGGCAGGACTACATCCGCACCGCGCGCGCCAAGGGCGCCTCCGATGCCGCCGTGAACTATCACCACGCGCTGAAGAACGCGATCCTTCCGGTGATCACCGTGATCGGCATCGAGGCTGCGTTCCTGATCGGCGGCCTGATCGTCACCGAGACGGTGTTCAACATCCCCGGCGTCGCCCGCTTCCTGGTCGAGGCGATCCGCTGGCGCGACTATCCGATCGTGCAGAACCTCGTGATGCTGATCGCCGTCGTGGTGGTGAGCGCGAATTTCATCGTCGACATGCTCTACGCCGTGTTCGATCCGCGCATCAGATACACGGATTAGGAGATCAATTTGGCCGCGATCGACTTCGACGTTGAACTGAGGCGGGCCGGCGCGCATGCGACCGGGGGCTGGCGCCGCGTACTGTTTTTGGCACAGCGGCATGTGCTGGGCGCCGCGGGCCTCGTCATCATGACCGTGTTCGTATTCACGGCCGTCTTCGCCGATTTCATCGCGCGCTACGATCCCCTGTCGATCGATTCGGCCCGCGCTCTCGCCCGCCCGAGCCTGGCGCACTGGATGGGAACGGACTCCTTCGGCCGCGACGTGTTCAGCCGCATCATCCACGGCGCGCGGATCTCGCTGGCGGTCGGGATCGGCTCGACCGCGCTTGGCGGCACGATCGGCGTCATCGTCGGCCTCACATCCGGCTATCTCTCCGGCTGGGTCGATCTCGTGTTCCAGCGCGTCTCCGACGTCCTCCAGGCGCTGCCGCTGCTGGTCCTGGCGCTGGTGATGACGGCGGCGCTCGGCCCATCGCTGCCGAACGTGATCATTGCGATTGCCATTCCGCTGATCCCGACGGTCGCGCGTGTCATCCGCGCCAACACGCTGGCGCTGCGCGAACTTCCCTTTATCGAAGCCGCCAAGTCGATCGGCATGAGCGAAGTGCGCATCGCGCTCCGCCACGTGCTGCCGAACACGCTGGCGCCGCTGATCGTACTCGCGACCGCCCAGCTCGGCTCGACCATCCTCACCGAGGCCTCGCTCTCCTTCCTCGGCCTCGGCATTCCCGAGCCTTATCCATCATGGGGCCGCATGCTCTCGGAGTCCGCCGCCGAATATGTCCGCACCGCGCCGTGGCTGGTGATCTTCCCGGGCATCGCGATCAGCCTCGCCGTGTTCGGCGCCAACCTGTTCGGCGACGCCTTGCGCGACATTCTTGATCCGAGGCAACGCGGCTGATGGCTGACAAACCCGACCTCGTGCTCGATGTGAAGAACCTGAAAACGGTATTCTTCACCAATTCCGGCCTGTTCAAAGCGGTCGACGACGTTTCCTTTACCGTGAAGCGCGGCGAGACGCTGGCGATCGTCGGCGAATCCGGCTGCGGCAAGAGCGTCACCGCGCTGTCGCTGATGCGGCTGGTGCCCGACCCGCCCGGCCGCATCGTCGGCGGCTCCGTCTCGCTCGAAGGCACCGATCTGCTGGCGCTGGACGAGGCGGAGATGCGTGCCATCAGGGGCAACCGCATCTCGATGATCTTCCAGGAGCCGATGACTTCGCTCAATCCCGTGATGCGGATCGGCGACCAGATCGTCGAGGCGGTGCGGCTGCACCGGAGCATCCCGGCCAAAGAGGCCCAGAATATCGCCGTCGAGATGCTGCGCCTGGTCCGCATTCCCGAACCGGCGCGGCGCGCGAAGGAATATCCGCATCAACTCTCCGGCGGCATGCGCCAGCGCGCGATGATCGCGATGGCGCTGGCCTGCCGACCGGCGCTGCTGATCGCGGACGAGCCGACCACCGCGCTCGACGTCACCATCCAGGCGCAGATTCTGGCGCTGATCCTCGATCTGCAGAAGGAGCTCGGCACCGGGCTCGTGCTGATCACGCATGATCTCGGCGTGGTCGCGCAGACGGCGCAGCGCGTGATCGTGATGTATGCGGGCCGCAAGGTCGAGGAAGCCAGCGTCGAAGCGCTGTTCGCCGCGCCGAAGCACCCTTATACGCGCGGGCTGATGGCCTCGATCCCGGCGGTGCCGGCATCCGGCGTCGCGGCGCCGGCACGGCTGAACGAAATTCCCGGCACCGTGCCGTCGCTGGTGCGGCTACCGAAGGGATGCGCCTTCGCGCCGCGCTGCAAGCTCGCGATCAAGCGCTGCGAGGCCGAGTATCCGCCGCTGGCGGATTGGGGCGGCGGACATCTTGCCGCCTGCTGGCGTGCGGAAGAAGTCGCGGAGGTGGCATGAGCGACGTTCTGCTCGAAGTCACCAACCTCAAGAAGCACTACCCGGTGCGGGCCGGCGTGCTGCGTCGGCAGGTCGGCACCGTGCACTCGGTCGACGGCGTCTCGTTCTCGCTGCATGCCGGCGAGACACTCGGGCTCGTCGGCGAGTCCGGTTGCGGCAAATCGACGGTGGCGCGCAGCGTGTTGCGGCTGGTCGAGCCGACCTCGGGCCAGATTCACCTCGACGGCGAGGATATCACCCATCTGTCCAAGGCAGCACTGCGCCCGCGCCGGCGCTCGATGCAGATCGTCTTCCAGGACCCGTTCGCCTCGCTCAATCCGCGCATGACCGCCGGCGACATCGTTGGCGAGCCGCTTGCGGTGCACGGGCTCGCCAGCGGCAAGGAACTGGAGGCGCGGGTCGCAACGCTGTTCGAGCAGGTGGGCTTGCGAGCCGATCAGATGCACAACTTCCCGCATCAATTCTCCGGCGGCCAGCGCCAGCGCATCTGCATCGCGCGCGCACTGGCGCTGGAGCCGCGCCTGATCGTCTGCGACGAGCCGGTCTCCGCGCTCGACGTCTCGATCCAGGCGCAGGTGATCAACCTGCTGATCGACCTGCAGCGCCAGCACGGCTTTTCCTATCTGTTCATCGCGCACGACCTCGCCGTGGTCGCGCACATCAGCCACCGCGTCGCCGTGATGTATCTCGGCCGCATCGTCGAGATCGCAGGCAAGGACGAGCTGTTCCGCAATCCGCGCCATCCCTACACGCAGGCCCTGCTCGCCTCAGTTCCGGTCGCCAATCCGCTCGCGAAGAAGCTCGCGCCGCTGGTCGACGGCGATGTGCCGAGCCCGGTCAATCCACCCTCAGGCTGCGCGTTTCACACCCGCTGCCGATTTGCGATGGAGCGTTGCAGGACGGAGCGGCCGGCGCTGCTGGACGCGGGCGACGGGCATCAGGTGGCGTGTCTGCTCAATGAGGGCACGGGGCGGAGCAACACAGTCCCGTAGGGTAGGTTAGCCTTGCGGACTGCGCGAAGCGTGGTCCGCAAGGCGTAACCCACCACTTCTGTTTCTGCGGAGCTCAAAGAGGTGGATTACGCCAGCGGACCGCGCTTCGCGCGGCCGCCGGCTAGTCCACCCTACGCTCGGTACGATTGCGGAGCGTGCTGATCACCGGCCAGGCCGCCAGCGCTGCGGCCAGATGCTTGAGCGTGTGGCCCGAGACGATGTGTCCTGTCGCTTCGAAAATGAGCGCGTCACCGAGTTCGAAAAGCTTCGCCAGCACATAAAAGAAGATCACGCCGCCGAGCGGCACGCCGAGCGCGCCAGGCTGCGGCCGCGCCAACGCCAGTCCCACGGCAAGTGCCATGCCGCCGAACTGCACGACCACCCATGGCGTGAGATTCTCGCGTGCCACCCAGGCAGCAAGCAAGCCCGCAACCATCATCAGCACCAGCACCGCCTCGCCGGCGCGCACACTGACGCGCTCACTGGCCGCGATGCCCAGAAAGCCTGCGAATGCCACCGCCATGCCGAGACGATCAGCCACGAGCCGTTGCGGCATGTCGGGGTCCAGATGATAGAAGCCTGAGCCCAGGCAGGTGAGGATCAGGCCGACGAAAAACCAGCTTGCACCCACTGGCGCATCATGGCGGGCGCGCAGCCGCTCCGAGCCCCAGACGCCCATCGCGAGAAAGGCGAGATTGCTCAGCACATCGCCTGCGTTGGGCACGCCGAGCCAGGTGCGACTGTCGACGAAGTGCGGGATGTGCCAAGCGGCGGCGGGCAGCGCGGGGGCAAGGAGCGCCGACAGCGCCAGAACGCAGAGGGCTCCAATCAGGTATCTCTCGCGGAGTTGTGGGGCGGCGAACGAGAAGCGGCGGGATACCGAGGGGAGCGTCGGATTGGTCGCTCGGGCGGGATCATTGACGCGCAACATGCCGGCTCCAAAATTGAACAACGTTCATTATTTGTAGCTGGAAGATGAACGAGTTTCAAATTGAATTTCCCCCTTGCGCCAATACGCGATTAAGCAACTGAAATAATAAGGGAATTTCTATCGCACGCGAGATGCCGTAGGGTGGGCAAAGCGGAGCGTGCCCACGACTTTTCTGCGATTAGCGCGAGATGGTGGGCACGGCGCTTTGCGCCTTTGCCCACCCTACGATTGCGGAGTTCGTGGCGCCGACTATGCCCCGATCTCCGCGACGATCCTGCCCGTCGTCACCTGCTCGCCTTCGGCGACGTCGATAGCCGCCACCACGCCGTCGACGCCGGCCTTGTGGACGTGCTCCATCTTCATCGCTTCAAGCGTCAGAACCGGTTGGCCAGCGGTGACGCGGTCACCCGGCTTGACCAGGACGGCGACGACGCGGCCGTTCATGGCGGCGCGCACCTTGCCGTCGCCGCCATTGGCAGCAGTGGCCTTCGGCGCGGCGAGCGTGAGATCGCTGACCGCGAGCGGGATGCCACGGTGCTGGAGGTAGAGGCGGTCGCCGTCGCGCAGGAATTTTGCACTATCCATCAAGCCATCGTGGCGGAAGCGGACGGCGTCGGCGTCGAGTTGATCAATTTCGAATGTGTTTCGCCGGCCGTCGATGGCAACGGTGTAGCTACCATCGCGCTCGCGCGTGACTTCGAGTTCGTACGTCTGACCGGCGATCTCGATCTTCGCTGGCAGGGGAAAGGTGGCAGCGAGGCTCCGCCCGCCCTGCCATGACGGTGTGCGCGGGTTGGTGATATAGAGCAGCAGGCCCGCCAGCGCCAAGTCAAATGCCGCGTTCGCGCGTGGTGCCAGCAGCTCGTCGCGGTGTGCGCCGATGAAGGCCGTCGTCGCCTCGCCCCTGGCAAAGCCGGGATGACGGAGGCAGGACATCAGAAACGACTGGTTGGTGGTCACGCCGAACGCGGTGAGCTGCTCGAGGCCGACGATCAGCCGCCCCCTCGCCTCATCGCGCGTGGCGCCATGGCTGATCACCTTGGCGATCATGGAATCGTAGAACGGCGGGATCTCCGAGCCCGATCGCAGCGCGTGCTCGACGCGGATGCCGTCAGGCACCTGCCAGCGCGCCATGCGGCCCGACTGCGGCATGAAGTCATGCGCGGCATCTTCCGAGCACAGCCGCACCTCGATGGCATGGCCGGAGAACTTGACGTCCTGCTGCTTCACCGGCAGCGGCTCGCCGCGCGCGACACGCAGCTGCAGCTCGACCAGATCCAGCCCGGTGATCGCCTCGGTCACGGGATGCTCGACCTGGAGACGCGTGTTCATCTCCATGAAGTAGAATTCGCCGCTGGCATCGAGCAGGAATTCCAGCGTGCCGGCGCCTTCGTAACGCAGCGCCTTCACCGCGGCGACCGCGACTTCACCCATCTTCGCGCGCAACACCGGCGTCACCGCAGGCGACGGCGCCTCCTCAATCAGCTTCTGGTGCCGCCGCTGCACCGAGCAGTCGCGCTCGCCGAGATGGATGGCGCTGCCATGGCCGTCGCCGAACACCTGGATCTCGATATGGCGCGGGTTCTGAATGGCGCGTTCGAGAATGACGGTGGGGTCGCCGAACGCCGCCTTCGCCTCCGACCGCGCACTGCGCAGCGCATCCGGGAAGGACGCCGCGTCCGTCACGAGCCGCATGCCACGACCGCCGCCGCCGGCGACCGCCTTAATCATCACAGGAAAGCCGATCTTCCTGGCCTCCGCCAGCATGACTTCATCGCCTTGATCGGCGCCCTGATAGCCGGGCACGCAGGGCACGCCGGCCTTCATCATGATCTCCTTGGCGCCGGCCTTGTTGCCCATCGCCTCGATCGCCTGCGGCGAGGGACCGATGAAGATCAGGCCCGCATCCTTGCAGGCGCGCGCAAAATCCTCGTTCTCGGCGAGGAAGCCGTAGCCGGGATGAACCGCATCTGCGCCGCTCGCTTTCGCCGCGGCGATGATCGCGGGGATGTTGAGATAGGATTGCGCCGGCAAGGCTTCGCCGATGCCCACGGCCTGATCCGCCTGCTGCACATGGATCGCATCGCGATCCGCGTCCGAATAGACCGCGACGACGCCAAGGCCGAGCTGCCGGGCGCTGCGCATCACGCGCAATGCGATCTCGCCGCGATTGGCGACCAGGACCTTGAAGAACGGCCGGTGCTGCACTGATCCGTTCCTCATGGGCGGGCCACCGAGAACTGCATGCGCTGCGGCGTTCGCGCGTCGCCCTCGCGGCAGATCGCGAGCACTTCGGACAGCACCGCGCGGGTGTCGCGCGGATCGATCACCCCGTCGTCGAGCACGCGCGCGCTGGTCGAGAATACATCCATCTGGCCGTCGAACACGCCGATGATCTGCGCCTTCATGGCATCGAGCTTGTCCTTTTCGACCGGCTTTCCGCGCCTCGCGGCGGCCGCTTCCGTCACGATAGCCATGGTCTCGGCGGCCTGCTCGCCGCCCATCACAGCGGTCTTGGCGTTCGGCCAGGAGAAGCAGAAGCGCGGATGGAAGCCGCGGCCGCACATGCCGTAATTGCCGGCGCCGAACGAGGCGCCGCAATAGATGGTGATCTGCGGCACCGTCGCCGAGGTCACCGCCTGGATCATCTTCGAGCCGTGCTTGATCATGCCAGCTTCTTCATAGGCCTTGCCGACCATGTAGCCGGTGGTGTTGTTGAGATAGAGGATCGGCGTGCGGGTCTGGCAGCAGGCCTGGATGAAATGCGTCGCCTTGTTGGCGCCGGCGGGATCGAGCGGCCCGTTGTTGGTGATGATGCCGATCGCCTGTCCTTCGATGCGGGCGTGGCCGCAGACGGTGGCGGGGCCGAAATTCGGCGCCATCTCGGTGAAATCGGAATCGTCGACGATACGTGCGATTACCTGCTTCATGTCGACGGAGCGCTTGTGGTCCATCGGCATGATGCCGAGCAGCTCGTCCTGGTCGTAGCGCGGCGGCTTGAATTCCGACGCCGTCCTGCCCGGTCGCTCCCATTGCAGCGCCGCCATGATCTCGCGCGCGATGCGCAGTGCATCGCGGTCGTCCTCGGCGAGGTAGTCGCCGAGACCGGACACTTGCGTGTGCATCTCGGCGCCACCGAGCTCTTCTTCCGTAGCGATCTCGCCGGTCGCGGCCTTCAGCAGCGGCGGCCCCGCGAGGAAGGCGCGGGTACGGCCGCGCACCATGACGATGTAGTCGGAGAGACCCGTCTGATAGGCGCCGCCGGCAGTCGAGGAGCCGTGCGTGACGGTGACGACGGGCAGGCCTGCCGCAGAGAGCCGCGCCAGATTGCGAAAAATGTTGCCACCGCGGACAAAGTCCTCGACGCGGTAGCGCAACAGGTTGGCGCCGGCGCTTTCGACCAGTTGCACGTAGGGCAGCTTGTTCTCCAGCGCGAGCTCCTGCACCCGCAACGTCTTGTCGAGACCGTAAGGCTGCAACGCACCGGCATCGATGCCGGAATCGCTGGCGCTGACCATGCAGCGAATGCCCGAGACGAAGCCGATGCCCGCGATGACGCCGCCGCCGGGCACGCTCTTGGTCGCGTCGGGTACATCGAACATGTAGCCGGCGAGCGTCGACAGCTCGATGAAGGGCGCGCCGGGATCGAGCACCAGCGCGACGCGCTCGCGCGGCAGCAGTTGGCCGCGCTTGTGAAAGCGATCCTTCGCCGCCGCCGACGCCGCGCGGGTGCGCTCTTCCAGCGCGCGCATGCGGTCGATGAGGCCGAGCATGCCGTCGCGGTTGGCGTGGTAGGCGGCGCCGCCGGGGGAGATGGTGTTTTCGAGAATGGACATGACTCTATCCTACCCATCATTGCGAGGAGCGAAGCGACGAAGCAATCCAGTCTGTTTCCGCGGATGTACTCTGGATTGCTTCGCTTCGCTCGCAATGACGGCTGGGGCTACATTCAGCGATTCGTCCCAAAGATCTTCCGCGCCTCGGCGGGGCTCGCGATCTCGCGGCCGGCACGGCGGGCACAGGCGGCGACGGCTTCGATCAGCTGGCCGTTCGATGTCACCTTCTTGCCGTCGGCGAGATAGAAGGTGTCCTCGAGACCGGTGCGCAGGTGGCCACCGAGCTCGGCGCAGCGCTGGTGCAGCGGCCAGATCTCCTCGCGGCCGATCGCGGTGACCTGAAACTGCGCCTCGGGACGTTTCAGCTTGATCAGGATCGGCAGCAGCTCCGGATCCGAAGGCATTCCCGACGCGACGCCCATCACAAAATTATACTCGAGCGGTCCCTTGTACATGCCGACCTGCGTGTACATGCCGACGCAGCGGACGATGCCGACGTCGAAACATTCGAACTCGGGAATGGTGCCGACCGCGTTCATGACGTCGAGATAGTCCTTCACCTTCTCGACCGCGTTGTCGAACATCATCGGTGGCCAGGCCCAGGTATTGTCGGCCTTCACCTTCAGATAATTCAGCGAGCCGGCGTTGCAGGCGGCGATCTCCGGCTTGGTCTCACGGATGCAGTCGAGCGCGCCGGAGTAGTTCGGCCCTGACACCCCCGAGGTGTGATTGATGATCACGCCGGGACAGGCTTCACGGATCGCCTGCTGGATCTCCCTGCTGACGGCGACCTCCCAGGACGGCAGATGGCCCTTGCCCGGCGCCTGCTGGCGCAGGTGGATGTGCATGACGGACGCACCGGCGTCGAACGCAGCCTTGGCCTCGCGCGCCATCTGCTCGGGCGTCACGGGCACATTGTGCTGCTTGGGGTCGGTGAGCACGCCGTTCAGCGCGCAGGTGATGACGGCCTTGTCGCTCATGCCTTGGATATCTCGCACGTTGAGAATTCAACGCTTGCGATCATGGGATGGGTGGCATGCGGCTTCTTGCGCGGAGAAGCTGGAAAACACGACGAATTCGTAGGGCGGGCAAAGCGAAGCGTGCCCATCATCTTTGTCAGTTGCCGAGAGGTGGTGGGCACGGCGCAAGAGCGCCTTTGCCCACCCTACGAGAGCGAGCCTAACTCGCCTCCGCGAGCCTCACCGTCTCGGTGCTGCGATAGATCGCAAGGTCGCGCGATCCGACGAAGATCGCGCGCGGCTTCAATCCGTAGAAGCGGCGGATCGAATGGCTGAAATGCGTGGAGTCGGGATAGCCGATGTCCTGCGCGAGATGGGCGAGGTTGAGGTCCTGGTTGGCGAAGTGCAGCAGATGCCGTGCGCGCTTCCAGGCGCGGAAGGAGCGGAACGAGATGCCGGTCTCCTCCTTGAACAGATGCAGGAAGCGCGAGGCCGAGAGCCCGGCCTCCGCCGCGCAAGTGTCGGCCGTCACCGGCTCGCCGGAGAACCGCTCGATGCGGGCGACGGCGCGGGTCACGCGCGGATCGAGCTCGCGGCGAGCAAGCGCCTCGCCAAAGCACATCTCGTCGAACTCGGCGGTGGTGATGTCGCCATAACGACGCTGGCGCAGCAATGCGTAAGCGGCCAGGATCTTGCGGGCATAGAGAGCCTTGTCCGGCCCGCGCAGCCGCCCGGCCAAGGCCTCGATCACGCCATCCGGCATGCTTTCCGGCTCGAGGGTCACGCTGATTGCAGTGCGGTAGTCGCTGGCGATGGAATGCCGCTGGTTCGGCAGGGTCACGATCAGTTCGTCCGACGTGTGGACGTCGTCGATCGTCAGGTGCAGGCTGCCTTTCACCGCGACGTAGATATGGCAGCAGCCGGGGGTCCGCTTGCGAGGGCGCCCGAGCAGGCCGGCATAGAATACCCGCTCCGGCGTGATCAGCATCAGATGGTCGGATTCGCGACCTTTATCTTCCATTGGGGTCCTCCTCGCGCGGCTCTCTGGCCGCTGCGGACGGAGGTCACCTTAGCGGAAATTTGGGCGCTGTCACGACGGGATAGCGCTGTCATCGAGCGCAAAGCATTGGCATTCCAGGACAGCGATGCGCCCGTCCGGAACCATCGTGAGACTATAGTCTCGACGCGCGGAGGTTTACGCCCTCACGCGCGGTGCAACATTCTGCTCGGCGCCAGCCTTCTGTTCCGCAGCAACCGCACACTTGAAACCGTCGCGCTGCTGCAGGCGGGCCCAATAGGCTGCGACATTTGGCCCAAAATCCTTGGCAAGCCCGATGTTGTCGGCCAGCCGAAGCGCATAACCGATGACAATGTCAGCGGCGGTGAAGCGGCCGGCGCACAATGTTTCGGCATTAGCCGTCGCGGCCTCGACGGCGCGCAACCGGCCCAGGAACCATTTTGCATAGTCGCCGGCGACCTGCGGATTGCGCCGCTCCTCCGGCTCGAGCTGGGTGTATCGGAGCACCAGCGTCTGCGGGAAGGTTAACGTGGCGTCGCTGAAATACATCCAGTTCAGGAACGCGCCATAGGCGGGATCTTCCGGCCCGACCATCAGCGGCGTCGGGCCATGCTTGATGCCGAGATAGTGGCAGATGCCGGAGGATTCGGTCATCTTCGTCTCGCCGTCGACCATGAAGGGAATCGTGCCGAGCGGATTGAGCGCGAGATATTCCTTGGCGAAGACCCGCGGCGGGAATGGCAGCATCTTCAGCTCATACGGCAGCCCCATCTCCTCCAGCATCCAGAGCGGGCGGAACGAGCGCGCGGCGTCGCAGTGATAGAGCGTTATCATCAGGCGTTTCCTTTGCTGCCGGGCAGCGTGCCCATCATCTTGCACAGGACCATCAGCATGACCTCATCGGCACCGCCGCCGATCGAGGTCAGGCGGCTGTCGCGATAGGCGCGGCTGACCGGCGTCTCGTTGGTAAAGCCCATTCCGCCCCAATATTGCAAGCAGGCGTCGGTGAGCTCGCGGCCGAGCCGGCCGGCCTTGAGCTTGGCCATGGTGGCGAGCTTCGTCACGTCCTCGCCGGCCACCAGCTGCTCGGCAGCCCGATAGATCAGCGCGCGCAGCAGCTCGACCTCGGTCTGCATCTCCGCCAGCTTGAAGTGTACCACCTGGTTGTCGAGGATCGACTTCCCGAAGGCCTTGCGGTTGCGGGTGTACCCGACGGTCTGATCGATGATGTATTCATGCGCCTTCAGGCAGGCCGCCGCGCCCCAGAGCCGCTCCTCCTGGAATTGAATCATCTGATAGGTAAAGCCCTTGCCCTCCTCGCCGATCCGGTTGCGCTTGGGCACGCGGACATTGTCGAAGAAGATCTGCGCGGTGTCGGAGGAGCGCATGCCCATCTTGTCGAGCTTGCGGGCGACGGTGACGCCCTTGCTCTTCATGGGCACGCAGATCAGCGACTTGTTGCGGTGAACGGGCCCGTCGCCGGTGTTGGCGAGCAGGCAGATCCAGTCGGCCTGGGTGCCGTTGGTGATCCACATCTTGCCGCCGGTGATGACATAATCGTCGCCGTCGGAGCGCGCCTGGGTCTTGATCGAGGCCACGTCGGAGCCCGCACCGGGCTCGGAGACGCCGATGCAAGCGACGAAATCGCCCGAGATCGAGGGCGCCAGGAACTCGCGGCGCACCTCATCCGAGCCGAACCGCGCCAGCGCGGGCGTCGCCATGTCGGTCTGCACCCCGATCGCCATCGGCACGCCGCCGCAGGTGATGGCACCCAGCTCCTCCGCCATCATCAGCGCGTAGGAGTAGTCGAGGCCGGAGCCGCCGAACTCCACGGGCTTGTTCAGGCCGAGGAAGCCGAGGCTGCCCATCTTCTTGAACAGCTCGTGCGCTGGGAAGATGTCGGCCTTTTCCCATTCATCGACATGAGGATTGATCTCGTTGGCGATGAACTTTTGTAAGCTACGGCGAATGTCGTCATGGTCGGCGGTGAATAGCATTCTTTCCCCTTTGTCATTCCGGGGCGCGCGAAGCGCGAACCCGGAATCCAGAGATCAGGTCCTACAATGTCGAGATTCTCCGATGCGCAATTGCGCATCGCAGTTCGGCGCTTGGCGTCGCCCCACGGTGGTGATCACAACCCCATCTGCCGCGATGCCAGATCCTTCATGATCTCCTCGGTCCCGCCGCCGATGGCGTTGACCTTGACCTCGCGGTAGATGCGCTCGGCCTTGATGCCGCGCATGAAGCCGGCGCCGCCGAAGATCTGTACGGCTTCCGAGGCGCAGAAGGCCATGGTCTGCGTCGCCTGGTTCTTCATCATGCAGATTTCGGCGACCGGGCTCTCGCCCTGCTCGAGCCGCCAGGCCAGCATCTCCAGCATCGCCTGTGACACCGCCACCTTCTGCGCCATGTCGACGATCTTGTGCCTGATGACCTGGTGCTGCGCCAGCGGCTTGCCAAACGTCTTGCGCTCCTTGGCGTAGGCGATCGCCTCGTCCAGGCAAACCCGCGCGAAGGCGGTGCAGCCGGCCGCCATGCCCATGCGCTCGCTGTTGAAATTCTGCATGATGATCTTAAAGCCCTGGCCTTCCTCGCCGATCAGGTTTTCGGCCGGGACGCGGCATTGGTCGAAATGCAGCGTCGCGGTATCGGAGGCCCACCAGCCCATCTTCTTCAGCTTCGTGCGCGACAGGCCGGGCGTATCGCCCTCGATCAGAAGCAGGCTGACGCCGCCGGCACCTTCGCCGCCCGTGCGCACCGCAACGGTCAGATAGTCGGCGCGCATCCCCGAGGTGATGAAGGTCTTCTCACCGCTCACGACGTAGTGATCGCCGTCGCGCCGCGCCCTTGTGGCGAGGTTCGCGACATCGGAGCCGCCGCCCGGCTCGGTGATCGCGAGCGCGGAGATCTTGTCGCCTGACAGCACCTGCGGCAGCACGCGTGCCTTTACCTCCGGCCGTGCCGCCCGCGCAATCGGTGGCGAGCCGATGGTGTGACTCATCAGGCTGGCGCTGACGCCGCCGGCGCCCGCGCGCGCCAGCTCCTGACTGGCCACGATCTTCATGAACTGGTCGGCAGCAATCCCGCCATATTCCTCGGGGAATCCCAGCCCCAACAGGCCGATCTCGGCCGCCTTGCGATAGAGCGCGCGCGGGAATTCGCCAGCCTCGTCCCACTCATGGGCGAACGGGGAGATCTCCTTCTCGACGAAGCGGCGCATCATTTCGCGGAAGGCATCGTGCTCGGCGGTATAGAACGGGCTCTTCATCGCAGTCTCGCCTCGCGGACGGATTCGTCTCGTTCACCATGGCCGGAACATCGGCTGCTCACTTGCGCAGAGTGGCTGACCAAAGAACCACTGCGGCGCAGGCCATGGCCTAGCAACTCAACGCAAGACGATTTTGACCCCTCGCGCGCCAACTCCAAATCAAAAAAAGACGTCGATGCACCAACTCCGGCTGGCCCCAGGGCCACGCCGGGCATGGTGCACGGCAATAGGGATGCTGGCGGCAAAGGCCGCCGAGGGAGGAATTCTTGGCCGTTCGTTACTACGACTGGATCGTTCACCATGGCCGCCGCACGCCTGACAAGGTCGCGCTGGTCGATCTTGCGAGCGAGCGCCGCTTCACCTATGCACAGCTGGACGCCCGCGTCTCGCGCCTCGCCTCATTCCTGCGCCATACGCTGAACGTCTCACGCGGCGACCGCGTCGCGGTGCTGGCCCTGAACACGACCGATACGCTGGAGGTGCAGTTCGCCTGCGGCCGCCTGGGCGCGATCTTCGTGCCGCTGAACACTCGGCTCACCGTTCCCGAGCTTCAGTTCATCACCGGCGACTGCGCACCGAAGGTGATGATCCACGACGCCGATCTCACCGAGACCGCGCTCAGCGTCGCAAAGCTGTGCGGCATTGCGACCAGCCTGCTGCTCGGGCCCGGCGGGGCCTATGAGGCCGGGATCGCCGGCGCAAAGCCGCTCGAGGCGATCGAGCAGGTCACGCTCGATGACGTCTCGACCATCATGTACACGTCGGGCACGACGGGACATCCGAAGGGCGCGACCATCACCCATGGCATGACCTTCTGGAATTGCGTCAATCTCGGCGGCCCCGCCTGTATCGGTCCGTCCTCGGTGCTGCTCACCGTGCTGCCGCTGTTCCATACCGGCGGGCTGAATTGCTACACCAATCCGGTGCTGCATGCCGGCGGCACCGTGATGATCATGCGCGCCTTCGATCCCGGCACCGCGCTCGGCCTGATCAACGACCCCGCGCAGGGCATCAACGTGTTCTTCGGCGTGCCCGCGATCTACCAGTTCATGGCGCAGCACCCCGCCTTCGCGACGACCGATCTCGGCCGGCTGATCGTCGGCGGCGTCGGCGGCGCACCGATGCCGGTGCCGCTCTTGAAAGTGTGGGAGGCGCGCGGCGTCGCGCTCCAGCAGGGCTACGGCATGACCGAGACCTCGCCGGCCGTGCTGGTGCTCGACCGCGAGGATGCGGCGCGCAAAGCCGGCTCCGCCGGCAAGCCCGTGCTGCACACCGAAGTGCGCATCGTGCGCCCTGACGGCAGCGATGCCGACGTCGGCGAGCTCGGTGAGCTCTGGGTCAAGGGGCCGAACATCACGCCGGGCTACTGGAACAGGCCGGAGGCGAACAAGACCTCCTTCACCGACGGCTGGCTGCACACCGGTGACGCGACGCGCGTCGACGAGGAGGGCTTTTACTACATCGTCGACCGCTGGAAGGACATGTACATCTCCGGCGGCGAGAACGTCTATCCGGCCGAGGTCGAGAACGTCCTGCATCAGCTCGCGGCCGTTGCCGAAGCTGCCGTGATCGGCATTTCCGATCCCCAATGGGGCGAAGTGGGCCTTGCTATCGTCGCGGTCAAGCCGGGCCAAAAGCTGACCGAGGTCGATGTCCTCGCGCATTGCGCGGCCAATCTGGCGCGCTTCAAATGTCCGCGCCAGATCCGCTTCGTCGACGCGCTGCCGCGCAACGCCACGGGCAAGATCCACAAGCCGACCTTGCGCAAGGAGTTCTCGGTGGCCTCCGAAGTCGACAAGAAAGTCGCCAACGCCTGACCCAAGCGCCCCTCGCGGGCGCTTTTTCTTTTTTGAAGTGCCTGCTCGACCCAACAAGAAACCCCAAGGAATTTCCATGAAGAACAAGAAACTCGTCCTGCTCGCCGCGGCAACTGCCCTGACGCTACTCTCCACCCAGGGCGCTTTCGCGCAGAAGAAATACGACACCGGCGCCAGCGACACCGAGATCAAGATCGGCAACGTCGAGGCCTATTCCGGTCCGGCCTCCGCCTACGGCATCATCGGCAAGACCGAGGAAGCCTATTTCAAGATGGTCAACGACCAGGGCGGCATCAACGGCCGCAAGATCAACTGGATCTCCTACGATGACGGCTATTCGCCGCCCAAGACCGTGGAGCAGGTCCGCAAGCTGATCGAGAGCGACGAAGTATTCCTGATCTTCAACGCGCTGGGCACCCCGACCCAGACCGCCGTGCAGAAATATCACAATGCCAAGAAGGTGCCGCAGCTGTTCCTCGCCACCGGCGCCAGCAAGTGGAACGACCCGAAGAATTTTCCCTGGACCATGGGCTTCCAGCCCAGCTACCGGGTCGAGGCGCGGATCTTCGCCAAATACATCCTGCAGGCCAAGCCAGATGCCAAGGTCGCGATCTTCTATGCCAATGACGATTTCGGCAAGGACTACGTCGCCGGCATCAAGGAGATCTTCGGCGACAAGGCCTCCTCGCTGGTCGTCGCGGAGGAGAGCTACGAGACCACCGAGCCGTCGATCGATTCCCACATCGTCAAGCTGAAGGGAACCGGCGCCAACGTCTTCGTCAACATCTCGACGCCGAAATTCGCGGCACAGGCGATCAAGAAGATCGCCGAGCTCGAATGGAAGCCGATGCATGTGATGACCGACGTCTCGATCTCGATCGGCGCCGTGATGAGACCCGCGGGCCTCGACGCGTCGGAAGGCGTGCTGTCGGCGACCTATCTGAAGGACGCGTCCGATCCGCAATGGAAGGACGACGAAGGCATGAAGAAATTTCTCGCCTTCATCGACAAATACATGCCGGGCGCCAACGTCTCCGACACCAACCTCGTCTACGGCTATGCCGCAGCGCAGACCCTGGCGCAGACGCTGAAGCAGTGCGGAGACAATCTGACGCGAGAGAACGTGATGAAGCAGGCCGCCAGCCTGAAGGACTTTACGCCCGATACGCTGATCCCCGGCATCAAGATCAACACCGGCGCCAACGATTTCGCGCCGATCGAGCAGCTCAAGATGATCCGCTTCAAGGCCGGCCAGTGGGAGCTGTTCGGCGATATCATCAGCGCCGAAACGGGCGGTTAGTTGCACATGATGGCCGTGGGCGATGGCGCGCGGTTCGCGCCTTCGCCCCCCGGCATGCGGATCTCCGCCACCGGCAGACCCAGCCGGCGATCGTCGCCGGCGGCCGCAAAGCGCGGACATGTCCATGCCAGTATCGCCGTGCCTGATGACGGTCGATCGAGTTGCAGGACGAAAGCACCGGCGTCGATCGCGATCGCTGCATCGGCGACCCGCATGCCGTCGAGATAAAACCTTACCCCGATTCGATCCAAAGGCTCGCGTATCTCGGGCGATACGATGCGGATGATGCTGCGTCCGGGCGACACCTTGATCCGCAAGGCAGCTTCCGGCTCACTCCAGCGAAAGCTGTGGCCCTGCCAGACCTCGCACGCGTGGAAGCCGGCTTGCGCCATCACCTCATCCCCGAGACGTGACAGCTTCGTGCCAGCGGGCTCGCTGCCGCCCTGAATGCAATCGAGGCGCTGAAAGTGAATCAGTGAGGCGATATAGCGCTTCAGCCAACGCGCGATGCTGTCGGGAGAGCCGCCCATGGTGAGCATGGTCAGCACACAGCGGGCATAGACTGCGGAGAGGCGCGCTGAACTGCGCGCAGAGCGGCCGCCGACCAACGCGATCACGCCCCAGCGCCCGAGCGCCTGCACGCTTTCGCCGTTCACTCGAGCGGATCGCATCCGTGCGCCGAGGGCACTCCGCGCAAGCGCGGTGTCGAAATCGTCGCGCTTGCTCCACTCGGTGGGCACTTCCAGCAACTCGCTACCGGGATCACGGTGCGCCTCGCCGAGATAGCGGATCTCGCCCCGAACGAAATCGAGCGTGAACGTCTTCAGCTCGCCGATCTTGCCTATGTAATAGTGATGGAAGCGCGCCTCTTGCAGATAACCAATGGTATGGCCTCTCGCGTGATATGCCGCAGCCAGCACCCATTCGGCGAAATGGCCGAGCTCCTCGCGCAGGCCGCCGCATTCCCAATAGACGTCGCGCCGCGTCACGAAGCACTGATCAAGCACTTTGCGCCAGGGATGCCGCTTCATGCCGAACTCGATGTCGGCCTGATACATCGCAGCCTCCGCCACGGACAATCGATTGTGGCAGATCGGAACCGAATGGCAGGAAAAGCCGGCCCACTCGGGATGAGCCTCGATGGCGCGGATGCACAGCTCGATCACATCGGGCGCGGGCCAGCAGTGCGATTCGGTGAAGAACAGATAGCTGCCGCGGGCTTTGGTTGCGCCGAATGCGCACAGCCCGATATCGTGTTCGGAATCAGTGAACTCGAGGCGAGCCTCGTCGCCGGCCAGCGCCTTCAACGCCTCGCGCGTCTTGAAATCCGGTGGCACGACCAGGATGATTTCGTAAAGCGACTTGTCCGCGGTCTGCGATGTCCAGCCGAGCCAGGACTGCTCCCATTGCCCGCGATGATATTCGAGCGGGATGATGATGGAGAACAGCGGAGATTCGCCGAGGCATGGGGCGCGCGCGTTCTGCATACCCCCTTATAGACGCAGGCAACGCCATTCCGGATTCTTTCTTGCGGACTATACCGACAGAAACAGTGCGAAGGATTCTTCCACCGTGCGGCGCAGATGCTTTCCGTACAACGCATGGTTGGCGTCGCCGGGCCCGACCCTCCCCAGCGATGGCTTCGGGACGTTCCGGAGCGGTACGTAGGCGATCGGCGCTGCGATCGGCGTGAGCTGTGAACCAGGCCCGGCGCGGAGCGTCGAGATGATGCCGTACATCTCGCCGGCGACCGTCGGCCGCGACACTGTGATCACGCGATGCTGGCCGTGCTTGATGATGACGAGGTAGATGAAGCCTGACTGATGCGGGACGGCGACCTCGCCGGTATGCTCGTAGGCGGTATCGGTGCGATCGCCCTCCCGAAAGACCAGCGAAGACACTTTCGGCTCCCAGACGATCTCGGTGCGGTACGCGAAGATCGCGTCCTTGTCGCCGAACGACGGCCGCAGCGTGATGTAGACGTCCTCGAGCCAGGTCACGGCGCGATGCGCATAGGAGCCAAGACTGTCGGGAGCGACATCGTTGGCGGCCTGAGGCGCCGCCACGACGGGACTCTTCCGCAAGGAGACGCCCAGCGCCTGCTCCAGCCGGACCGTCGTCGCCAGCGTAAACGGCCGTCGGCCGCCGAGCACCTTCTCCAGCGTCGACAGGCTGAGCTTGGCCTGCTCGGCCAGCGTCTGCCGGGAGATCCGGCGTCTGGCGAGCTCCTCGCGAATGGTCTCGGCGATCTCGCGGCTCTGCTCGTCCGAAAGCTGCTTGTCGGCGAATTTGTCCTGAATCTGCATCGCTAACCCTGCTCCAGCACGGCCATTCTAGCAGGGCGGACAAACCAGCACAAAACCGCACATGGGCGCCCCACGGCGGCCTGCCCGGGCCGGCCGCGGCGGAACATGACCGATCATTCTGCTCGCGAAATCGGCCCCTCCCAGCGAATGCTCAGAGCCAGCAAACGTCCTTTCGGGAGCAGGCCAATGGACACCTACGACACAGCCGACAACGACGAGCACCCCATGTTGAAGGGGCTGATCAAGCTCGGATTGTTTCTTCTCGCGCAGGGCATCGCGGTGATGCTGATGGCCTTCGTGGCCCTGCTCGTCAGCTTCGGGACCAGTTGGTCGGCCACGACAGATCAGGCCAGCCTGCTTCAGCCCGGCGACGCCAAGTCCGGCTCCCTCTTCCTCAAGGAGGATGGCACCACCACCGAAGCGATCCGCCTCGGCACCGACATCGACATCACGGTCTCGGGCCCGACGCTGCGCGCGCGCGTCACCCAAATCTTCCGCAACCCGACCAAGGACTGGGTCGAAGCAACCTATGTCTATCCGCTCGCGGCCGGCGGCGCCGTCGATACGCTGAAGATGGTGGTCGGCGACCGCGTCATCGTCGGAGACATCAAGGAGCGGCAGCAGGCCCGCGTGATCTACGAAGAGGCGCGCCGCACCGGTCAGCGAGCCGCGCTCACCGAGCAGGAGCGGCCGAACATCTTCACCAATTCGGTTGCCAATATCGGCCCCGGCGAGACCGTGCTGGTGCAGATCGAATATCAGGAACCCGTGCATCAATCCGGCAACGAATATTCGCTGCGCCTGCCGCTGGTGGTCGGACCGCGCTACAATCCGGCGCCGATCGTCCAGAGCGTCGACTTCCGCAAGGACGGATCGGGCTGGGGCGCGGCGACCTCGGACCCGGTCCCGGACCGTGACCGCATCTCGCCGCCTGTGCTGGATCCCGCCAGGAATGCACCGGTCAATCCGACCAGCATCACGGTGCGCCTGAAGGCCGGCTTCGCGCTCGGCGAGGTCAAGAGCTACCACCATAAGGTCAAGGTCGAAAGTCCGGACAACACGGATCGCGTCATTACGCTCGCCGACGGCGCGGTCCCCGCCGACCGCGACTTCGAGCTGACCTGGAAGCCCGCCGCCGAGAAGGCGCCGTCGGTCGGCCTGTTCCGTGAACATGTCGGCGACGCCGACTACCTGCTCGCCTTCGTCACTCCGCCCAGCGCAGAACAGACGACACAAAAGCCATTGCCGCGTGAGGTCGTGTTCGTGATCGACAATTCGGGCTCGATGGGCGGCACGTCGATCGTCCAGGCCAAGGCGAGCCTCGCCTACGCTCTGTCGCGGCTCCAGCCGACCGACCACTTCAACGTCATCCGTTTCGACGATACCATGGATGTGCTGTTTCCCGATTCCGTGCCGGCAGACGCGGCCCATGTCGGTGATGCCACCTCGTTCGTGAGCGCGTTGCAGGCACGCGGCGGCACCGAGATGGTGCCGGCAATGCGCGCCGCGCTGGCCGACAAGCTCGGCGACACCGGCATGGTTCGCCAGGTCGTCTTCCTGACCGACGGCGCAATCGGCAACGAACAGCAATTGTTCGAAACGATCACGGCGATGCGCGGCCGCTCGCGCGTCTTCATGGTCGGCATCGGGTCGGCGCCCAACACCTATCTCATGACACGCGCCGCCGAGCTCGGCCGTGGTGCCTTCACCCATATCGGTTCCGTCGAGCAGGTGGAGGAGCGCATGCGCGGCTTGTTCGCCAAGCTGGAAAACCCGGCCGTAACCGGCCTTACCGCGAAATTCTCCGAGGCCAACGCCGACATCACCCCGGCGATCATCCCCGACGTCTATCGCGACGAGCCGCTGGTGCTGGCGGCAAAGCTCGACAAGCTCGCGGGCTCGCTCGAGATCAGGGGCCGCGTCGGCGACCGTCCATGGTCGGTAACCCTGCCGCTGCAAAATGCCGCCGAAGGCAACGGCCTGTCGAAACTCTGGGCCAGGCGCAAGATCGGTGATGCCGAAGTGGCGCGCGCCATGCGGGAGCTCGCGCCCGAGGAAGCCGACAAGGCGATCCTGGCGCTGGCGCTCGACCATCAGATCGTCACGCGCCTGACCAGCCTTGTCGCCGTCGACAAGACGCCAAGTCGGCCCGAAGGCGCGCCGCTCAAGCTCAGCGAATTGCCGATCAACCTGCCCGCCGGCTGGCAGTTCGAGAAGGTGTTCGGCGAACGGCCGCAGGTCCCGGCACACTTGCGTGAACGCCACGCCGATGCGCGCACCTCACCGGCCGCGCGGCGTCCGACACCCGCAGGGCCTGACGCGATCCGTCTGCCCAAGACAGCAACTTCAGCCGAGCTGAAGATGATCGCAGGCCTGGTCCTGATCGTGCTCGCCCTGATCCTGTTCGTGTTCAACCGGCGTCGGCTCTTGCTCACCGACGCCGCTTGAGAGAGGAGCCTCCCCGAGCTCCTCTGTTAGCGCGCGCGGCTGCCCGTCCCATACCAACGGCCGCGCGCGCCTTTTTCTCTGTCATTGTGAAGAGCGAAGTGACGAGAGTAGATGTCATGCTCCGCCTCTTATCTCCCCTGGTTCTGGCACTGATCGGACTCATCCTGTTCGGCGACGGCGCCTACATCCATGCCAAGGCGTGGCTGGCGCAGGTGCTGCTGGAGCGCGCGTTCGACAAGAGCCTTGCGACGGGCGAGGCGATCAAACCATGGGCATGGGCCGATACCTGGCCGGTCGCGCGGATCGAAGTGAAGCGGATTGGCGCCAGCGCGATCGTGCTGGAAGGTACGAGCGGCCAGGCGCTCGCCTTCGGGCCGGGCCACATCCATCAAACGGTTGATGCCGGCGAGCGTGGAGTTGCCGTATACGCCGCGCATCGTGACACCCATTTCCGCTTCTTGCGGAATGTTGCCGTCGGAGACGTCATTGAGGTCACCCGCCGCGACGGCAAGCATTTTCACTATCGGGCGGATTCTTCGGCCGTTGTCCGATTCGACGCGTCGGGCATCGCCCCCTCGACGCAGGGCGTGGAACTCGTGCTCGCGACCTGCTGGCCGTTCGACGCCGTTACGTCCGGCCCGGAGCGCTACGTCCTGCATGCCACCTTGATCGTAACGCGTGAATAGCGGTTCGCAATCGACCCATCCGGAAACGATCGAGCCTTCTCAAAGCGCGCCGGACACGCCGGGCCATCGCGTTTGACGCGACCGTGAACTGGCGCCGCCGACCAGAGACCTGTAAGAAGGTTCCATTGTTTTTGGACGTTGTAATTTGCGAAAGCTCGATAGATGGACGACGAGTTCAGGCAGCGCCTCGAACAGCGATTGGAGCAGCTCGAAAATCGCGTCGCGCTGCTCGAAAGGAATCAGGATCTCATCGCCGCCGGGCAAAGACGATCCTCGCTTCGGAGCCTCTGGCGGCGTCCGCCGATGTGGACCTTCGAGCAATATCCACCGCGCCTGCTCAACCTAAGGGCTTTCCCGCCAGCACCCTCGATCCATGAGAATGCACCGCGGATCGCGATGGTCACGCCGAGCTACAACCACGCGCAATATCTCGGCGCCACGATCGACAGCATCGTGAGCCAGAACTATCCGAACCTGTATTACCACGTGCAGGACGGCGCCTCGATCGACGGCACGGCTGATCTCCTGAAGGGCCGCGGCGAGAGCATCAGCTGGAAGAGCGAACCTGACAGCGGGCAATCGAACGCCATCAATCTCGGCTTCGCCGGCGTCGACAGCGAGATCATGGCCTATCTCAACAGCGACGACATGCTGCTGCCGGGGACGCTGGCCTATGTCGCCAACTACTTCACGTCGCATCCGCATGTCGACATCGTCTATGGCCATCGCGTCTTCGTCGATCGCGAGGGACTCGAGGTGGGCCGTGCCGTGCTGCCGCCCCATGACGGGCGCGCGCTGCAATATGCCGACTATATCCCGCAGGAGACGATGTTCTGGCGCAGGCGCGTATGGGACAGGATCGGTCCGATCGACGAGAGCTTCCACTACGCGATGGATTGGGACTTCATCCTGCGGGCGCAGGCCGCGGGATTCAAATTCGTGCGCCTGCCGCGATTTCTCGCCTGCTTCCGAATCCATGATGCCCAGAAGACGGCATCGACCTACGCGATCGGCGTCCGGGAGATGGGCATCCTGCGGCGCCGCGCTCTCGGCTTCGATCCGACACAGATTCAGATTCGCCGCGCCATCGCCCCCTATCTCGCGAGGCAGGTCATCTTTCACTACGCCCACAAGCTGAGCCTGCTGGGATACTGAGCGGGCGGCGATCACCCACCTCGTGCCGCATGGACATCGTGATCGAGCCAGATCCGCTCGAGCCCGATGCCGAGAGGTCGCGCGTCGGGGCTCAGTCCGAGATCCGCGGGCGAGCGTGGATCGGATAGCGACAGGCTGATGGTCAGCGTCCCGTCGGCGGCAATCGCGGCGGGATCGAGCATCAACCTGCGCAAGCCCGCGAACGCCTCTCTCGAGAATGTCAGTTGCTGCGGCGCTCCATTGCCGACGCGGCATGCCGCCTGCAATTGCGGATTCCTCTCGGAAACGAAGGCCCGGCACGCCAGCACAAGCTCAACCGGCCGTGACGGAATGGGATGGACCTCGAACCGGAGCACGCAATTCCTGGCAATGGACCAGGTGCCCCATTGCTCCGGCTCGCTCCATCCCTCGATCAACGCGGCGACGCCCGCTCCGCCATGCGCGAATTCGAGCTGCTTTGCGCCGAGGATCGGCGAGGACACGGGAGCCTTCAGAGCGGCTGGATCGAACGGCCCCTGATCCGGAACGAACTGCGCGATCACGCGCACTGCATCCGCAATCGAATTGAGCCCAAGCGCAGAACCATCCAGCTCGTAAGCCACACGGTTCGGTCCGGTCATGCGAACACCCCGGCCGGGTGGCGGCCGGTCCGCAAGGCGGGCAGGAATGATGATGTCGGCGACGTCGAACCCATGCGTGCGCGCGAGTTCGCCGATGGTCTGCACGGTGCGATCATACAGGGGCGGCCGATGGTTGATGTCGGTCGCGAGCGCCTGTGCCAGCGCCTTGAAGTCGAGCCGCACCTCGTCGTGATCCGCCAGCAGCAAACGCTTGAGGACAAGCATGTCCTTGGCGATGAAGAGCTGGAGGGCGTTGAGATCGGGAAGTTGGGGATCCTCGTCAATGGGTCCGAAATCGCGCGCTCCTCGCGGCGTCTCGAACAGATCAGTGGTCTCGAAGAACAGCGCGTGACCGGTGCTGTGCTGCGAGAATCCGGCCATGCTCAGCGGCCGCGACAGACGGATGAAACTGTCGGTCAGCGCAGCGTTGGCGATACCGGACGCCACGTCGGGCGATAGACCGATGAAATAGCGGCCGCCGATCGCACGCATTCGATCGATGACGCTGCGGCGGACGAACGAATTGTAGATCATCGGCAGATGCGCATAGTTCGCCTGGAAACCGAAGATGCGCCTCAGTTCGTCGCGCGACGAAACTCGCTGTGCGGACGAGGTCAGGTCGATCTCGGCGAGCAGCCGGTTGCGGAAGGCTGGATGGTAGTAGCTCGGCCAGTGATAGGTGTAGGCGCTCCAGCTCAGGAGATCGATGTTTCGGCCGGAGAGCATCTCCGATGCCGCGGCGCATGCATAGGGCATCAGCCCGTCGTCGTCGCCGATGAAGGCAACGTACTCGCCCGAGGCGTGGCCGAGCGCCGCCTCCCAATTGTCGGTCATGGTCAGAACGGTCTCGCTGGCAAAATGCCTGAAGCGATCGTCCCTGAGGTCTGCGACGATCTTCGCAATCTCGGGATTGCCGCCATTGTTCTGAACGATGAACTCGCAATCTGCATCCGCAGGCTGGCACGCCATGGTCGCGAGCGCGTGGCGAAGCGTGTCGGGACGATCGAGGGTCGGCACCACGATGGACAGCAGCGGCATGATCACCATTTGCGAGAATGAGGGTCACGGTTTCCTAGCATCTTGCCGGACCGTTCGCACTTTCGCCAAAAGTCTCGTGATGCTAGCCTTATCGTCAGATCCTGCCCATTCCGTCTCGCGGCATGGAGCGGCCACGATCAGCCCCCGAAGCCGGCGCGCGGGCGCGCGTTGCAACAAGAACAAGAAGTGAGGGAAGCGCATGGAAGCTCAAGTGCCCGCCGCATCGGTTTCTCCGCGCCCATGGTCTCCATCGCCCGATGCCGGAGAGATCGTCAAGGGCATCCACGCCATGCTGCACCCGCACAACATCGTGCTGGTGGGCGCGACCGACAAGCCTGGCAACTATGCCGAACGCATCTGGAATAACCTGATCAAGTACGGTTACGAGGGCGGCCTCTATCCGGTCAACGCCAAGCGGGAAACCATCTGGGGCGTCCCCTGCTACAAGGACTTTGCGAGCCTCCCGGAAAAGCCGGATCACGTTCTGGTGCTGGTGCCGGCGCGCTTTGCCGTACAGGTGATCCGCGATGCCGCGGCCGCCGGCGCACGGTCGGCCACCATCGTCACCTCGGGCTTCAGCGAGTTGCAGGACGAGGAAAGCCAGAAGCTCGCGGCCGAATTGCAGGCGGCGATACGCGAGACGGGACTTGCCGTCACCGGCCCGAACTGCCTCGGCAATCTGAGCGCCGGCGAGAAGCTTTTCACCAACATCGACGACCGCATCGTCACCATGGAACAGGGCGCGGTAGCGATCGCCGGACAGTCCGGCGCGATCGTCATGGCGATCCGCCAAGCGCTGGAGGATCGAGGTGTCGGCGTCGGCTACATGGTGACATCAGGCAATGAGGCCGGGCTCGAGACGCCGGACCTGATGCGCTATTTCGCCGAGGATCCGAGCATCAAGGTGATCGTCGTCTACCTCGAAGGCGTACGCAATACCAAGGCGTTCCGCGAGGCCTGCAAGGCAGCGCGCGCTGCCAGCAAACCCGTGATCGCACTCAAGCTCGGTTCGTCCGAGGGTGGCCGCGCCGCGGCGATGGCACATACGGGTGCGCTTGCAGGCTCGATCGAGACGTTCGACGCCATTGCAACGCGCGAAGGCGTCATCCGCGTCGGCGGGCTCGACGAACTGATCGAGACCACCGAATGCTTCGTTCATTGCGGCGTGCCCAAAGGCGACCGGCTCGCGGCGGTCACGCTGTCCGGCGGCAAGCGCGGCATGCTGCTGGATGCCTTCTATGCCGAGGGCCTGAACTTTGCGCCGCTCAGCCCGCACGTCGGCTCCGAGCTGGCAAAGATGCTCGGCCCGGGGTCGATTGTCGGCAATCCGCTCGACGCCGGCTTTGCCGCGGTAGTCGATCCTTCCGTCTACATGAAGTCGATCAAGCTGATGATCGACGATCCCGATATCGACATCGTCATCGTGGATGCCGAGCTGCCGAAAGCTCCGCACGAGCTGCGCGAGCGCAATTTGCGTATCGTCGACGACATGGCGCGCCAGGGCGGCAAGCCCGTGATCTATATCAGCGCGATGTCGATCGGCTTCACCGAGTTCACCAAGACCTTGCGCAAATCGCTGCCGCATCTCGCGGTCATGCAGGGCATGGACCGGGCGGTGACCGCGATCAAGTCGCTGCTCGACTACGCCAGGCTGCGCAAGGAGGTGCCTGATATCGTCTCGAGCTCGAAGCCTGCCGCGCGCGCCGTGCTGGAGAAGGCGCTGAAATCGGCGAGCGGTGCCGCGCTCGACGAGGTCGCCTCGAAGAAGCTGCTGAAGGCCTATGGCATTCCGATCTCGAAGGAGGCGATCGCACAGACCGCGGCGGAGGCGGTGAAGATCGCCAAGCAGATCGGCTTTCCGGTCGTGGCAAAACTCGTCAGCGCCGAGATCCTGCACAAATCCGACATCGGCGGCGTGGTTTTGAACCTGAACAGCGCGGCCGAGGTGAAGAAGGCGTTCGCTGACATCACCGCACGGGTCGCGAAGCTGAAGGGCAAGCCGAAGCTGGACGGCATTTTGATCTCGCAGCAGGTCAAGGCCGAGCTCGAGCTCGTCGTCGGCGCCTCGCTCGATGCCGAGATGGGACCTGTCGTGCTGTTCGGCACCGGCGGCATCGACATCGAGCTGATGAAAGACGTCGCGCTGGCCGGCGCGCCCTTGGACGAAGCCGAGGCGCGGCTCCTGATCGGCCGCACCAAGGCCGGCATCAAACTGCGCGGCTATCGCGGCAAGCCGGCCCTGCACGAGGCCTCCGCGGTGAAGGCGCTGGTCGGCCTGTCCAATTTGATCGCGGATGCCGGCGACCGGATCGCCTCGATCGATATCAACCCGTTCCTGATCAACACCAGGACGGGCGTAGCGGTCGACGCTCTGATCGTGCTGAACAATGCTGCTGCTAGGCGAGTTGCCGGGCATTGAGGCCGTAGGGCGGATTAGCGCCAGCGTAATCCGCCAATTTACACGACTGCTGCGGCGAAAACGGCGGGTTACGCTTCGCTAACCCGCCCTACGTACCATTGGGGCCTCCTTCCAACTTCCCCGCTTTGGCCGTAGAATCGCCTGATGGCACGCGCGAGTAATCTGGTGATCGGAACGGCAACGCTGACGGTGATTGCCGTGGCGTTCGGCGGCCTGCTCGGCGTGCAGAAATGGCGCACCATCCAGAGCCGCAGCCAGTTGCGCGTGGTGTTCGAAGGCGGCTCGGCCAGCGGCCTGCGCCGCGGCGGACCGGTCAATTTCGACGGCGTGCCCGCCGGCCAGATCCTCTCGATCAAGCTGGACAATCCGCGCAGGATCGTGGCGCTGGTGATGCTCGACAACACCGCGCCGATCCGCAAGGACACCGTGGCGGGCATCGAGTTCCAGGGCCTCACCGGCGTCGCCGCGATCTCGCTGATCGGGGGCGCGCCCTCCGCGCCGCCGGTGCCGCTGGACTCGGACGGCATCCCCGTGCTGACCGCCGATCTCAGCGACGCCGAGTCCATCGTCGACACCCTGCACAGTGTCGACCGCACCATCGTCAGCAACGCCCCCGCGATCAAGGAGGGCCTGCGCACGTTCGAGGACTACACCGCCGACCTCCGGAGCAAGGGTGGCGAAATCGACTCCGTCATGGCCAAGGTCGACACGGCCTTCGCGGGCTTCGACAAGGCGGTCACGAAGATCGAGGGCGTGGTGCCCGGCTTCGTCGACGGCAAGGCCGACGAGCTGTTCGAAAAGATACAGGGGCTGCACGAGCTCGCCGACATCATGAGAAAAAAATCGGCCGGCTACCTCGAGGACATCCGTCGCTCGCTGCTCGACGTCAGCGAGGCCGCCAACAAGATGAGCGGGACGCCGGCCCCCACTGCCGCCCCGCGCCCGCCGCGCAAGCCGCCGCAGAAGAAGCAGTGACGCCTCCCCTATCCTCCCTCTCAAGGGAGGCGACGATGCCTCACCAAGCGTAGCGCACGACGCCCTTGCCGGCGTAGGAGCGGGTGAGGTTCGAGAACTCTCCCTCGAACGTCGCCGATGCAGACCAGCCGTTCATCCAGTTCATCTGCGCTGATGCCGTAGTCAGAGCCGAATCGCGCGCCTGGGCGGCGCCGTTCACGACGAAAGCCGATCCCGGCAGGGTCTGGAACACCGCGCCCACAGTGCGGTCCGGATTGTAGTCATGTGCCCAGGCGAGGCGGCCGCGCAGGGTCATGAGGCCACCGGCCGCGGCAAACGATCTGTCCGCGCGCAGGCCGAGTTCGGTGCGCGTGCTGGTCACGTCCTTGGCGGCATAGTTGAGAGCGAAGACGTTGCTGCCGACCACGGCAGCCTCTGCATAGGTCGGAAGGCTGAACAAGGTGGCCTGGAGCGCCGCATACGGCGTGAGGCCAGCCCACTGCATGGCATAGCGATAGCCGCCCTCGATGCGGCCCGAGAACGCGTTGGCGTTGAACTGCGCACGCAGCTGGTCATAACCGGCAGCCGTCACGATGCGGTTGGTCGTGACGTCCTGCCAGCCATAGGCGAGCGCCGCCGTGATGTAGGCCGGTCCCGCCGTATGACGCACGAAGGCACCGGCCTGGAAAAGGTCGGAGCGACCCCAGCCGAGCCCGTTGACGTTGAAGGCGGTCCCGCCGCCTGCGAGTGCAAAGCCCGCAATCGTCGATGGCGAGAAGCGGTAATCGAGGCCCACGGCAGTGCCGTAGACACTGCTGCTCGTGTTGTTCGAGCCGAGGCCGGAATTGCCGTCCGTGGTCTGCGAGCCGCCGTAGCCGGCCGTCCACACATCCCAGCGCTGCTCGAACGTTGCACCTGGTGCCTTGCGGTAAATCGAGGCGAAGGCGTCGCGCGCGCTCTTGTCGCGCGCATTTGCGTCCGCGGCAAATGGCGAGGCGCCAGGGGTGCCGCTGCGTCCAGAGCTGAAGACGTCGGTCAACAGGCTCATGAACAGGTTCATCGCATTGAACGTCGTCTGCTGCGATCCCGTTGCGGATTCACCCGAGGCCTGCGTCAGGCCCCCGGAACCAAGACCCGCGAGTTCGGCCTGCAGGAAGCCGTTGGTGTTGAAGAAATTCTGAAGCGTCGTGGCAACGTTCTGCTGGTTGACGTTGAGCGCGTATTTCGCGCCGTAGTTCAGCGTGAAATCGAGGAAGACCTCGTTCGATCCGACGCTCGTCGTGCCGATGAGGCCACCCGGCGCGGCAACGCCCGAAAAATTCCCGCCGGAGGTGCCGAAGAAGTTCATGATCGAATAATGCTTCATCACCGCGGCGCCCGGATACAGCGCGACGCCGACAGTGCCGTCCAGCGCGACATTGCCGGTGACGAGCGCGTGGCTCGTGCTGGATCCGCTACCGACCTGCACCACATAGACCGAGCCGGACTGAAGCGTGAGATCGCCCTGAACCTGCATGCTCGAGCCCGGGCCGCCGTCGCCGGGCGCATAGATACCGCCGTTGGCGATAACCGTATTGCCAACGATTCCGGCGCCGAACAACGCACCACCGGCATTCACGGTGGTCAGGCTCGACTGCGAGATGTCACCATCGACCCGCAGGATGCCGCCGTTCACCGTGGTCGTGCCGGTGTAGGTATTCGCGCCCGAGAGGATCAACGTGCCGCTGCCGACCTTTTCCAGCGAGCCGGGGCCGGCGGGACCGCAACCGCAGGTATCACCGATGACGCCGCTGACCTCGGTCGAGAGGTTGTTACCGCCGACGACGAGGGTATTGCCGCCGCCGATGTAGTAGAAGCCGCTGCCTTCGATCGATCCTGCGGTGATGCGACCATCGCCGGCCGGACCGGTGCCTCCACCGAAATCGACGACGCCGGTCCCGGTGGTGATGAAGCGTGCGTTGCCGCCGGTGGAGTTGTCGAAGAATTCGGTCCTGCCGCCGTCCTTGGTGATGATCGTGGCATTGCCGGCCGTGGTGAACGCGCCGAAATCGGTGAGACCATCCGCTTCATTGATGATGATTGCATTGCCGGCGGTCGCCGTGTCGGAGCCGGCGAACGTCCCGAACACGGTCCCGCCAAAATCCTTGTTCACGATCGTCGCCGAGCCCGCCGAAGATTGCTCGATGAATATCGTGCCGCCGCCATTCTGGTTGGTGATGTTGGCGGCGCCTGCATTAGTCCGTCCGAAGAAGCCGATCAGGCCGCTGTCATTGATGATGGTGGCCCGACCGGCCGTCGCGGTGTCGGCTCCACCCCCGAGCGGATCGCCGAAATACACCTGGCCGTTGTTGGTGATCACGATCGAGCTGGCGGAGCTTGCGTTGAGGAACATCGTCGTGCCGGAGAAGGCGTTCAGGATCGACGTGATTCCCGACGTGTCGGCATTGACGATGCTGAAGAGGCCCTCGTTGGTGACGGCGCCGACCATGCTCGCGGTGTGGGTCGCGTCACCGAGCTGCAGGGACCCGCAATTGCAGATGAAGGTGCCGCCGGTATAGGAGTTCGCGCCGAGCAGCGCCAGGGTACCTGGTCCCTGAACATTGATGCCGTCGCTGCCGACGATGCGCGAAACGATCGCGGCCGAGGGATCGCTGGTGCCGGTCACATCGTTGGTGACGAACGTGGTGCCGCCCGCAGCCAGCCTGAGGTCGCCGCCCTGAATGGTATAGATCGAGCCGTCGGCGGTCAGGTCGAAGCCCACGAGGCTGGTGAGCTGCACGCCGCCCGGCGTAACCGTCACCGTGCCGCCCGTCGCCGGCGTCGAGGGAGCGCTGCTTCCGAACAGCGTGCCGGCTGACGCGGGATCATAGGCGGTGCTGGTCGCGCCAAAGACGTCGGTCCAGTTGGTCGTCGTGTTGTCCCAGACGCCGCCCCCGCCGTTGACGGTGCCGTTCGGCGTGGTCTGTGATCCGTTGAAAACCTGCTGGGCCCCGACCGGGCTCGCCACAGCGATCGCGGTCACGACGAGGCCGGCCCCGAATGCCGCGCGCTTTGCCGCAGCACTCCGGCGCGGGCAACTCCCCCCGCTCGATCGCAACCAAGCCCCCACGCTCGTTCCCCACCCCGCGGCGCTCCCCAGCGGCGCCGCGGGGAACTTAGGCGAAGAGGATGGGCGGTAGAACTACGGGGCATCGAGAATCCGCCCAACTGCCCCCCAACTCGGGCAGATTCAACAGTCCATGTTGTAACCGCGCCACGGTTTTGCCGGGCGCCATTCCCATTCCGCGCACCTACGGACGCATCAGAACGTCCGCATTTGTGGACGGCCGTTCACATCAAGGGGTGACCGTCCAACTCGTGGTGCCGGCAAGGGCTCAGTAATTGCTCGGCGACGACCCATTCGGGATGCCGTCGATCGGACATTCGTCGGTGCCGGGGGTCGAGCGGGTCATCGCCTCGACCATGTCACGCGTGCCTTCGGGATCCTTGATCCAGTTCTTGTAGAAGTCATAGGGGCACGCCGCAACGCCGCGCGGGCTTTCGCCGGAATTGATCATGCCGGTGTAGCCGCGGTGGACCAGCTTGTAGAGATGGTTCTGTGACTGGCCGTTGCGGCGCGCATCGCGGATCAGATGTTTCGACAGCTGTGCGTACTGGATGCCGTAATCCTCCTCACCGCACTCGCCGAGCGTACGGCCATCGAAGCCGATGATCGCGGAGTGGCCGAAATAGGAGTAGACGCCGTCGAAACCGGCGGCATTGGCGACGGCGACATAGACGTTGTTGGCCCACGCCATCGCCTTGGAAATAAGGACCTGCTGCTCCTTGGCCGGATACATGTAGCCCTGGCAGCGCACGATCAACTCGGCGCCCTTCATGGCACAATCACGCCAGATCTCCGGGAAATTGCCATCGTCGCAGATGATCAGGCTGACCTTCATCCCCTTCGGGCCGTCGGAGACATAGGTGCAATTGCCGGGATACCAGCCCTCGATCGGCACCCATGGCATGATCTTGCGATACTTCTGCACGATCTCGCCCTTGTCGTTCATCAGGATCAGGGTGTTGTAGGGCGCCTTGTGCGGATGCTCCTCGTGGCGTTCGCCGGTCAGCGAGAACACGCCCCACACCTTGGCCCTGCGGCAGGCCTCGGCGAAGATCGCTGTCTCTTCACCCGGCACCGCGCACGCCGTCTCGTACATCTCCTTGGAGTCGTACATGATGCCTTGCGTGGAATATTCCGGGAAGATCACGAGGTCCATGCCGGGCAGGCCAGTCTTCATGCCCACCACCATGTCGGCGATCTTGCGGGCGTTATCGAGCACCTCGGCCTTGGTGTGCAGGCGGGGCATCTTGTAGTTCACCACGGCGACGCCGACGGTATCGTTACTGCTGGAAATGTCACCGTGAAGCATGTTGGGCGCTCCTGTCGTTTATTGGTTTGAGGTGCGTTAGTGGCTGATCATCCACGGCCGCGCAGTCGGAAAGCCCTTGGCGCCGCTCTTCGTCTTGGTCACCAGCCGCGCCGGCTTCTTCTTGTCGATCGCGTTCTTGTCCTTCACGGTCTTGCCCGAAGAGCAGCAGCCGCAGCCGGGACCGTGCGAGGCCTTGTATTGCGCGAGCGTCCGCGGCGCGTGCGAGCTGCGCTCGTTGATGGCGTGTGCCTTGCGCTTGTCTGATGGCATGCAGAAGAAATTCGGCGCGGTCAGAATGACGCGCGGCGCCATGGTCTCGCAATGCGGGCAGCTTTGTGGATCGTCGCACTCGGCCATCGGGCGCAGGTCCTTGAACGGACCGCATTCGTCACAGAGATACTCATAGACCGGCATCGCATTATTCCCACGCTCTTGCCTGTTCAGAAATGATCCGGCGGCGGATGCGGGGCGGCAGAGAGACGCCGCTCCGCATCCCGTCGCGCACCGACTACTTGTCCGGCGAGATCGGCATCTGGATATCGCCGGTGATGTGCTTGATGGGACCTGCCGCCGACGGCATCACGTCGAAGTCGAAGATCTCGGTCGGCAGCCACAGCGTGGCGCAGGCGTTGGGCACGTCGACCACGCCGGAGATGTGGCCCTGACATGGCGCGGTGCCGAGGATCGAATAGGCCTGTGCGCCGGAGTAGCCGAACTTCTTCAGGTATTCGATGGCGTTGAGACAGGCCTGGCGATAGGCGATGTGAACATCGAGATAGTGCTGCTTGCCGGCTTCATCCACCGAGATGCCTTCGAAGATCAGATAATCCTTGTAGTTCGGCGTGATCGGGGACGGCTTGAAGATCGGGTTCTTGATGCCGTACTTCGACATGCCGTCCTTGATCACCTCGACCTTCAGATGCAGCCATCCCGCCATCTCGATGGCGCCGCAGAAGGTGATCTCGCCGTCACCCTGGCTGAAGTGCAGATCGCCCATCGAAAGACCCGCGCCCGGCACATAGACCGGGAAGTAGATCTTCGAGCCGCGCGAGAGATCCTTGATGTCGCAATTGCCGCCGTGCTCGCGCGGCGGCACCGTGCGCGCACCTTCCGCGCCGATCTTGGCTTTGACGTCGCCCTTGGCGCGGCCGCCATGGGCGGTCGCCGCGAACGGCGGATTGGCAAGGCCCGGCACGCGGGTCGGATTGGTCGAGATCAACTCGGCCTCACGCTTGTTCCAGGTCTCCAGCATCTTCGGATCGGGCAGACAGCCGATCAGGCCGGGATGGATCAGGCCGGCGAAGTTCACGCCGGGCACGTGGCGGGACGAGGTGTAGAGGCCCTTGATGTCCCAGATCGATTTCTGCGCCAGCGGGAAATGGTCGGTGAGGAAGCCGCCGCCGTTCTGCTTGGAGAAGAAGCCGTTGAAGCCCCACAGGCTCTCTTTCATCGGGCCGACGTCGAGCAGATCGACGACGAGGAGATCGCCGGGCTCGGCGCCCTTGACGCCGATCGGGCCGGACAGAAAGTGCACGATCGACAGGTCGATGTCGCGCACGTCATCGGCGGAATCGTTGTTTTTGATGAAGCCGCCGGTCCAGTCATAGGTCTCGATGATGAAATCGTCACCGGGATTGACCCAGGCCACGATCGGGATGTCGGGGTGCCAGCGGTTGTGCACCATGTCATTTTCGTAAGCCGACTTGGTCAGATCGACCTTGATCAGTGTCTCTGGCATCGCAAAGCTCCCCTTTTACACGGTTGGTTAGACGGACAGATATTTCGAGACCTGTGCGGCATCGACGGCGTCGCGCGGATCGTCGCGCACGATCTCGCCGTTCTCGATCACCAGCACGCGGTCGGCGATGTCGAGCGCGAAGCTCAGGACCTGCTCGGACACGACGATCGAGAGCCCCTTCTCGTCGCGGATGCGCTTCAGGGTCCGCGCCATCTCCTTGATGATGGAAGGCTGGATGCCTTCGGTCGGCTCATCCAGCAGCAACACCTTCGGCTTGGTCGCGAGCGCACGCGCAATGGCGAGCTGCTGCTGCTGGCCGCCGGAGAGATTGCCGCCGCGGCGGCCCTTCATCTCCAGCAGGACCGGAAACAATTCGTAGATGTCGCCGGGCACCTCGGATTCGCCCGCAACGACGAGGCCGGTCTCGATGTTCTCCTTCACCGTCATGGTGGAGAAGATCATGCGGCCCTGCGGCACATAGGCGAGGCCCTTGGCGACGCGCTCGTAGCTCTTGAGGTTGCCGAGCTCGGCGCCGTCCATGGTCACCGAGCCGCTCCTGGCCGGCAGGATGCCCATCAGCGACTTCATCAGCGTGGTCTTGCCCATGCCGTTGCGGCCCATGATCGCCACGATCTCGTTGGGCGCGACCTTGACGTTGAGCCCGTGCAGCACCTCGCTCTGGCCGTAGGCGACGTGAAGATCGGAAATTGCCAGCATCAGCGTGCTCCTAGACTCGGTATGCCTTCCTTCTCCCCTTGTGGGAGAAGGTGGCGCGGACGAAGTCCGCGACGGATGAGGGGTTTGCATCCGCGGATGCGACAGGCAGTTCGACGCGCGGAGAGATACCCCTCACCCGGATCGCATCTGACGATGCGATCCGACCTCTCCCACAAGGGGAGAGGTGCACCGTCGATGCCGCGACGGACTCATTGGTTTTCGCCATCGTCAGTGCCCCAGATAGACTTCGATGACCTTGGGATCGTTCTTGACCTTCTCCATGGTGCCCTCGGAGAGGATCTGGCCCTGGTGCAGCACGGTGACCTTGTGGGCGATATCCTCGACGAACTTCATGTCGTGCTCGATCACCAGCACCGAGCGGTTCTTGATGATGCGGTTGAGGAGCTCGGCCGTCTTGGCGCGCTCGGACACGCTCATGCCGGCGACCGGCTCGTCGAGCATCAGGAGGTCCGGGTCCTGGATCAGTAGCATGCCGATCTCGAGCCATTGCTTCTGGCCATGGCTGAGCTCGTCGGCATAGGTGTTGAGCTTGTCCTTGAGGAAGATCATCTCGGCGACCTCCTCGACCCGGTCCTTCACCAGCTGGTCGCGCTGAAAGGTCAGCGAGCCGAACACGGTGCGGCCGCGTGGAAACGAGATCTCGAGGTTCTCGAACACGGTGAGATCCTCGAACACCGACGGCGTCTGGAATTTGCGCCCGACGCCGGTCTGCACGATCTCGTTCTCTTTCATCTTCGTGAGCTCCTTGCCACGAAACTGGATCGAGCCCGAGGTCGCCTTGGTCTTGCCGCAGATCAGATCGAGCACCGTGGTCTTGCCGGCGCCGTTGGGACCGATGATGACGCGGATCTCGTTCTCCTCGACGTAAAAGGAGAGATCATTGACCGCCTTGAACCCGTCGAACGAGACGGTCAGTCCGGAGACAGCGAGCAGGAAATCCTTGGGCTGGTGTCCAACGAGCATGATGGCCTCCTCACTCTGCCGGTGCGCCGTCGGCGACCGAATTGTCATTCCAGCCCGGCTTCCGCCTGCGCGAGGCGAACAGCCGATCGATCCGCGGCTGCACGTAATCGGCCCAGAGCCCGGACAAACCGTTCGGGAAGGCGAGCACGACGGCGATGAACAGCGCGCCGAGGCCGAACAGCCAGAGTTGCGGGAAGGATTCCGACAGGCTGGTCTTGGCGAAATTCACCAGGATGGCGCCCCAGATCGCGCCGAAGATCGACATGCGTCCGCCGACCGCGGTGTAGATCACCATCTCGATCGACGGCACGATGCCGACAAAGGACGGCGACATGAAACCGACATTGAGTGCGAACATGGCGCCGCCGATCGCGGCGAAGACCGCGGCCATGCAGAAGGCGAAGATCTTGAAGTTGGCGACGCTGTAGCCGGAGAAGCGGACGCGGTCCTCCTGTTCGCGCATCGCCACCAGGATGCGGCCGAGCTTGGTCAGGCGGATGAACTGCGCGATGCCGATGCAGGCGAAAAGCAGCACCACCTCGACGAAGTACAGGATGACCTTGGCGTGGTCGGGCCGGATGTCCCAGCCCTTGAGGGTGCGCAGGTCGGTCATGCCGTTGATGCCGCCGGTGTAGCCCTGCTGCCCGACGATCAGGATGGTGAGGATGGCGGCGACGGCCTGGGTGATGATCGCGAAATAGGTGCCGCCGACACGGCGCTTGAACATCGCGGTGCCGATGATCAGCGCGAACAGGCCGGGGACCAGGATGATGGCGAGGATGGTGAAGGTGAGGCTGTGGAATGGTTGCCAGAACAGCGGCAGCGAAGTGATCTGATTCCAGTCCATGAAATCGGGGATGCCGGGCGTCGACTGGATCTTCGTGTTCTCGACGCTGGAAGCCTCGAGCTTGAGGAACATCGCCATGCAGTAGCCGCCGAGACCGAAGAACACGCCCTGGCCGAGGCTCAAGATGCCGCCATAGCCCCAGCACAGCACGAGGCCGAGCGCGACAAAGGCGTAGGTGAGGTATTTCGCGACCAGGTTGAGGCGGAACACATCCAGCGAGAGCGGCAGGATCACGAACAGCACGGCCGCCAGGACGATGAAGCCGATGAGCTCGGAGCGATTGAAGAAGCGTGAGTTGATGATCATGACTTGCCTGCTTCTCCTTACTTGCGGACTTTGAGGGCGAAGAGACCCTGCGGCCGCAGCATCAGGATGCCGACGACAGCGAGCAGCGTCAGGACCTTGGCCATCGAGCCCGACATGAAGAATTCGAGCGTCGATTGCGTCTGCGAGATCGAGAACGCGGAGGCGATGGTGCCGAGCAGGCTGGCCGCGCCGCCGAATACGACGACCAGGAACGTGTCGACGATGTAGAGCTGTCCGGAGGTCGGCCCGGTCGAGCCGATCATGGTGAAGGCGCTTCCGGCGATTCCGGCAATGCCGCAACCAAGCCCGAAGGTGTAGCGGTCGACCTTCTCGGTGTTGATGCCGACCGCTCCGGCCATGATGCGGTTCTGCACCACCGCACGGACCTGGCGGCCCCAGCGCGACATGTACATGACGTACGCGACCGAGAGAGTGATCAACACGGTGAGACACATCACGAAGACGCCGTTGATCGGCACTTCGATGCTGTCGGTGACGTGCAGCGAGCCCAGCATCCATTGCGGCAGCTCGACCCCGACCTCACGCGCGCCGAACACCGAGCGATAGGCCTGCTGCAGCATCAGGCTGAGGCCCCAGGTGGCAAGCAGCGTATCCAGCGGGCGCTTGTAGAGATGCCGTATCAGCACCCACTCCACCAGCATCCCCAATGCGCCGGACGCGACAAAGGCCAGGATCATCGCAAGGAAGAAATAGCCGCTGAACAAGCCGGGCAAATAGGACTGGAAGACATTCGAGGTCATCCAGGTGACGTAGGCCCCGAGGATCATGAACTCGCCATGGGCCATGTTGATGACGCCCATCTGGCCGAAGATGATGGCAAGCCCGAGCGCCATCAGGACGTAGACCGAGAACAGGATCAGTCCTGCAAAGCCCTGCATGACGAAGATGGAGCCAAGGTCACCAAGCGAGTAGTCGCCGAACATCGATGTTCTCCGTCGGGGATAAGGGTCCCGCGTCGCGAGCAGGTTCGCGACGCGGGGGTCTTGGGCGTGGATTTGCGGTCCACGCCAGGGAGAGGCTTGGTGGTTGGAAGAAAGCGCGACTGGGCGCGCTTCTTTATTGGTAACCCTTCGGGAACGGATCGGGCTCGACGAGATCGGCGGTCTCGTAGATCAGCTCGAACTGGCCATCGAGCTTGGCGCGCCCCACCCGGGTCTTCGACCAGAGATGATGGTTCTCGTGGATGCGCACATAGCCTTCCGGCGCGCCCTTGAACTCGACGCCGGGCGAGGCCGCCGCGATCTTGTCGACGTCGAAGGAGCCCGCCTTCTCCACCGTCAACTTCCACAGCCACGGGCCGAGATACGCAGCCTGGGTGACGTCGCCAATCACGGTCTTCTCGCCCCAGGCCTTCTTGAACGCCGGCACGAACGCCTTGTTGTTCGGATTGTCGAGCGACTGGAAGTACTTCATGCAGGCATAGGCACCCGCGATGTTCTCGCCGCCGATGCCGTCGATCTCGTCTTCGGTCACCGAGATCGTCAGCAGCGCCTGCTTGGAGAGGTCGATGCCGGCGGCCTTGAGCTGCTTGTAGAAGGCGACGTTGGAGCCGCCCACGACGTCGGTGAAGATCACGTCGGGCTTGGTCAGCTTGATCTTGTTGATGACCGAGTTGAACTGGGTGTTGCCGAGCGGATAGTACTCCTCGCCGACCACCTTGCCCTTCAGCACGTTCTCGACGTGCTTGCGCGCGATCTTGTTCGAGGTGCGCGGCCAGATGTAGTCGGAGCCGATGAAGAAGAACGACTTGGCGCCCTTTTCCTTGGCGATCCAGTTCAGGCCGGCGAGAATCTGCTGGGTCGCTTCCTGACCGGTGTAGATGACGTTCTTGGACTGCTCGAGGCCTTCGTAGAAGGTCGGGTAATAGAGCATGCCGTTATACTGCTCCATGACCGGCAGCACCGCCTTGCGCGAGGCCGAGGTCCAGCAGCCCATGATCGCCGCGACCTTGTCGTTGACCAGCAGCTTCTTGGCCTTTTCCGCAAAGGTCGGCCAGTCGCTGGCGCCGTCTTCCTGGATGAACTTGATCTTGCGGCCGAGCACGCCGCCGGCGGCATTGATCTGCTCGATGGCAAGCTTTTCGGCCTCGATCGACCCGGTCTCGGAGATGGCCATGGTGCCGGTCGCCGAGTGCAGGATGCCGACCGTGACCTCGGTATCGGTGACTGCAAGGCCGGTGGTGTTGACCGCCGAGGTCGCGGGAGCCTGCGCAAAGGACGCCCGCGGCAGCATCGTGATGGCCGGCACGGCGGCCATTCCCATCAATAGTTTGCGCCGGAGCGGCGACAAAAGGCCCTTGTTTGGTTCGTCTGACATGAGCACCCCACTTTTGTTCGAGGACACGCGATTGGTGCCGTGAGGATGGCTCGGATTGATGCAGTGCCAGCATACGCAAGATCGCGTATACTGCACCGCAAAATGCCGACGTAGGCTTTTGGTACGGAATTTGCGAGGGCTCCGGGTCCGTATCAGGAGTGGGGTAGAGCGTGGCAGGGCGGCAGCGAATAGACCGCGTCAGGCGCCAGTACAACCAATGGGTCGCCAACCAGACCCTGGAGGACTATGCGCTGCGCTTCACGGCCAAGAGCGCGCGCCGCTGGTCCGCCGCCCGGGTCGCCAACACGGCGCTGGGCGCGATCTCGTTCCTGGCGATGGAGGCGATCGGCGGCACCATCACGCTAAACTATGGCGTCACCAATGCGACCGCCGCCATCCTCGTGGTCTCCCTCATCATCTTCTGCTGTGGCGTACCGATCGCCTATTATGCCGCCAAATGCGGCATCGACATCGACCTGCTCACGCGCGGCGCCGGCTTCGGCTACATCGGCTCCACCGTCACCTCGCTGATCTACGCATCCTTCACCTTCATCTTCTTTGCGATCGAAGCCGTGATCCTCGCGTCCGCGCTCGAGATGTGCTTCGGGATTCCGCGGCCGATCGGCTATCTCATCAGCGCCGTCGTCATCATCCCGCTGGTGGCCTACGGCATCACGCTGATCAGCCGCTTCCAATTATGGACGCAGCCGCTGTGGATCGTGCTCCACATCATTCCGTTCGCGGCGATCGCCTGGCACAACCCGCACTCTTTCACGGAGTGGCGAAAGTTCTCGGGCGAGCACGGCGACCTCAACGGGCAATTTGACCTGCTGCTGTTCGGGGTTGCGGCTTCCGTGGTGTTTTCGCTGGTGGCGCAGATCGGCGAGCAGGTCGACTTCCTGCGATTTTTGCCGCGCGACCGCCGCGCCTCCAGGGCGTCCTGGTGGGTGGCGCTGATGAGCGCGGGACCGGGCTGGATCGTGCTGGGCGCGCTGAAGCTCCTGGCGGGTTCGTTCCTCGCGTTCTTCGCGCTCAGCCACGGGGTGCCGCCCGAGGAGGCCGCCGAGCCCGCCCATATGTATCTCGAAGCGTTCCGCTATGTGCTGTCCCAGCCTGACCTCGCGCTGGCGTTGACCGGCACGTTCGTGATCCTGTCCCAGGTGAAGATCAACGTCACCAACGCCTATGCCGGCTCGATCGCCTGGTCGAACTTCTTCTCGCGCCTGACCCACAGCCATCCCGGCCGCGTCGTCTGGCTGGTCTTCAACGTCATCGTAGCGCTGCTGTTGATGGAGATCGGCGTCTACAAGGCGCTGGAGCAGACGCTCGCGCTCTATTCGAACGTCGCGATCGCCTGGGTGGGTGCGCTGGTCGCGGATCTCATCGTCAACAAGCCGCTTGGATTGCGGCCACAGCAGATCGAATTCAAACGCGCGCATCTCTACGACGTCAATCCGGTCGGCGTGGGTGCGATGACGATCGCGACCATTGTTTCCATCAGCGCCTTTTACGGCCTGTTCGGGCCGACCGCGAAGGCGCTGTCGGCCTTCATAGCGCTGGCGGTTGCGTTCCTCACCGCACCGTTGATTGCCTGGGCCACGGACGGCAAATACTACATCGCGCGCAAGCCGAAACGGAGCTGGCAGGACATCGAGGCGATCCAGTGCTGCATCTGCGAGCACGCGTTCGAGCCGGAGGACATGGCCTCGTGCCCCGCTTATGCCGGCCCGATCTGCTCTCTGTGCTGCTCGCTGGATGCCCGCTGCCACGATCTCTGCAAGCCGCACGCGCGGATCCAGGCGCAGGTATCGGAGACGCTGGGCAAGCTGATGCCGCAGCCGATCTACGCGCGCATCAACTCGCAACTCGGCCACTATGTCGGCGTGTTCGTGGTCTCCGCCGGCCTCGTCGCGCTGGTGCTGGGCCTGATCTATCTGCAGACCTCGGCGAGCGTGCATGGCGAGAACGCGCTCGTCTCCGACGTGCTCTGGAAGGTTTTCTTCTCGCTCAGCATCATCATCGGCGTGGTGGCGTGGCTGTTCGTCCTGGCGCAGCAGAGCCGCCGCGCGGCGGAAGCCGAGACGCGACGGCAGACCGCGCTGCTGATCCAGGAGATCGACGCGCACAAGCGCACCGACGCCGAGCTGCAGCGCGCCAAGGAAGTCGCCGAATCCGCCAACCTCGCCAAGAGCCGCTACGTGGTGGGCCTGAGCCACGAGCTGCGTTCACCCCTGAACGCGATCAGCGGCTATGCCCAGCTCCTGGAGCAGGACACGACGCTCAACACCAAGCCGCGCGACCAGGTCCGCGTCGTCCGCCGCAGTGCCGACCACCTCTCCGGCCTGATCGACGGCATTCTGGACATCTCCAAGATCGAGGCGGGACGGCTGTATCTGTCGCGCGACGAGGTGCGCTTCAGCGAGTTCCTCGATCAGCTGGTCGGCATGTTCCGCCTTCAGGCCGCTGCCAAGGGTATCGATTTCGTGTTCAGGCGGCCGGCGTATTTACCGCTGGTGGTCTATGCCGACGAGAAGCGGCTGCGCCAGGTGTTGATCAATTTGCTCTCGAACGCCATCAAGTTCACCCAGACCGGCAGCGTGCAGTTCGTGGTGCACTATCGCAGCCCCGTTGCCGAGTTCGAAGTGATCGACACCGGTCCCGGCATCCAGGGCGACGATCTCGAACGCATCTTCGCGCCGTTCGAGCGCGGTGCGCTCGGCGTCTCGCAGCCGCAAACCGGCACCGGCCTCGGCCTGACCATCAGCCGTCTGCTCGCCGGCGTAATGGGCGGCGATATCAAGGTCATGAGCACGGTCGGCACCGGCTCAACGTTCAAGGTCAAGATCCTGCTCTCGGAGGTCACCAATCCGCAGCTCATCGCGCCGGTGGAGGCCCCGGTCTCCGGCTATCACGGCGCGCGCAAGACCATTCTCATCACCGACGACGACCCCGTGCATCGCGACCTCCTGCGCGAGGTGCTGACCCCGCTCGGCTTCATCCTGCTCAGCGCACCGGATGGCCCCGGCTGCCTTGCATTGGCGCAGCATTGCCGGCCCGATCTGTTCCTGCTCGACATCTCGATGCCCGCCATGGACGGCTGGGCCGTCGCGGAGGCCTTGCGCGCGAGCGGCCATCACCAGGCCCGCATCTTGATGGTGTCGGCCAGCGCGATCGAGGCCCACGGCGCGCCGCTGGCGCAGCCCTTCCATGACGGCTATTTGATGAAGCCGATCGACATCCCGAGGCTCCTGGAGACGATCCGCCAGCTCCTCAAGATCGAATGGCAATACGGCTCGGACGAGATCGCAATGCCGTTCTGGCGCCCCGAAAGCGGATCGAGGCCGCCGGCGCGGCACATCGAGGCGCTGATCGGGCTCGGCCAGATCGGCTACGTCAGGGGCATACAATTGAAGCTGGACGAGATCGGCAGCGAGCATCCGGAGCACGCCGACTTCGTCGCGCAGATGCGGTCGCTGGTCGACCGGTTCGATCTCGAGCAGTACATGGCCACATTGAAGACGTTGCATGCGCATGAACATTGAGTCGAAAAAGCGCGACGTCGCGCTCGTTGTAGATGACTCTCCCGAGACGCTGCGGCTGCTCACCGACGCGCTCGACGGCGCCGGAATGACGGTGATGGTAGCGCTCGACGGCGCGGCCGCGATACGCATCATCGACCAGATCACGCCCGATATCGTTCTGCTCGATGCCGTGATGCCCGGCATCGACGGCTTCGAGACCTGCCGTCGGCTCAAGCGCGATGCGGCTCTTGCCAATGTCCCCGTGATCTTCATGACGGGCCTCGCCGAAACCGAGCATATCGTGCGCGGGCTCGAGGCCGGCGGCGTCGATTACGTGACAAAGCCGATCGTGATCGAGGAGATGCTGGCGCGCATCCGCGTCCATCTCGGCAATGCCCGGCTGACCCAGAGTGCGCGCGCCGCGCTCGACGTCTCCGGCCGCTTCCTGTTCGCGGTCGACCGCCATGGCAATCTGCTGTGGGCAACGCCGCAGGCGCAGAAGCTGCTGTCCGATCATCACGGCGCACAGGCTGACGACTCCGTCCTGCCGCCATCGCTGCTGCAATGGCTGGAGCAGGCCAAAGCCAAGGGCAGCTCGAAATCCCAGGCGGCTTGCTTGCCCGACAATCCGCAGCTGCGGCTCTATTACATGGGCGAAACCGCGCCGAACGAATTCCTGTTGCGGCTCTCCAGGGAGTCCGGCACCGCGCTGCCGCCAGAATTCACCAGCGAACTCGGCCTCACCACCCGCGAGGGCGAGGTGCTGGCCTGGCTCAGCAAGGGCAAGACCAATCGCGACATCGCGCAAATCCTGGGCCTCAGCCCGCGCACGGTCGACAAGCATCTCGAGCAGATCTACGCAAAACTCGGCGTGGAGAACCGGACCGCCGCGGCGGCGATTGCGGCGAATGCGACGCGAAGGAACTCGTGAGCGCAGTGCGGATGAGTTGGTGCGCTACTGATCCCACAACCGCTATCGTCCCGGACAAGCGAAGCGCAGATCCGGGACCCGTAGCCACAGCCGATGTTTGGCGAAGGCTCGGAGTTAGCAGCTCGCTCCATAACTACTCCCTGTGGTTACGGGTCCCCGCCTTCGCGGGGACGACAGTGGAGGATGTGGCAATCGTTACCGCTCCTTACACCCCCGAGCGCTCTCACCCGTACACAAACGCCTTGTCATCCAGATCCGTCTTCGGGATCTCGTCCTTCTCCGTCCAGTAATCCTGGCTGTGCTGCCATTCCGGCTTGTCGCCGCGCTTGGGCAACAAATCCATGTTGCGCATCATATAGCCGGGGTTGAAGTTTTCCGGATCGATCCAGGGCAGGATCGGCATGTTGTGGTCTTCGGCGCGCAAGCGTACCTCGACCTTCTTCGCACCCTTGTCCTTCATGTGACCAAGCAGTCGGCAGACGAAGTCGGCGACGAGATCGACGCGCAGCGTCCAGCTGGCGCGGAAATAGCCGAACACCCAGACCATGTTCGGAACGCCCGTGAACATCATGCCGCGATAGGTGACGGTATCGCCGAAGGCGAGCGGCTTGCCGTCGATCTCAAAGGCGATGTCGCCGAGCGCGGCGAGATTGAAGCCGGTCGCGGTGACGATGACATCGGCTTCCAGCAGCTTGCCGGACTTGAGCTGAATGCCGTTCTCGACGAAGCATTCGATCTCGTCGGTCACGACGGAGGCCTTGCCGCTGGCGATGCCCTTGAACAGATCGGCATCGGGCACGAAGGCGATGCGCTGCCGCCACGGCCGGTAAGTCGGCGTGAAATGCGTCCCGACGTCGTAGTCGGGACCGAGCACCGCACTGATCTGGCCGATCAGGTCCTTCTTGACCTGCTCTGGCTTGGACACGCAGAGCTTCGTGAAGGCATCCTGCTCGAACAGGATCTTGCGCCGAACGATCTCGTGGATCCAGGCCTCATCGACCTGAAGCCGGCGCAGTTCCTCCGCGATCTCGATGGCGTTGCGGCCGAGGCGAAAATAAGTCGGCGAACGCTGCAGCATGGTGACATGCGCGCATTGGTCAGCGATGTTCGGCACCAGCGTCGCCGCTGTGGCGCCCGAGCCGATCACAACGACCCTCTTGTTCGTGAGGTCGACGTCATCGGGCCATGTCTGCGGATGGACGATGCGGCCCTTGAAGCGATCGGTGCCCTTCCATTCCGGCGTGTAGCCTTCCGAATGACGGTAATAGCCCTGGCACATCCAGAGGAAGTTCGCCGTGAACGTCCTCGGCTCGCCGGTGTCGATCGTCACCGCCTCAATAGTCCAGAGATTCTGCTCGCTCGACCAGCTCGCGGAATTGATCTTGTGCTTGTAGCGGATGTGCTTGGCGATACCGTTGTCGTCGATCACCTCTTTCATATAGGTGAGGATTTCTTCGGCGGTCGCGATCGGCGGCCCGACCCAGGGCTTGAAGCTATAGCCGAACGTATGGAGATCACTGTCCGAGCGGATGCCGGGATAACGATGCGTGCTCCAGGTGCCGCCGAACGTCGCCTGCGTCTCCAGGATGACATAGCTCGTGCCCGGAAGCTGCTTCTCGATGTGATAGGCGCTGCCGATGCCGGAGATGCCGGCGCCGACGATCAGCACGTCGAAATGTTCAGAAACCTGTTTGGCGGTGGCGTGACTGCGAACAGCGACATTCATTGTTGCTTCTATGCCTTGCTTGTTTTTGTGGCCGCCCTTGACGGACGACGCGTTTCCTCCGCGGCCGGCATGATCACCCGCCGCGCTTCCGCTTCAAAATGACATAGATCGAGCCGCGGTCAAATCACAGCGCCGCACCCCAGCTCCGCGCGGTCTGCAAGATCCAGTCGCGGTAGAGCGTGAGCGGCGTGACGCCGGTCAATCCGCCACAGCCATCGCCGGCGTTCGGTCCCGTCGCCCAGCTGATGACACCGACAAGCACGGCGCCGTTCGGCTTGTCCTCGAACACAGGACCACCGGAATCGCCGGTACAAGCGCCAATTCCGTCGCGAACACCGTTGGTTACGGGATCGACCAGGCGGATCTGGAGCGTGCCGGGCTGGCCCGTGACGACAAGGCCCGCGACGCGCGTGGCCCCGCCGCTCCTGCCATCACCGCGCACGGTGACACCGGTACCGGCAATGACGAAACGGCTACCGACCTGGATCGGAATATTCGGCGCGCCGACCGGCACCGCCGATTTTCCCTTGAGTGGAATTTCCAGTTGCAGCAGCGCCACGTCTGCGCCGGCGCGATGAACCTGCGCTTTGTAGCCCGGATGGATCGCGATGGTGCGCACGTTCAGCAATTGCGGTGCGCCACCGCTGCGATCGACGATCTTGTAGTCCGCGCCCGGCGGCACGCAGTGAGCGCCGGTCAATACGATCTTCGGCGCGATCAGAGTGCCGGTGCAGGAATTGCCGCGCGAGCCGACGATGGTGACGACAGCGCGCGCCACGCCATCGGCCTGCGGCGTGCCACCGCCGACGATGGCATGGGCGGGCGTCGCGAGCAGCGCGGCTGTAATGAGAATGGCAAGCTTCTTCATGGGAACACGCTTCGGTATTGGCGGCGGCAGATTGCTTCGGACTGGTCCTTGCCGATAGCGCATGCTAGCCCTCTTGGAAAGGAATTGACGAGGGCAGGACATTGGCGATCGAGGCGGTGATCTTTGATTTTGGCGGCGTGCTGACGAGTTCGCCGTTCGAGGCATTCGCGCGGTTCGAGACCGAGCGCGGCCTGCCCGTCGACATCATCCGGCGGACCAACGCCGCCAACCACCTGGAGAACGCCTGGGCCAAGTTCGAGCGGGCCGAGGTCGATATCGACACCTTCGACGAATTGTTCGCCACGGAATCGCTCGCACTCGGCGCGGAGGTGCGCGGCCGCGACGTGCTGCCGCTGCTGCAGGGCGATCTGCGCCCCGAGATGGTCGAGGCGCTGAAGCGCATCAAGGCGCAATTCAAGACCGGCTGCATCACCAACAACCTGCCGGCCAATGCGATCGGCAGCATGACCGGGCGCTCGCTCTACATCGCCGAAGTCATGGTGCTGTTCGACCACGTGATCGAGTCCGCCAAGATCGGCCTGCGCAAGCCTGATCCGCGCATCTACCGGCTGATGGTCGAGACGCTGAAGGTCGATCCGAACAATTGCGTCTATCTCGACGATCTCGGCGTCAATCTGAAGCCCGCGCGCGAGATGGGCATGACCACGATCAAGGTGACGAGCGGCGCGCAGGCGATCGCCGAGCTTGAGGCGGCGACGGGGTTGAAGCTCGGGTAGGCACCTCGTCGTTGCGAGGCACGAAGCCGTAGGGTGGGCAAAGCGAAAGCGTGCCCACCACAATCAGATGGTGGGCACGGCGCTTCCGCGCCTTTGCCCACCCTACGAGAGCTCGCAATGACGGCGGAGCCTACTCTCCCGCCGCGATTCGCTCCGGAAACGCCGCCGCCAGCTCGTCGCGATCCGGCTTCAGCACGCCGCGCTCGGTGATGAGGCCGGTCACGAGCCGCGCCGGCGTCACGTCGAAAGCGTAATTCGCGACCGGCGATCCCTCCGGCACGATGCGCACCGTCTCCAGCCTTCCATCGGCGGTGCGGCCGGTCATGTCGGTGACCTCAGTGCCGCTGCGCTGCTCGATCGGAATGTCGCGGATGCCGTCATGGACGGCAAAATCGATCGTCGGCGACGGCAGCGCGACATAGAACGGCACGCCGTTGTCGTGGGCGGCGAGCGCCTTCAGATAGGTGCCGATCTTGTTGCAGACATCGCCATTGGCGGCGACGCGGTCGGTACCGACGATGGCGAGGTCGACCATGCCGTGCTGCATCAGGTGCCCGCCGGTATTGTCGGGGATCACCGTGTGCGGTACGCCGTGATGACCGAGCTCCCAGGCCGTGAGCGAGGCGCCCTGGTTGCGCGGACGTGTCTCGTCGACCCAGACATGGATCTTGATGCCGCGTTCATGCGCAAGATAGATCGGCGCCGTCGCCGTGCCCCAATCGACGGTGGCGAGCCAACCGGCGTTGCAATGGGTCAACACGTTGACGGTCTCGCCCCGCTTCTTCGCTGCGATTGCCTCGATCAGCTTCAAGCCGTTGCCGGCGATGCCGCGGTTGATCTCGACATCCTGCTCGACGATTTCGTCGGCGCGCGCATAGGCCGCCTCCGCCCTTTCAATCGGGTCGATCGGCGCGAGCGCCGTGCGCATCTCGTCCAGCGCCCATTTCAGATTGATCGCCGTCGGCCGCGCCACCACGAGCGTGTCGTAAGCGCGCTTCAGGCCGGCGTCGGAAGCGTCCTCGCGCATGGCGAGCGCCATGCCGTAGGCCGCGGTGGCGCCGATCAGCGGCGCGCCTCGCACCAGCATGTCGCGGATGGCGACGGCTGCATCTTCGCAGGATGTGAGCTTCGCGACGACGAACTCATGCGGCAGCCGGCGCTGGTCGATCGCGCCGATTGACCAGCCGTCATGCTCGCGCCAGATGCTGCGAAAATGCTTGCCGTCGACCTTCATGGCATTCTGCCTTTCTCATACTCGCAGGATGCGCCCGGCCACCGCATCGAGCTTCTTCAGAAGCTCGGGATCGCGCGCCTCGGGCGCCGTGATCAGCGCGGTGTCGAGCGCGCGGTCCGAACCGATCGGACACGACTCATGCTCGCGCGGAAAGTCCTTTGCCAGCCGCGCCACCAGCGCTTTCGCCTTGTCGGCGTTCGAGGTCAGCACGCGGATGATGTCCTGCACGGTGACGGCATCGTGATCGGGATGCCAGCAGTCGAAATCCGTCACCATCGCCACCGTGGCGTAACAGATCTCCGCCTCACGCGCGAGCTTCGCCTCCGGCATGTTGGTCATGCCGATCACGGAATAGCCCAGCGTCTTGTAGGTCATGCTCTCCGCATAGGTGGAGAATTGCGGCCCCTCCATGCAGACGTAAGTGCCGCCACGCGCGATCGCGATGCTCTCGGCTTCAGCGGCCGCGGCAAGATGGATACGCAAACGCGGAGAGACCGGATGCGCCATCGACACATGCGCGACGCAGCCCCGGCCGAAGAACGAGCTCTCGCGTTTGTGGGTGCGGTCGACGAACTGATCGACGAGAACGAAGGTGCCCGGCGGCAGTTCCTCTTTGAAGGAACCGCAGGCCGACAGCGAGATCAGATCGGTGACGCCGGCCCGCTTCAGAACGTCGATATTGGCGCGGTAGTTGATGTCGGAGGGCGACAGGCGGTGCCCCTTGTCGTGCCGCGGCAGGAATACGATCGGCAACCCTGCGATGGTGCCGCGACGCACGGGCGCCGATGGCTCGCCCCAGGGGCTCTCGATCACCTCTTCGCGCGCACTCTCGAGGCCCGGCAGGTCATAGATGCCCGAGCCGCCGATGATGCCCAATACCGCCTGCTTCATGCCTGCTCCACCCTGTTCGCCACGTGCGACATGGTTAAGCTATGCCAGTTTTGCGGCGGTTTTGGAACGGGGTGGTGGGGCGATGTCGGTGGTGTGAGGGGCGCGGGCGCGCTCGCCTCTCACTCGAGGTCGTCCCTGCGCACGCAGGGACCCATACCGCGGATTCTTTCGAGGTGCTTGGTCGCAATCCAGAACGACCAGCCTTCGCAAAACCTCTCCCTGGGGTAATGGGTCCCTGCGTTCGCAGGGACGACCCGGAGAGAGGTCGGCGCGCGGCTTAAGCCGCGTTCGCCAGCTGAAGCTGGGTCGCCACCATCCGCTCCAGCGTCTCGACGGACTGGAAATTCTCCGGCGTGATCTCGGCTTGCGGGATGGTGAAGTCGAACTCGGCTTCGACGGCGAGCATCAGATTGACCATGTCCATCGAGGTCAGGCCGACATCGACCAGCTTTGCAGACGACGTGACATCGGCCGTGAGCGAATTCTGCTCGAGGATGCCCTTCACCAGCTTGATGATGCGATTGCGTACGTCGGTATCAAAGGATTGCATCGGCAAATTCCCGTCTGTCTGTCAAAGGTCGAACCGGCTTGCCGCTACGATGGGCACGGCCTGCCGGTCCCGCAATGGGCGACACCAATACTTCGCGTTTCTTAGTAAACGATGACTCAGATTGTCTGAAATTCAGGCTTCTTCCAGAGTCCTAACGCGATGCTGGAAAAACGGGTGATGCAAACAACCGGACCTTAACTGTTCGTTCGGAATTGGGCTTTGTTTACCCTCTATTTCATCGACGAATTTGAATTAAATCCGTAGCCTCATCTCACAAGCAAAGATGGCCGGAGGATCGCTTACGCGCATCGCGAATGATGCCGGCGATCTCGAACGGCAAACCGGAGGCGGACGAGTATGAACGTGCGTGAAGCAGTCCTCACTGTCGACGAAACGCAGACGGGCTTCCTCGAGCAGGGTCCCTCCCTGACCGAGCGCGCCGCCCGGACCGCCGCAGCTGCCGCGGCCGACGCTGACGGGGTCGATCGCGACGCCCGTTTCCCGCACAAGGCTTTCGAGGTCGCGCGCGAGCAGAAGCTGCTCGGCGTCATGATCCCGGTCGAATTCGGCGGCTTCGGTGCCTCCATCTACGACGTCACCGACATCTGCTACACGCTCGGACGCGCCTGCGCCTCGACCGCGATGATCTATGCGATGCACCAGACCAAGGTCGCCTGCGTCGTCAGGCACGGCCACGGCATCCCCTGGATGGAAACCATGATGCGCCGGGTCGCCCGCGACCAGTGGCTGCTCGCCTCCTCCACCACTGAAGGCCAGAACGGTGGCAACATCCGGGCCAGCGCCGCCGCCGTCGACCACGCCGGCGACACCGTTTCGCTGGTGCGCGACGCCACCGTGATCTCCTACGGCGCGGAAGCCGACGGCCTCGTCACCATCGCCCGCCGCGCCACCGAGGCCGCCGCCTCCGACCAGGTGCTGCTGGCGCTCGCCAGGGACGATTATTCGCTGAAGCGGACGCTGGGCTGGGAAACGCTCGGCATGCGCGGCACCTGCTCGACCGGCTTCGAGCTGAAGGTTGATTGTCCCGCCGATCGCGTCTTCCCGGAATCCTATGACAAGATCCACGGCCAGACCATGACGCCATTCGCGCATCTGTGCTGGTCGTCGGCCTGGGCCGGCATCGCCGCCGCAGCCGTGACCCGCGCGCAGGCCTTCATCCGCAAGGCGGCCCGCACCTCCGGCGGCCAGATGCCGCCGGCCGCGGCGCATTTCACCGCCGCCAAGATGTCGCTGGCGAAACTGCGCGCGCTGCTGTCGGCCAATATCGATGCCTTTGCCCGCGCCGAGCATGACGAGCGCGCCCTCGGCTCGCTCGACTTCCAGTCCTCGATCACGCTGCTGAAGGTGCAGGCTTCCGAGCTCGCGGTCGAGACCGTGATGCATGCGATGCGCACAGCCGGCCTCTCCGGCTACCGCAACGACGGCGAGTTCACCATGGGCCGGCACCTCCGCGACGTGCTGTCGTCCCCGATCATGATCAACAACGACCGTATCCTGGCCAATGCCGCGACATCGACGCTGATGAGCGGCGTGCCGACAAGCCTTCACGACTGAATCAACAACAACAATTTTGAGATAACAGGACATCGCGCCATGAACATTGCCATCCTCCCCGACTCGCCCGCGACCGCGCCGCAGATGATCGATCCGCTCGATCATCTCGCCGACAAGCTGTTCCACCGCATGGGCGCCGATGGCGTCTACGCCCGCACCGCGCTCTATGAAGGCGTCGTCGAGAAGCTCGCCGCGCTGATCACCAGCCATCGCGAGAGCGGCACCGAGGTGATGCGTTTCCCGCCGGTGATGAGCCGGGCCCAGCTGGAAAAATCCGGCTACCTCAAGAGCTTTCCGAACCTGCTCGGCTGCGTTTGCGGTCTGCACGGGACCGAGCGCGAGATCAACGCCGCGGTGAGCCGCTTCGATGCCGGCGGCGACTGGACCACCTCACTGTCTCCCGCCGATCTCGTGCTGTCGCCCGCCGCCTGCTATCCGGTCTATCCGATCGCGGCGAGCCGCGGCCCCTTGCCGAAGGGCGGCCTGCGCTTCGACGTTGCCGCTGATTGCTTCCGCCGCGAGCCGTCGAAGCATCTCGACCGGCTGCAATCGTTCCGGATGCGCGAATATGTCTGCATCGGCAGCCCCGACGACGTCGCCGATTTCCGCGAGCGCTGGATGGTGCGCGCGCAGAAGATCGCGACCGACCTCGGCCTCACCTTCCGCGTCGACTATGCCAGCGATCCCTTCTTCGGCCGCGTTGGCCAAATGAAGGCGGTGAGCCAGAAGCAGCAGCAGCTCAAGTTCGAGCTGCTCATTCCGCTGCGCTCGGAAGAGCAGCCGACGGCCTGCATGAGCTTCAACTATCACCGCGAGCATTTCGGCACGACCTGGGGAATCCAGGATGCCGGCGGCGAGCCGGCCCACACCGGCTGCGTCGCCTTCGGCATGGACCGGCTGGCGGTCGCCATGTTCCACACCCACGGCACGGACCTTTCCGCCTGGCCCGCCAAGGTGCGGGACGTCCTGGGCCTGCAGCCGCGGGTCACGGCCGACGCCCATGTCGAAGGCTGGCGCTAGCAGCATGATCCGGATCCGAAGGACCGCGTCAGCGAAAAGTGCAAAGCGGTCTTCCGACAAGATCATGCTGAAACAATAGACCAAACGAGGCCTGTCATTTCCACGGGTAAGACGAGCGTGATTCACACCAAGGTGCGATGCCGCGAGATCACCGAGTCCGACGCCGAAGCGGTCGCGGACCTGCTGACGCGCGGCTTCGTCGGCCGCTCGCGGAACTATTGGATCCAGGGTCTGCGCCGGCAGGCCTTCCGGTCCGTGCCGGAGGGCTATCCGCGCTTCGGCTACATGCTCGAGAGTGACGGCACGCCGGTCGGTGTGCTGCTGCTGATCTACACGGCGCGGAAGAACGGCGAAGAGACCGCCATCCAGTGCAATCTGTCGAGCTGGTATGTCGATCCGGCCTACCGCAACTATGCCCCGCTGCTGACCAAGATCGCGCAGCGGCACAAGGACGTGACCTATTTCAACATCAGCCCGGCCCCGTGGACCTGGCCGATCATCGAGACGCAGGGCTTTCGTGCCTATTGCCGCGGCATATTCTTCTCGGTTCCTGCCCTGGCGCGACCTCCGCGCTGGAGCGAGATCGAGGTCATCTCGCCTCACGCCAAAACGATCGAGGGGCTATCCGAAGCCGAAACCGAGCTCTTGACGCGGCATGCGCGCTACAATTGCCTCAGCCTCGTCTGCCGCACGCCGAAGGGAACATTCCCCTTCATCCTGCAGCCGGTGCGCATCCGCCGCGGCTTCATTGCGCCTCCTGCGATGAAGCTGATCTACTGCCGTAGCGCCGCGGAATATGCCGCCTGCGCAGGCCGCATCGGCCGGCTGCTGCTTCGGCTCGGCAAGATCGCGGTGGCGATCGATTCCAATGGACCGCTTCCCGGCCTGGTCGGTATTTATACCGAGCGGCGCGGTCGCAAATACTTCAAGGGCCCGGATCGGCCGCAGCTCGGCGATCTCACCGATACGGAACTGGTGTTGTACGGGCCGTGAGGGAGGCCGTCGGACCAGACCACCGCTGTCGTCCCTGCGAACGCAGGGACCCATACCGCGTGATCTGTCTCTAAGCCGCAATGCTGGTACCACGGGAAGGCCCCTTCACTTCCAATCTTCGTCAAACCTTCCCCTGTGGTTATGGGTCCCTGCTTTCGCAGGGACGACACTTCATTTGACGCGCCCTCCCGCCCAACTCTCGCGCGCACCTCCGCATTTCCGACGCGCTCTCCATCGTCAGTCACCCTCCGTAAACTACTGCGCTTAAGGGAATTTTCCGGCCTCTTCGCTACCCTCGGCGGCTGAATTAGGTTGCGTTAAGTCTATTGCTCGCCGAGATCCCGCCGATCCCATGACGTCGACCCGCGACAACGAGCTTGGTGCACGCCGCGAGCAGGGCCCGGAGGCCCTGGTCGCGCTGAGCCAGCTTGCGCTCGACCACATGGAACAGGGCGTCTGCGTCTACGATGCCGACAACCGGATCGTGCTGGTCAACCAGCGTTACCTCTCGCTGTTCGACATGTCGGCCGACATCGTGCGCGTGGGCACGAGCTACCGCGAGGTACTTGCGCATAGTGCGATGCGCGGCAACTTTCCCCAGGACCAGCTCGACACGCTGTATTCGGCGCGGATCGCGCAGATCGCTGGGGGAAAGCCGTTCCGGACCGAGCAGCAGCTGGCGAGCGGCCTCGTCATGTCGCTCGAGCTCAAGCCGCTTCCCGGCGGCGGCTGGATGACGATCTGCGACGATGTCACCCGCCTCGCCCGGCTCGAGGCGGAATTGCGCGTGCAGACCGAGCGCAGCCAGCACGCGCTCGCCAACATGTCGCACGGCCTCATCATGTATGATGCCGACAGTTGCGTCGTCGTCTGCAACGAACGTTTCCTGAACCTCTACAACCTCGATCCCAGCATCGTAAGGCCGGGCGCCTCGCATCGCGAGGTGCTCGATCATTGGGTATCGCGCGGCAATTTGCCGGGCATGCCGACAGACGAATTCCATAAATCCAGGCTGGAGGACGTGCGCACCAGAAAGGCGAAGTCCCTGCTGGTGATGCGTTATGACGGACGCATGGTGCAGACGGTCTCGCGCTTCCTGCCCGACGGCGGCTGGGTGACCGTGCATGAGGACGTCACGGAGCGGCTGCAATATGAAGAGACGCTGCGGCAACAGAATTTTATTCTCGATGCCGCGATGGAGAACATGGCGCACGGGCTCGCCTTCTATGACAGCGACATGCGCCTTCGCGTCTGCAATACCACCTACCGCAAGATCTACCTGCTGTCGCCGGAGGAGACCAGGCCCGGCACGCATCTCGCCGAGCTGATCGAGCGCTCGATGGCGAACGGCGCGTTCTCGTCCGAGTACAGCCCCCGGCAGCTCTTGGAAGCCGCCAGCGCCAGGATCGCGAACCGCGATTCCTCGCCGATGCGCCGGCGCATGTCGAACGATACAGTGATCTCGGTGCGCTATTGCGCGCTGCACGAGGGCGGCTTCGTCGCCACTTACGAGGACATCACCGAACGCGAGCACGCGATCGAGGAGCTGAGCGAGCAGTATCGCCGCTTCGACGCGGCGCTGAACAACATGAGCCAGGGCCTGTGCATGCTCGACGCGAGCCTGCGCGTCATCGTGTGCAATCGCCGCTACATCGAGATGTACGGCCTGTCGCCTGACATCGTGAAGCCCGGTGTCTCGATGCGCGAAATCATGGAGCACAGCTGCGAGCTCGGCGTCCATCAGAACACCACAGCCGCGCGGCTTTATGCCGATTACGTCGAGCGGCTGCGCGAGGGCGAGCATACGCTGCATCGCCATTTGAGCGACGGCCGCATCATCAAGCTCAATCACAAGCGGATGGAGCATGGCGGCTGGGTCGTCACCTACGAGGACGTCACCGAGCGCCACAAGGCCCAGGCGCGCGTCGCGCACATGGCGCGGCACGATTCGTTGACCGACCTGCCCAACCGCACGCTGTTCCGCGAAAAGATGGGCGAGGGACTGAACCAGGTCGCGATCGCCGGCGGCGCCATGGCCGTGCTGTGCTTCGACCTCGACAATTTCAAGACCGTCAACGACCGCCTCGGCCACGCCGCCGGCGACCGGCTGCTGCGCTGGGTCGCGGCGCGGCTGAAGGAGAATGTCGGCGAGCACGATACCGTCGCGCGGCTCGGCGGCGACGAGTTCGCCGTGCTCCAGCGCGGACCGCAGCCGCAAGCGGCGGAAAAGCTGGCCCGGCGTCTGGTCGAGGTTCTCGGTCATCCGCCGCCACTGGAAAACCAGTCGATCCATGTCGGCGCCTCCGTCGGCATCGCGATCGCACCCGACCACGGGCTCGATGCCGACGAACTGATGAAATGCGCAGATCTCGCGCTGTACCAGGCCAAGGCCAAGGGGCGCGGCGCCTATCAGCTGTTCGAGCCCGAGATGGAGGAAGAGGCGCGCAGTCGGCACGCGCTGGAGCACGATCTACGCGGCGCGCTCGAGGCGCGTCAATTCCATCTGGTATTCCAGCCGCAACTGCGGCTCGATTCGACCGAGCTCACCGGGTTCGAGGCACTCCTGCGCTGGAAACATCCCTCGCGCGGCTTCGTCTCGCCGGCCGAGTTCATTCCGATCGCTGAAGAGACCGGGCTGATCGTTCCGATCGGCGAATGGGTGCTGCGCAGCGCCTGTGCGACCGCCGCGTCCTGGCCCGATGTCACCGTCGCGGTAAATCTGTCGCCGGTGCAGTTCCGTTCGCGCGGGCTGGTGGCGATGGTCACGAGCGCACTTGCCGAAGCCGGCCTGCCGCCGCAACGGCTCGAGCTCGAGGTCACCGAGACGGCGCTGCTCGACGACAGCGAGGCGACGATCGAGATCCTGCACCAGCTTCGCGCGTTAGGCGTGCGCGTCAGCCTCGACGATTTCGGCGTCGGCTATTCCTCGCTGAGCTATTTACGCAAGTTTCCGTTCGATCGCATCAAGATCGATCGTTCCTTCGTCGGCACGCTCGGCGAAAGTCCGGAGAGCGTTGCCATCGTCCGCACCATCGCAAGCCTCGGTTCCGTGCTCGGCGTCGAGACGACGGCGGAGGGTGTGGAGACCGAGGAGCAACTCGACTTCGTCCGCGAATGCGGCTGCACCGCCGTACAGGGCTATTATTTCGGCAGGCCGTGCCCCGCATCGGAGGTCGGCCGCACCATCGAGACGCTGAACACGGTCCGGCGCGTGGCGTAGCGGCTTTCTGCTCCCTCAAATTCCGTCTCTCGGCACACGACCAAACGACGAATTGTCGCATGTGCCGCCTCGACCGGGATTGCCGCATCGCCCGGCGCCCGCGGTCCGCGCAATGCGCTTTTCTTCTCCCTCGATTTCAGGAACAATCGCCGCGCAAGAACGAGAAAACGGCGGCCCGCAAAGAGGCCGCCGCGAGGGGAGGAGTTTCGATGCCGCGATACGGGCTGAAGACGATCGCATTTGCCGCGATGCATGCTGTCATGGGCGCATTGCTCTCGACTGCCGCAAGCGCGCAGGACTATCCCAGCAAGCCGATCACGCTGATCGTGCCATGGCCGGCCGGCGGATCGACCGATATCTCGATGCGCGCCATCGCCGACAGCGCCTCGAAGGTGCTGGGGCAGCCGATCGTGATCGACAACAAGGCCGGCGGCGGCGGCACGGTGGGCCCCGCGACCATGGCGGCGGCCGCGAAGCCGGACGGCTACACCATCTCGCAGATTCCGATCACCGTGTTCCGCCTGCCCTTGATGCAGGAAGTGTCGTGGGATCCGGCCAAGGACTTCACCTACATCATCCATCTCACCGGCTACACCTTCGGTGTGACCACCAGCGCGGAGTCGCAGTTCAAGAGCTGGAAGGACGTCGTGGAGTTCGCCAAGGCGAATCCGGGCAAGGTGACCTATGCCACGCCGGGCGCCGGCACCTCGCTGCATATCGGCATGGAGCAGATCGCCGGAATGTCCGGTATCAAGCTGACGCAAGTTCCTTTCAAGGGCGGCGCGGAGACCAACGCCGCGGTGCTGGGACAGCACACGATGCTTCAGGCGGACTCCACGGGATGGCGGCCGCTGGTCGACGCCGGCAAGCTGCGGCTGCTGATGGTGTGGACCGGCGCACGCTCGCCGAACTATCCCGATGCGCCGACGCTGAAGGAGCTCGGCTATCCCATGGTTTATGATTCCCCGTTCGGCATCGCCGGCCCGAAAGGCATGGATCCAAAGATCGTCGCCAAGCTGCACGATGCCTTCAAGAAGGCGGTCGAGGATCCCGCGGTGGTCGCGACGCTCGCCAAATACGACATGGTGCCGAACTACAAGAACACCGAGGACTACAAGAAGTTCGTCGTCGAGGTCACGGAGTCCGAGCGCAAGGTGATCGATACGCTCGGGCTCGCGAAGAAGTAGCTTGTCCCATCACACATGCTGACCTCATCCTGAGGTGCGAGCCGCGCTTGCGGCTCGCCTCGAAGGATGGATCGGGGCACCGTCGCCCTTCGAGGGCTACGCTGCGCTCCGCCACCTCAGGACGACGGTGATCTCAAGGCGCTTCACATGAACAACGACACCAACGTCAAACTCCGCCTCAGCAATTCCGAGCTCTGGGGCGGGCTGATCGGGCTCGCGCTGGGCGGATTCGTGATCTGGTCCGGCATGAAGCTCAAGCTCGGCACCATCAACGATCCCGGCTCCGGCTACGTGCTGTTCTACACGGGCATCCTGATGTGCGTGTTCGCAGGCGCCATCATCGTCTCGGCGCTCACCGAGGGCGCGCCGACGCTGGCCTCGCGCTGGGAGAATGTGCGCTGGAGCAAGCCGCTCCTGCTGATTGCCTGTCTCGTGGCATTCTCCATTGCGCTGGAACCACTCGGCTTCCTGCTGTCGTCGATCCCCCTGGTGCTGCTGCTGTTGCGGCTGATCGATCCCGTCCGCTGGACGCTGGCGATCCCGATCGCCGTCCTGGTGCCATCAGGCATGTGGTGGGTGCTCAAGCGGCTGCTGCTGATCCAGCTGCCCTCGGGCCTGTTCGGGATCGGCTGACCCTATGGATACGCTATTCAATGTCGCGCATGGGTTCGGCGTCGCGCTGCTGCCAGTCAACCTGCTCTACTGCTTCATCGGCGTCTTCATCGGCACCCTGGTCGGCGTGCTGCCGGGCATCGGGCCGATCTCGGCGATGTCGCTGCTTCTGCCCGTGACGCTGTCGGGCACGCCGGAATCCGGCATCATCATGATGGCCGGGATCTATTACGGCTCGATGTATGGCGGCTCGACCACCTCGATCCTGGTCAACATCCCCGGCGAGGCGGCCTCCGTCGTCACCTGCATCGACGGCCACCAGATGGCGAAGCAGGGACGCGCTGGCCCTGCACTCGGCATTTCCGCCTTCGGCTCCTTCATTGCCGGCACGTTCGCGCTGATCGCCTTGATGCTGGTGGCGCCGAAGCTCGCCAGCGTCGCCATCGCGTTCGGCCCGGCCGAATATTTCAGCCTGATGGTGCTCGGCCTCGTGGTGCTCACCTTCCTGACCCAGGGCTCGATGCCGAAGGCATTGCTGATGGCGTGCATCGGCGTCGTGCTCGGACTGATCGGGCTCGACAGCATCACGGCGCAGCCGCGTCTGACCTTCGGCCGCATGGAGCTGATCGACGGCATCGGGCTGGTGCCCGTCGTGATGGGCCTGTTCGGCGTTGCGGAGGTGCTGCTCAACACCGAGCAGGCGATCAAGCGCGACATCATCAACACCAAGATCACCCATCTGCTGCCCACCAGGGAGGACTGGAAGGCGAGCGCAGGTCCGGTCGGCCGCGGCACCATCCTCGGCTTCTTCCTCGGCATCCTGCCGGGCGGCGGCGCGGTGGTGGCGTCCTTTGCCTCCTACGCGCTGGAGAAGCGGCTGTCGAAGACGCCGGAGCGCTTCGGCCATGGCGCGATCGAAGGCGTTGCCGGACCGGAATCGGCGAACAACGCCGCGGCGGGCGGCGCCTTCATTCCGCTGATGACGCTCGGCATTCCGCCGAACGTGGTGATGGCGCTGCTGCTCGGCGCCTTCGTCATCCACGGCCTGCAGCCGGGACCGCTGCTGATCACGCAGAACCCCGGCCTGTTCTGGGGCATCGTCGCCAGCATGTATATCGGCAACGTCATGCTGCTGATCCTGAACCTGCCGATGATCGGCATGTGGGTGCAGCTGCTCAAGCTGCCGTACAACATCCTGTTCCCCCTGATCATCCTGTTCACGATCCTGGGCGTCTACTGCTCCAGCAACAACGTGTTCGACGTCTATGTGATGATCGCGTTCGGGATCATCGGCTATTTCATGCGCAAGCTCGGCTACGAGCCAGCGCCGCTTGTGCTGGCTTTCGTGCTGGGACCGATGATGGAGAACAATCTGCGCAAGTCACTGATCCTGTCGCAGGGCGATCTCTGGACCTTCGTACAGCGGCCGATCTCGGGGGTCTGTCTCGTGTTTGCCCTGGTGCTGCTGATCGCGCCGCTATTGCCGTCGCTGCGCAAGAAGCGCGAGCTGGTGGCGCTGGATGAGGGGGCGTGAAGTTTCGCAGGGTGGGCAAAGCGACTTGTCCGCCGTAGCTCGAAGAGCGAAGGCGGAAGCGTACCCACGATCTGTATCCATCACGGAGGAATGGTGGGCACGGCGCAAGTGCGCCTTTGCCCGCCCTACGAGACCTCAGCATGCAGCAGGAAGCGCACTATCCGTTGAAGTCCCCCAAGGACGCTCGCCAGACGCAAGCCCGATCAGGCGGCCCTGGATGTAGTCGCAGCCCCAATCGCGCAGCATGCTTGCGGCTTCCTCGTCCTGCACCCATTCGGCGACGGTCTTGATGTCGAGGCGGCGGGCGAGATCGATCAGGGTCTGCACGAAGGCGCGGTCGTCGGCGGAATGAGTGATGTTCTGCACGAACGCGCCATCGATCTTCACGATATCCACGCCGAGCTTGCGCAAGTTTCGGAACGAGGTGTAGCCGGCGCCGAAATCGTCGATGGCGATGCGGCTGCCGAAATGCTTGAGGCGGCCAACGAAGGCGCGGACGTCATCGATGTCCTGAATCGCGACCGTCTCGGTGATCTCGACGATCAGCCGCTCGGCAACGCCGGGATGGGCCTGCATCAGCGATTCGATGCCCGCCCACCAGTCCGGATCCATGGTCGTATCAGGCGAGATGTTGAGGCTGAGGCAGATGTCGGGCGCGGCGGCGAGCTCGGCGACCACGAGCTCCAGCACGCGATGATCGACCAGGCGGATCAGGCCGAGCCGCTCGGCGACCGGCACGATGTCGGGCGCGAGCAGCACCTGGCCGTCGCCCTGGTCCATCCGCACCAGGCATTCATGAAATGCGCGCTCGCGGGAGACGGCCGAGACCACCGGCTCATAGGCGAGCTTGATGCGGCGCTCGTTCAGCGCGGTGACGATCTCGTCGGTGACGCGGATGTTGACGCGGCGCTGCGCGTCGCGTGTGGCATCCGGACGCCATGCCGCGAACGAGCCGACGCGGCGGCGCTTGGCGGCATCCAGCGTCTCATGGGCGCGGTTGACGGCCTCGTCGGTGTTGCGGGCATAGCGCGGTACGCTGACCGCGCCGATCGAGGCGGTGACCGAGACCGGACCGGATTTGGTCGGCACCACCTCGTCGCGAACGCCGGCGAGGAAACGCTCGGCGGCGACATTCATGTCGTCGACGGTGCAGTTCTTCAGGATCAGGCCGAACTTGTTGCCGGAAAAGCGGCCGAGCACGTCGCCGCCACGCAGGCGCGAGCGGATGCGCTTGGCGATGTCGAGGATCACGGCGTCGGCAACGTCGAAGCCGAAGGCGTCGTTGACGCGGGCAAGATGGTCGATACCGACCAGCATGAAGGCCGCGGTCGAGCGGAAGCGGGTCGTCTCCTCGATCGCCTCGGCCAGCGCGGCAATCAGATGAGAGCGGTTGAGCTCGCCGGTCAGCGGATCGAGCCGGGCCAGCTTGGTCAGCTCCTCGTCACGGGCGTGGCGCTCATTGTTGATTCGGACCGAGCCGATCGCGCGCACCGGGCGGCCGTCGGGGCCGGCGAACCAGCGGCCGGTCTCCTCGATCCAAATCACGGGATCGGCGGCGCTCATGCGCACCCCGTACTCGACCCGGTAGGGCGTGCCGTCGGCACCATGCACGGCATAGGCTTGCGCCAGCGCGGCGCTCCGCAGCGTTGGCGAGGGCTCGATCAGCTTGGCAAATTCGGCCCCCGTCGCCAGCCGCTCGGCGGGAATGCCGGGAAAGACGCTGCCAACCTGGTCACCCCAGACGATCGCATCACTGCCAATGTCCCAGGCAAACACGGCCTGGCCGAGGGCGGCCAGGATGTCGGAGGCTTGCGGTAATGCGGGGATCAAAATCGCCTCGTTTCGGGACAGCGGGAAAGTCCTGAGCTGACACAGGATAGAGCTAGATTCGTCCCCAACCCTAGGCAAAGTTGATAAACAATTTGGAAACCACGTTTCTACAGGCCGGGGGAACCAAACCGGCCCGTCCGGCATAGGCCTTGCGAGTACTGACACGCACCCGGCACCAGCGTCCCGAAACGCGACAGGCTCTGCCGGATCAACGGTGATAGCGATGTTGAGTACCGATCGATCGGACGCGGCGGATAGCGGCACAGGCACGGCCCTGGTGCCGGTACTGCCGATTTTGCAATGGGTCCACAAGACGCCGTTGCCGCGCCCCGATCCCAGCTTCGTCGCCCAGCTGATCGCCAATGCCGAACATCTGCCCCAGGCGAGCCGGCTGCGCCGCGCCTCTTCCGAAGATGCGCAGACGGCCTATGGCGACAAGCGCCCGCTGCAAAGCGTCAGCGCGCGCACGCGGCAGGTGGCTTGAGATCGGTCAGCGCGGCGGCGTGTCGGGGGACGGAGGCGTGCCGTCGCCCGGCTGCAAATGCGGCGAGGGGACTTCCGGCGAGGGCGTGCTCTGCACCGGCTTCGGCGCGGGAGGATCCATCAGCACGGATTCGGCGACCGACTGTGCCGAGGGCGCGGGCGGTGCCGCCGGTGCTGCGATCGGCGCGGACACCGGTTCGAACTTGGGCTCGGCCACGGCATCCGGAGCTTCCACCTGACGCTTGGCCTTGCGTGGCGCCGGCACCGTTGTCTCGGCGACATAGGTGACGCGGCGGCGCGTGCGCTGGGCAATACCGCCGAGGAAATCGGCCATCGCGAGCAGCACCAGCAGGAAATAGGTCGAGTTGCCGAATTTGGGCCACATCACGAATTCGGCCGCGGCCGCGCCAAACAGGATCAGTGACAGCAGATGATCCATCAGGAATTTCGAGCCCGGCCGCGCGCCCTTCACCACTTCGAGCAGCAGCAGCACGATACCGAGCGCCAGCATCACGTCGGCGAGCGTGACCGGCCAGGTCTCGCCCGACACCATCGGCACCTTGAACAGCACATCCGTGAAGGACACGGTCGGCATCAGGAAGGCGATGATGTTGTAGACCGCGAGCGGAATCAGAAGCAGCGGGAAACCGACCATCGGCGAAATGCCTTCTCGATCAAGATATCCAGACAGGACAATGCGGCGGCGAAGCATTAGCTCCGCCGCCGCCACTGTCATATCTCATGGGTTGGCCGAAATCAGGCAGGTGCAATCATCCCGCCTGGAGAAAGGTCCTTAACTCAGGACTCTTTCTTCTTCAGGACCTGACGGCCCTTGTACATGCCGGTCTTGAGGTCGAGATGGTGCGGACGACGCAGCTCGCCGGAGTCCTTGTCTTCCACATAGGTCGGCTTCTTGATGGCGTCTGCCGAGCGGCGCATGCCACGGCGCGACGGCGAGGTTTTTCTTCTCGGAACGGCCATTTCAATATCCTCTAGGGATTGGTGTTATCAGGGCATCGTCCGCGAGGGACGGCTCAGCACCCGCAATCCGAGGCGAGCTGAATGCCGATCAAGGTCGCGCTTATAGAGGAAGGCTGGCTGCAAAGCTAGGCTCTTGGGCCGGAAAATGCGCCCGAAAAGAGCCCAAAATCAGCGATTTTCCCGCCAGCAGGTCGCAAGCGAAGAGGCCTGCGCCCTTGCCACATAGGTCCCTGCCAGCCGCCGGACGCCCGGACCGGGGGTTTTGGCGCTGCGTTTGACCGGATTCGGCAGGATCGAGGCCAGAAGGGCCGCCTCACGCGGAGAGAGGGCGGCGGCCGATTTGCCGAAGGCATAGGCGCTGGCCGCCCCCACCCCGAACTGGCCCTGCGGGCCGAGCTCGGCGATGTTGAGATAAATCTCCAGGATCCGCGGCTTGGGCAGGACGAGATCGATCCAGAGCGCCAGCGGGAATTCCAGCGCCTTGCGGACGAAATCCCGCCCCTGCCAGAGGAACAGGTTTTTTGCGACCTGCTGGGTAATGGTGGAGGCGCCCCGGAACGGCGTGCCGTCCTCCTGCGCGTCATCGATCGCCTCGCGCAGCGCCCCCCAATCGATGCCCTGATGCTTGCAGAAATGTGCGTCCTCAGCCGCCACCACCGCGCGCGGCAGATAGGGCGACATCGCCGCCAGATCGATCCATTCCCGCTGCATTGGCGCGCCGCGAAGCGAACGCCACGCCATCAGTGTCGAACCCGGATGGCCGGTTCGGTAGAACGGCGCGATCACATAGGGCGCGAGAATGACGACCGCGAGCGCTACCAGCAGGATTTTGACGATGCGCAAATCGACCTTTCCGGCATGGAACGAAACGCGGCCACGGCTCTCGCCATTAAGTCTGTGATAATTCGGGCCTTTTCCAGCACTTTTTAGGCCTTCCAAACGATTGACTGGGGCGGGCGCATAAAGGATTGTCCCGCCGAATTTTAGTTCTGGAGCCCTTCTTGATGACCGGCACGTCCCCGTCCGATTTCGCCAAGCGTCTGGACAAGACCGCTGATGACACCGAGGCCCTGCTCGGGCGCCTGTTGTCGGACGACATCCTGCACGATGAGATCGCCCGGCCCAAGCGACTGATGGACGCAATGCGCTACTCGAGCCTGAACGGCGGCAAGCGTCTGCGCCCGTTCCTGGTGGTCGAGAGCGCGGCCGTGTTCGGTGTTCCCCGTGAAGCCGCGTTGCTGGTCGGCGCCGCGCTCGAATGCATCCACTGCTATTCGCTGATCCACGACGATCTGCCCGCCATGGACAATTCGGACCTGCGCCGCGGCCGCCCCACCCTGCACAAGCAGACCGATGACGCGACCGCGATCCTCGCCGGCGACGGTCTGCTGACGCTGGCCTTCGACATCGTCACCCGTGACGAAATCCATCGCGACGCCAATGTGCGGCTGCTGCTGACGCGCGCGCTGGCGCGCTGCGCCGGCATCGGCGGCATGGTCGGCGGCCAGATCCTCGACCTCGCCGGCGAAGGCCGCTTTGGCGGCAACGAGCCGATCGATGTCGCCCGCATTCAGCAGATGAAGACCGGCGCGCTCTTGCGTTACGGCTGCATCGCCGGTGCGATCCTTGGCCAGGCCTCGCAGAAAGAATATCAGGCACTCGACGATTACGGCCGCGCGCTCGGCGAAGCCTTCCAGATCGCCGATGATCTGCTCGATGTCGAGGGCGATGCGGCGGCCCTCGGCAAGCCGGCCGGCGCCGATGCCGCGCTCGGCAAGACCACCTTCGTCACCCAGCTCGGCATCGAAGGCGCCAAGCAGCGCGTGCGCGACCTGCTCGCCCGGGCCGACAGCGCGGTCTCGATCTTCGGCGATCGCGCCGCCGTGCTGCAGGCCGCCGCGCGGTTTGTCGCCGAGCGGAAGAGCTGACACGCATCGATGGCGGCCGAGGGCAAAGAAGATCCCGTCCTCGTCCGCTTCCGCCAGATGTCGCGGCCGATGCGGCTGCTTTACGCGCGGCCGCGGACCTTCATCGCGCTCGCGGCTGGCGTCCTGGTCTGTCTGCTGCTGCCGGGCTCGCACCGGCTGGTGACACGGCTCCTGTTCGGCTGGGATGCGCTGATCGCGGTCTATCTCGTGCTGGTCTACGCAATGATGCTTTGCAACGACCATCACCATATCCGGCGCGCCGCCGCGATGCAGGACGACGGCCGTTTCGTGATCCTGCTGGTGACGGCGACCGGCGCCTTCGCCAGCATCGCCGCGATCGTCTCAGAACTCGGCACACCGCATCGGGGCGTGTTGGAGCTGACCATCGCAATCAGCACCATCGCCATGTCATGGGCCGCCGTGCACACGACCTTCGCGCTGCACTACGCGCATGATTATTATCGGAACGCCAAGCCGGGCGGCCTTCAGTTCCCGAGCGGCGACAAGGAAGACCACGCCGACTACTGGGACTTCGTCTATTTCTCGTTCGTGATCGGCATGACCGCGCAGGTCTCCGACGTCGGCATCACCGACAAGACGATCCGCCGCACGGCCACGGCGCACGGGATCGTATCGTTCATCTACAACACGGCCTTGCTGGCACTGACGGTCAACATCGCGGCGAGCGCGATTGCGACCTGACGTCGTCCCGGGCTTTCGGGACGACGACCTGGATCATGCATGCCCTAACGACACACCTCGGCATTGGCATCGTTGCCGGGGCCGCCGCCGCCGCGATATTCGAGGTGGCAACCGCGGCTGACCGGGCGGCAGCCGGTGCTATTGCAGATGACTTGCCCGCCACCTGCGGCGCGACCGGCGCCGGCAGCGGCCGCAATGCCGGCCGCGGCACCATAGCCGCCTGCCGCGCCGCCGGCCTGAGGACGCTGCCGGGCGGGACGTTCATCACCGTCATCGCGCTTCGCCGTTGCAGGCTTGGCCGGCTTGGCGGCGCGCTTCTTCTCGCACTCATTGTCGTCGTTGACCGCATAGCCCTCACGGCAGACGATCTTGGTGCACTTGTCGCCATCGGCCTTGAAGCCGTGCTCGCAGACCAGCGGGCAGACGCGTGACGGCTTGGCCTTGACCGCATCCAGCGCGTCCGTGCTCGCCACCTTCACGTCGAGCTTGGTGCCGGCATAGCGGTTGAACTGCGACAGCGAGCGCTGCGAGGATGTGCTCCAATTGCCGTCGGCAGTGCCCGAGAAGCAGCCGACGCGGCCGAGCTCGGTCTGCACCGAACGGCTGAGATCCGCCGGCGCGGTCGCCGGCGTCAGAGAGGCAACGTTGGTGCCGGCGGGGCTCGCGGTGCTGGCCGGCGCCGCGCTCGGGGCCGCAGCGGCGAGATTGACGCGCTGCTGCTCGGCGGCAGCTGCCTGCTGTTGCGCCTGCTCCTTGGCCTTCTGCGCAGCGAGCTGCGCCTGCTCGGCGGCCTTCGCATCGGCCGCGGCTTTGGCCTGCGCATCCTTCTGTGCGCCGAGGGCGGCAAGACGATCGCGTTCTGCCTCGGCCTGTTTCGCCTTCTCGGTGGCAGCCGCATGGGCCTGCTCGGCACCGATTTTCTCGACCTGAAGCTTGGCGAGGCTCGCATAGAAGCCATCGGGATGCTGGGCGAGGAAAGCGGCCCACGCCGCCTTGTTGCCGACCTGGAGCGCGAGCTCGTAATCGCGGCGGATATCGGCCTGCGGGTTCGGCGCGGGCGCAACCGTTGCTGCGGCCGTCACCTTGACCGGAACCAGCGGCACGTCCTCGCCACCGAGCGAGCCGTAGACGAACGGCTCCTGCTTGTTGCCGGTCGACTTGAGCACGTCGTCGCGCACGAAGCCGAAGGCACGGCGGACGTCGAGGCCCGGCGTCGTCAGATGCTTCGACAGCGCCACCGTAAAGGGGCTGTTGGCGCCGTCGCCGTCCTGAGCGGTGAAGCCGGCCTTCGCCGAATAGGCGATCAGCGTATTGGGGCTGGTCGGCTCGACCTGGGCGAGGCCCCGGCCGATACCGCGCGCGGCCACCGTGCGCTTCATGGTCTTGCCGAACGGATTGTCGCGGCAGGCATCCAGGATCACCAGCCGAAGCTGTTTGGCCGGTTCGACGGCGACCAGGACGCGGTCGAGCGAGAGCGCCTCGTCATAGACGTCGGTGTCGCGCTCAAGCTTGGCGTCGACCGGTATCAGATAATTCGAACCCTCGACCTCGATGCCGTGACCGGCATAGTAGACCACGGCGATGTCGGCATTGCGGGTCGCATCGGCAAAATCGCGCAGCACGCGCCGCGTATCCAGGGCCGACAGGTCGTGCCGGAAATCGACGCTGTTGAAGCCGGCCTCCTTCAGCGTCTTCGCCATCACCGCACCGTCATTGACGGGATTGGTGAGCGACGGCGCGTGCTGATAGGCCGAATTGGCGATCACCAGCGCGACGCGGTTGCCGGCAAAAGCGGGATCCGTGCCGAACAACAGCACGGCGGCGAGGAGAAGCGGGCAGAGTCTGAGCAGGCTGCGCATGACACGACTTCCGAAGTTCGGGACGTTTCGGTACCCCTTGGGACCGCTTTAGCAGGATCCGGTGCCGGCGCTTGTGATGGAGGTCACCAAGGCCGCGCCGGCGACAGCCCGAAGGACCCCCTTTGTTTGTCGCGCCAGCGCGGTCACGGTTCGCTGCCAAACAGGCAAGCAGACCGAATTCCCCTAGGGATCGCCGATATGCCCCCGATATTGCGGCAGATTATCCGTAATTTCGTGCCAGGGCGCCTTCGAGGCCACGAAGATGTGGGCGCTCGGCCGGATCGAGGGGGCATCAACCAGGGTTCCCATGGCGACATGGACCCATTGTCCTTCACGTACCCGGGAATAAAGCAGCGAGCCGCACCGGGAGCAATGGGCGTCATGGGTGGTGTCGTCGCCGAAAATCATCCGCTGGTCCCCTCCCCGGACAATGCGGAGCTCGTCCTGCGCGATGCCGGCGAAGGGCTTGAAGGCGGAGCCGGTGGTGCGACGGCAGTTCGAACAGTGGCAGTTCATCGCATAGGAGAACGCGTCGGCCACCTCAAACCGCACGGCGCGGCAGTAGCATTCGCCGATCAGGATACGAGCGTTCGAAGTTTCTGATCCGGTCATTCCAGCGTCCTTGCGCGATTGGCAAGAGACGCCCATAGCGCATTTCGATGTGTACGACTAAGTTCCGCCCAAGCCATCATGCAAAAGGATGACCTATGAACCAGAACCGTTCGAGTGTCGAAGCCGTCGTGCAATCCTATTTCGACGGGCTTTACGAGGGCGACGCCGAGAAGCTCGGCACCATCTTCCATCCCTCCGCTGACTTGCGCTGGGTCGAGAAGGGCGAGCTCCAGGTCCTGACCGTACCCGACTGGCTCGACCGCGTCCGCAAGCGCGCCTCCGCCAAGGCCGAAGGCAAGCCGCGCGAGGATTTCATCGTCACCATCGACCGTTCGGACGACAAGACCGCCTTCATCAAGGTCCGTTGCCAACTGCCGCCACGTTTCTTCACCGATTATCTGGTGGCGATGAAGCTCGCCGACGGCTGGCAGATCGTGTCGAAATCGTATCGGTATGACCTGAGGGAGTGAGGAGGGCCTGACGTCCCGCTGCCTGAATTCGGACGCGCTCGCCCTCCATTCTGCACCATTGCAAGCACAACTCTCGGCGCGCGAGGAGCTCTTGCGACGAAGCAATCCGGAATCTCTCCGCGGAGAGATTCTGGATTGCTTCGCTGCGCTCGCAATGACGGCGCGGATGACGCGTGCGTAATCTCTTCCATCTCTTCTCATGAAAGCTCCCCATGCCGCTCGATCGCCGTTCCCTGCTCGCCTCTCTCTGCTGGATCGCCGCCTCTCCTGCGTCGGCCGCTGAGGCACCGCCTGAGCTCGAAACCTATGAACGTGAGAGCGGAGGACGGATCGGGGTCTATGCAGAGAACCTTGCGACCGGCAAAAAGCTCGCCTGGCGCGCCGACGAGCGCTTCGTCATGTGCTCGACCTTCAAGGCCTCGCTTGCGGCTTGCATGCTGGCCCGGGTCGACCGCGGCGAGGACCAGCTTGCGGCCATGATCGCTTACGGCAAGCCCGACCTCTTGGACTACGCGCCGGTCGCCAAACAGAATCTTGCGGCCGGCGCGATGTCGGTCAGCGACATGTGCAAGGCGATCGTCGAGCTCAGCGACAATACCTGCGCCAATCTGCTGCTGGCGCGGATCGGCGGACCCGCCGCCCTCACCGCCTTCTGGCGATCGCTCGGCGACACCACCTCCCGGCTCGACCACAACGAGCCAGAACTCAACCGCTCGCCGCCGGGCAATCCCCACGACACCACGACGCCGTCAGCAATGGCGGGAAATTTGCAGCGCCTGGTGGTGGGCGAAGCGCTGTCGCCAGCCTCGCGGGCCCTGCTCACCGACTGGATGGTGAACTGCAAGACTGGCGCGAACCGGCTGCGCGGCGGCCTGCCCGCAAGCTGGACCATCGGCGACAAGACCGGCAACAACGGCAAGGACGCTTCGGGTGATATCGCGGTCGCCTGGCCCAAGCCCGGGACGCCGATCCTGATCGCGGTCTATACCCAGGGCGGCACGCCGAATCCGACGCAGATCGAAGCCGCCTTTGCACGCATCGGGCGGATGGTGGCCGAGCGGCTGGCGTAAGCCGCGCACATTGACGTAGCCGTCGCTTCCGGGTCAAGACAGACTATCATGGAAGCGAAGTTTCAGACCTTTCTCATCCTGCTCGCCGTGCTGGCAGGCGTGGCGCTGGCCGCACGCCGCTTCAACGTCGCCCCCGCCATCCTGCTGATGCTGGCCGGCGTCGGCCTCGCCTTCGTGCCTGGCATGCCCCCGGTGGAATTGCCTCCCGAGCTGGTGCTGCTGATGGTGCTGCCGCCGCTGATCTACTCGGCGAGCGTCGCCATGAGCTGGCGTGAGTTCAAGAACAATTTGCGCCCGATCGTGCTGCTCGCGGTTGGCGCGGTGATCTTCACCGCAGCGATGGTGGCGGCCGCCACGCACTACATGATCGGCCTGCCCTGGACCATCGGCTTCCTGCTCGGCGCCATCGTCGCGCCGCCCGACGTGGTGGCACCGCTCGCGATCGCGCGCCGGCTCAACATGCCGCGGCGGCTCCTCGTCATCCTCGAGGGTGAAGGGCTCGCCAATGATGCCACCGCGCTGATCCTCTACCGCTTCGCGCTGGCCGCCATCATGGTCGGACATTTCTCGCTGCCGCTCGCCGCCGGCGAATTCCTCCTCATTGTCGCCAGCGAGATCGCCTTCGGCATCGGCGTCGGTTGGCTCTCCCTTCGCTTCCGCAAATGGTCCGGAGATCCGCAGGTCGAGCTGACGCTGTCGCTGATCACCCCCTACGTCTCCTACTGGCTGCCCGAGCATATCGGTGGCTCCGGAGTGATCGCGACGGTGGCCTGCGGCCTCTATGTGAGCTGGAACGGCCCGCTGCTGATCTCGTCGGCAACGCGCCTGCAGGGCATCTTCTTCTGGGACCTCGTGATCTACCTGATCGAGGGCGTGCTGTTCCTGCTCACCGGATTCCAGATGCGCGCGCTCTACGAGAAATCGAAGGCGTTCCCGCTCGACGACATCCTGATCGCAACTGCCGTGGTCCTGGTGATCGTCGTGGTCGCGCGCTTCGCCTGGCTCTATCCTGCAACCTATCTGCCGCGCATGCTCAGCAAATCGCTGCGCCAGCGCGATCCGTCGCCACCCTGGCAATGGCCGTTCGTGCTCGCCTTCACCGGCGTGCGCGGCGCGGTGTCGCTGGCGGCCGCGCTGGCACTGCCGTTCACGCTGCCGGATGGCGATGCATTTCCGTATCGCGACCTGATCCTGTTCGTGGCCTTCGGCGTCATCTTCGTCACGCTGATCGGCGTCGGGCTGACGCTGCCGCCGGTGGTGAGATGGCTCGGCGTCGCCGAGGCCGGCCGTAACGAGCATGCCGCCGAGCACGAAGCCGAGATCGCCGCGCGCCGTCAGGCGCTGGATGCAGCGCTGAAATCGCTCGACGCGCTGACCGAGGAGAAGGAGGTGTCCGACGAAGTGATGCGGCTCCTGCGTGCCCGCCACGACATCCGCGTCAACCAACTGCCTGATTCACTCGATCCCACCCACCACGACGTCTCCGCCGCCGGTACCGCGCTGACCCGCGACCTGATCGCCGCCGAACGCAAATTCATTCACAACCTGCTGCGCGACGGCCAGATCACCGACGAGACGCGGCGGCGAATCGAGCGCGACCTGGATCTGGAGGAAGCGAGCCTGGCGAACCGGGAGTATCGGCGGACGCCGCTGTAGCCTCCCGTCATTGCGAGGAGCCGTTGCGACGAAGCAATCCAGACCGCCTCCACGGAAAGACTCTGGATTGCTTCGCGGAGCCTGTCCTCGGGCCGCGCTAGGCGCGGACCCGTTGGCTCGCAATGACGGCGGGAGCAATTACCGCCTTGCGCAAAACTCCGCTATGGCGGACGCCACGGCCGCCGCAATCGTTTCATGCCGCTCGGGTGCGTTCATCGCCATTTCCTCGTCGCGGTTGATGATGGAGCCGGCCTCGAGCAGCACTGCGGCACTGCTGGTCCGCGACAGGACGACGAGCCCGTCATAGCGGTAGACGCCGACGTCCTTGTCGAGCAACTGGCGCCGGTAACGGCCCATCAGCGGCAAAGTGTATTGGCTGGCATAGTGCAGGCCTTGCTCCTTCAACTGCCTGCCGATCATCCGGGCCAGCATCAGGCTGGTGGCGAAGTGCGAATTCCGCTGCGACACGAACAGCGAGTGGCCCGAAAAGCGATCGCTGAAATAGCTCTTCGCACCATCGAATTCCCAGGTCTCGAGCAGCTTGTCCGGCACCGAATCATGATGGATCGACAGGAAGAGATCGGCGTGCGACCCATTGGCGCTGCCGACACGTTTAAACAGGCTGGGCCTAGCCTTGCCGTCCGTGACGAGCAGACGTGTTGCGGCAAAGCCTTCGGACTTGAGTTTCGCCGTGATGAGTCTTGCGAGACGGAAGTTGAAGCCGAACTCCGGATCGTTGCGCGCGCTCAACGCGCCGTAGGAGTCCGGCGTATGCCCGACATCCACGACGATCCGGAATTTCGGCATCTCACATTTGGCCGGCGCGGGCGAAGGCTTGAGCCTTGCTTTCGCGACCTTTCGGGCCGGGGCAGCCTGCCCCGCATCGATGGACGGAAGCAATAACGCGACCAGCGACACCAGGAGAATTGCGACGATGTCCCGCCCTGACGACAAATCCTACTCCGCTGCCGCGATGCGTGGCCGGCCGACGAAGCCCGCGACATCGCCGAATCGTTCGAGCATGACCGCGGGTAGATCCTTCGACTTGCTGGTGACGCAGGCGCCGGAGCGCACCGCATAGCGATCCTGATGCGCCGCCTGCGGGGGCGGCTCACCCTGCTGCAGCGCCCGCGCCAGATCCATCACCACTTTACGAAAATGCATGATGCCGAGATCGGTCGGCCCGAGATGCTCGCGGGTGCGGTCGGCGATCGGCCCCTGGCTGTCCTGCACGGCGGCGTCCTGCTCGGAGACACCCTTAATGCCGGTGTAGCTCCTGGTCTTCTGCAGCTTGCGATCGATCAGATAGTCGTTGCCCTTATGGCGCAGCGGCACGTAATTGTCGTCGACCTCCGCGATCACGCCGTTGCCGCGGTCGTAGGCGTCGCGCTCCGCTTGCGACAACGGCCGCTCCGGATTCCAGGCATAGGTGTAGATCCAGCAATTGGTGTCGGTCACAGGCACGAAGGTCTGGCCAAAAATGCTCTCGCCCGGCATCGCGCTCGGCGCGTAGGCGTGGAATGGCATCAGGAATTGCGCGATGCGCCAGTAGATGCTGTCGCTGCCGGTGAGCCGGCCACCGGCAATGGTCAGTCCGGCCTCGTGCGGGCTGATCTTGATCACCGGCCGCGGGTCTTCCGCGATCCAGCGCATGTGATCGCTCGACATCCGCGCGATCGGATTCACAAAGTGCTTCTTGATGTCCAGGATCTCGTTCTCCTCCTTGTCGAAGGAGAGATGGGCAAAGGTGAAATGCGCGGTGTCGATCGAGCCTTCCAGCGCCTGCACCCAGTTGCAGTCCTGCCATTTCTTGCTGACGTAGCGGTGCGAGGCCGGCAGCAGCGCCATTTCGAGATCGGGCAGCTCGGGCATGGCCTCGATCGGACCCATATAGGCCCAGATCATCTCGCCCCATTCGCGCACCGGATAGGACTTGATGCGGATCAGGTCCTTGGCGTTGAGATCGGGATAGGAGGTCGGCATGTCGACGCAGCGGCCGTCGGTGTTGAACTTCCAGCCGTGATAGACGCAGCGGATGCCGCATTCCTCGTTTCGCCCCAGCCAGAGATTGGCGCCGCGATGCGGGCAATATTGGTCGATGACGCCGACGACGCCGCGCGTGTCGCGGAAGGCAAGCAGTTCCTCGCCGAGCACGGTGATCTTCTTCGGCTCGCCGTCTGGTTCGGGGAGTTCTTCGGACAGCAGGACGGGAATCCAGAAGCGGCGCAGCAATTCGCCCATGCCTGTTCCAGGGCCGGCCTCGGTCAGGAATTTGTTGTCCTCGGCGCGGAGCATGGCTGATCCTCCCGAATATTTTCGGGAAGATTGGCGCGGACGCGGGAAGACGTCAACGCAAGAACGGCTCTCGTAGGGTGGGCAAAGCGAAGCGTGCCCACGTCCTGCCTATTTGATGAGAAGACGTGGGCACGGCGCTGACGCGCCTTTGCCCACCCTACCGCACTGTCCCCTAAACCGGCCTCTCCCCCTTCACCGTCACCCGCGTGCCCGAGCGCGTGTGGGGCCAGTAGTCCCACATCGCGCGGTGCTGGGTGCAGCGGTTGTCCCAGAACGCGATGGCGTTCTCGGTCCAGCGGAAGCGGCACTGGAACAGTGGGTTTTCGGCGTGCTGGTAGAGATAGGCGAGCATCGCATCGCTCTCGTCGCGCGGGATGCCGTTGATGTGGCGGGTGAAGCCGCGGTTGACGTAGAGCGCCTTTCTGCCGGTGACCGGATGCGTACGCACAACGGGATGCTCGGCGCTCGGATAGGACGGACGGTCGGCAACGCCGTAGTTCGCATAGAGCCCGCGATAGATCGGCTCGCCATCATGCAGCGCGGTGAGGCCATCGAGATAGGTCTTCATGCGATCGGACAGCGCCTCATAGGCGGCGTACATGTTGGCGAATAGCGTGTCGCCGCCGCGCGGCGGGCACTGCTTGATGTAGAGGATCGAGCCCATCGGCGGTTCGAGATCGCAGGACACGTCGGAGTGCCAGCCCTCGCCGTTGGCACGCGGCGAGTTCTTGTCGGCGTAGATCTTCATCAGCGCCGGGTCTTCGTCCTCATGCGGCGCGGCGGGATGGAAATGCAGCTCGCCGAACTTGCGGCCGAAGGCGAGCTGCTGCTGCGGCGTGATCTGCTGGTCGCGAAAGAAGATGACGAGGTTTTCGGCGAGCGCGCGGTGGATCTCGTCCATCTGCTGATTTGAACGCGCGTCGTCGGAGACGAGCCCGCCGATGTCCACGCCCGATATTTCCGCGCCGATGATGGGGGTGAGCTTTTCGACCGCGATGGTCTCGTAGGGCGCGCCGTCGTCAGCCGTGTGGCGATAGCGCGGGCCCTGCTTGCCGGCGAGTGAGCTCATGGCGTGTCTCCCGATCTGTTGTTCGTTGCTTGCTATCCTAGGCCTCGGGAGCGCAGACGCAAAGATAGCAACCCGCGAATCTTGACACACTTATAAAGTTTTAATAGTGTGCAGAAGGAAAGAGGCTTCCACGATGGGTAAATATGAGCGACTTGGCGCGTTCCTGAAGTCCCAACGGACCAAAGAGGTCCCTATGACCTTTGCCGAAATCGAGCGAGTCATTGGAAGCAAGCTCCCTCCTAACTCTCCTCAATACCCGGCCTGGTGGAGCAATAATCCGACCAACAATGTGATGACCAAGGTCTGGCTGGCCGCCGGCTTTCGTACCGAGCAGGTCGACACGAAGGCTCGCAAGGTCGTGTTTCGCCGGGTCGAATTGAGTTCCGCAGAACCGGCGCCGTCGCGCGTCAAGAAGCTCGGCCGCCCTCCGCTGTTCGGCGCCCTCAAAGGATTGGCACACATCCCACCCGGCGTTGATTTGACACAGCCGGCCGATCCCGATTGGGGCCAAGTGTATGAGTGATCCTGCGCCTCTTTTGCTCGATACGCATGCCGCGATCTGGATTGCAGAAGACAAACCTATTGCCACCGAGGCGAGCGAGGCGATTGAAGCCGCCTATCGCGCAGGATCTGCCATCTTCGTCTCTGCAATCACCGCTTGGGAAATCGGCTTGCTCGTTGCACGCAACAGGCTGGGCCTCTCCACGAGACCAGAACTCTGGTTTCAACGGCTGCTTGCCGTCGAAGGAGTGCGGCTCGCCGAACTCACGCCCAATATTTTGATCGCGTCTTCATTCTTGCCCGGTGCCCCGCCGCGTGACCCTGCGGATCGAATCATCATTGCAACCGCTCGCGACCTTGGCGCGAGCGTGATTACCCGGGACGGATTGATGCTGAGATATGGCGAGACAGGCCAGGTCAGCACGATTACATGCTGACCTGAACGCTTACTCCGCCGCGGTCACCGGCACCTTGGCGCCCTGGCCGTAACGCTGCTCGATATAGTCGATCACCAGCGCCTTGAAGTCGGCGGAGATGGTCGGGCCGCGCAGCGTGCGGAACTTCTTGCCGTCGACGAACACGGGTGCGGCCGGCGCTTCACCGGTGCCGGGCAGCGAGATGCCGATATTGGCGTGCTTGGATTCGCCGGGGCCGTTGACGATGCAGCCCATCACCGCGACGTTGAGCTCCTCGACACCAGGATATTTCGTCTTCCAGGTCGGCATCTCGTCGCGGATGAAATCCTGGATCGAGCGCGCCAGCTCCTGGAACGTGGTCGAGGTGGTGCGGCCGCAGCCGGGGCACGCGGCGACCAGCGGCACGAAGGTGCGGAAGCCCATGGTCTGCAGCAGCTCCTGGCCGACCTGCACCTCGCGGGTGCGGTCGCCGCCGGGCTCCGGCGTCAGCGAGATGCGGATGGTGTCGCCGATGCCCTGCTGCAGCAGGATGCCGAGCGCGGCGGACGACGCCACGATGCCCTTCGAGCCCATGCCGGCCTCGGTCAGGCCGAGATGGATGGCGTAGTCGGAACGAGAAGCGAGATCCTGATAGACCGCGATCAGATCCTGCACCGCCGAGACCTTTGCGGAGAGGATGATGCGGTTCTTGGGCATGCCGAGCTCTTCGGCGCGCGCGGCCGAGAGCAGCGCGGACTGCACCATGGCCTCGCGCGTCACCGCGCGCACGTCACGCGGATTGGCGGAGGCGGCGTTCTCGTCCATCAGCTTGGTCAGCAGCTCCTGGTCGAGCGAGCCCCAATTGGCGCCGATGCGCACCGGCTTGTTGTTCTTGTTGGCGATCTCGATGATGTCGGCGAACTGGGTGTCGCGCTTGTCCTTGAAGCCGACATTGCCGGGATTGATGCGGTACTTGGCGAGCGCCTCGGCGCAGGCCGGGTAGGCCGCGAGCAGCTTGTGGCCGATATAGTGGAAGTCGCCGATCAGCGGCGTGGTGATACCGCGCTTGGCGAGGCCGTCGCGAATGTGCGGAACAGCGGCCGCGGCTTCCTCCCGGTCCACAGTGATGCGGACCATTTCGGAGCCGGCGCGCGCGAGCGCTGCGACCTGGGCGATGGTACCGTCGATGTCGGCGGTATCGGTGTTGGTCATCGACTGCACGACGATCGGCGCACCGCCGCCGACGGCGACGTCGCCGACCTTGACCTGGGTGGTATGATAGCGCGGCGCTGGCCCCGCGATGTCGGAATCGATGGTGGTTTCGGGCTTGTTCATGGGGTCCAAATATCAGGTTTTGGTGACGTTCAGCAATGCATCGCGCGGCGCCGCAGCGACTTGGCTGGGACGGTTAACCAGAAAAAGCCCAGCAATTACAAGGACGGCGGCCGCCCCGAACGCCAAGCTTAGCGTGTCGTGCATGATGAAATAGCTACCGACGACGCCAAACAAAGGGGTGATGAAGGTAAAAGCCGACAATTTGCTGGCCGAATAGGCCTTCACCAGCGCGAACCAAAGCGTGAACGTGGTTCCAACGACCCAGATCGCCTGGAAGGCCATCAGGCCGAGCGACAGCGGCGCGGGGGTGTGCGTGATGGTCTCGCCGAACAGCCAGGCCGCCAGCCCCAGGATCGGGATCGAGATCGCGACCTGATAGCCCAGCGCCTTCTCCGGCGCGGCAAACCGCAACCTGGTGCCCTTGGCAACCAGCGTGGTTGCCGCCCACAGCGCGGCGCCGCCGACGATCATGAGGTCGCCGAGCAGGACATGCGAATCGACATTGGGCTGCGGCACGCCAATCGCTAGGGCGACGCCGGCAAAGCTGATAGCAAGACCCAGCCATTGCGAGGCGCCAAGCCGTTCGCCGAGCACTTGGTAGGAGCCGAGCGCAACGAAGAACGGCGCGGTGTAGAGGAACACCACCGCGCGCGAGGCCGACGTGAGGTGCAGCCCCTGGAAGATCAGCACGAATTCGATGCCGAACATCAGCCCGGCGATCAGGCCCGGCTTCCACGTGCCATCATTCTCGAAGAATTTGACCCCGCGCAGCGTGCCGATGAGGAACAGCACCGGCAGCGCGCCCGTCGACCGGATCGTGGCCTGCAGCATCGGCGGAATGTCCGGCAGCACCAGCTTCACCGCGATCTGGTTGAACCCCCAGGTCAGGCACAGCATGAGCATCAGGGCGATGGCGCCGGCGCTGAGGGGACGTGCGGCGGAATGTAAGGCTTGTGGTGAGGACATCTCTTCCCGATTACCGGCTTTGCGCCGTTGTTTCTCTATGCAGCTTTCTGACAATGGGTGCAGACGCCCGTGATCTCCACCACGGACAATTTAGGCGCAAAGCCCGAGCTGCGCGCGGCGGCATTGAGGTCCCCGGCAAAGGACGCCGACGGGATCTCGCCGACCAGGCCGCAGCGCTCGCAGATCAGGAACGCCACCGCCGAGGTCGCGTCGTGGTCGTGGGCGGCACAGGCAAGGTAGGCATTGCGGCTCTCGATGCGATGCACAAGGCCGTTGGCCATCAGGAAATCGAGCGCGCGATAGACCGTGATCGGCGCCGGCCGCGACATCGATTTGGCGAGCTCGTCGATCACCTCATAGGCGCCGAGCGGGCGATGGCTGGAGAGCAGGGCCCCCAGCACCTGACGGCGTATCGGCGTGAATTTCTGTGCGCGCTGCTTGCAGACCTCCTCGGCATGCGCCAGCGCGTCCGCGGTGCAGCGGCCGTGATCGTGGTCGGGCGCGGGAAATGCCGGCTTTGCGAGGGTCATGCGGCCACGTTCTAGCATTTGGGCCCGGGAACCCAAAGCACGACCCTGCGACCGGCTGCCAGCCATGCTCGCGCTGCGGGACAGCATCGTGATATCCGCCATGGAATAATCATAAGCTTGCTTATTATATCCCGGGCTTATTGGAGACCAAGCTTATGACCCGCGGGTCCGTCGACCAGAACTTCTTGTTCACGCTCGGTGAGCTCTACCGCCTGTTGCGCGTCTATGCCGACAAGGAGGCATCGCGGTTCGGCATCACCCGGGCGCAATGGGCGGTGCTGGCCAAGGTCGAGCGCAGCGAGGGCATGAAGCAGTCGGAACTCGCCGAACTGCTCGAGATGCAGCCGATTACGCTGACCCGCCTGATCGACAAGCTCTGCGATAATGACTGGATCGAGCGCCGCAGCGACGCTTCGGACCGCCGCGTCAAGCGCCTGTATCTGAGGAAGGCCGGCCGGCAATTGCTGGGCCGGATGAGCGGGCTGAAGTCCGAGCTCACGGCCAACGCGCTCGACGGCATCACGCCGGCGGACGCCCATCGCCTCCTGACCCAGCTCGAAACCATCAAGGAAAACGTGCGTACCGCGATCCAGACCAGCGGCGCGGAACAGGCGCGTAAGGAGCAGCGCTATGGCTGACCAAGTCCTCAAGTTCCAGCCCGAGCAGAAGACCGACAGCGGCAAGCCCACCAAGAAGGCCGGCACCGATCCGCGCCGCCGCTTGGTAGCCGGCCTGCGGCGTTACCGCCGCTTCCTGCTCCTGGTCGTGCTGCCTGTCATCGCCGCCATCGGCGGCATCACTTTCTACCTGCATGGCGGCCGCTATGTCGGCACCGACGACGCCTATGTCGGCGCGCAGAAGGTGCTGGTGACGCCCGACATCTCCGGCAAGATCCAGAAGGTCGTCGTGAAGGAAGGCCAGTCCGTCAAGCAGGGCGACGAGCTGTTCGAGATCGACCCCGCTCCGTTTCGCCACGCGGTGGTCGAAGCCAAGGCGCAGCTCGCGCAGGCCCGCACGACCTACGACAACCTCGTCGCCAACATCAAGATCTATGGCGACATGCTGGGCCTCGCCCAGCAAGGCATCGATTTGAAGCAGCGCGACGTCGAGCGCAAGCAGGCGCTGGTGAAGAACAATTACGGCTCGCAGCTCGATCTCGACAATGCCTCGAATGCGCTGGTCACCGCCGGCGCGCAGGCGCAATACATCAAGCAACAGCTGTCCAACGCCAGGACGCAGCTGCTCGGCGACCCCGAATTGCCACTGGAGCAATTCCCGCCCTACGCACAGGCGAAAGCCAAGCTGGACGATGCCCAGCGCAACCTCGATCACACCGTGCTGCGCGCGCCGATGGACGGCGTGGCGACGCAGGTCGAGCAGATCCAGCTCGGCCGCTATGTCGCCGCCGGCACGCCGGTGTTTTCCATCATCGACGTCGCCCACCCCTGGGTCGACGCCAATCCGAAGGAGAGCGACCTCACCCACGTCACCGAAGGACAGCCCGTCGCGCTCGAGGTCGACGCGTTCCCGAACCACGTCTTCAAGGGCAAGATCGGCTCGCTCTCGCCCGGCACCGGCGCGCAATTCGCGATCCTGCCGCCGCAGAACGCCACCGGCAATTTCGTCAAGGTGGTGCAGCGCGTGCCGATCCGCATCTATTTCGACGAGACCGACAAATATGTCCGGAAGCTGAAGGCCGGCATGAGCGTCTACGCCACCATCGACACCGGCCATCAGCGCTCGCTCGCCGGCCTGCTCGGCCTGTCGGCAACCGCGAGCCAGGATAAAGACTGAACGCAAGGACTGATCCGATGTCCGGTCCCAATGCCAGCCTGATGGTCCCCGGCCTGCGCCGGAACATGGTGACGATCTGCGCCATGACCGCGACCATCATGCAGGCGCTGGACACCACCATCGCCAACGTCGCCCTGCCCTACATGCAGGGCACGCTGTCGGCCTCGCAGGACCAGATCAACTGGGTGCTGACCTCCTACATCGTCGCCGCCGCGATCATGACGGCGCCGGTGGGCTGGATCGCCAACCGCTTCGGCCGCAAGCGCATCTTCATCATCTGCTCGGCCGGCTTCACGATGGCCTCGGTGCTGTGCGGCCTCGCCCAGGACATCAACCAGATGGTGCTGTTCCGCCTGCTGCAAGGCGTGTTCGGCGCCGCCCTGGTGCCGTTGTCGCAATCGGTGATGCTCGATTATTACACGCTCCAGGAACGTGCCAAGGCGATGTCGATCTGGGGCATGGGCGTGATGATGGGTCCGATCATGGGGCCCTCGCTGGGCGCCTGGCTGACCGAGACCTATTCCTGGCACTGGGTGTTCTTCGTCAACCTGCCGTTCGGCTTCATCACCGTGCTCGGGCTGATCGTCTTCATGGACGAGACCGACAAGAATCTCAGCCTCAAATTCGACTGGTTCGGCTTCGCCGCGCTGGCGGTTGCGATCGGCTCGCTTCAGCTCGCCCTCGACCGCGGCGAGCAGCTGGGCTGGCTGGAATCCAATGAGATCCTCGCGGAGTTCATCGTTTCGGCGGTCGCCTTCTACTTCTTCCTCGCGCACTCCTTCACGACCTCGACCCCGTTCATCCGTTTCGCGCTGTTTCGGGATCGCAACTTCGTCACCGGCTGCGTGTTCATGATCGTGATGGGGCTCGTGCTGTTCTCGACCATGGCGCTGGCCTCGCCCTATATGCAGAACGTGATCGGCTATCCCATCATCACCGCCGGCCTGCTGCTGGCGAGCCGCGGCTTCGGCACCTTCTTCGCGATGATGCTGGTCGGCCGCATGATGCGCTATTTCGAGGCGCGCACGCTGATCATCGCCGGCCTGACGCTGACCGCGGGCTCGCTGTTCCAGATGACCGGCTGGACCGATCTGACCCAGGTGCCGGAGATCGTCACCGTCAGCGTCATTCAAGGCTTCGGCTTCGGCCTTGTCTTCGTGCCGCTATCGACCGTGGCCTTCCTGACACTGTCGAACGACCTCCGTACCGACGGCACCGCGATGCTGACCCTGATGCGCAACGTCGCGAGCTCGGTCGGCATTTCCGTCGTCATCGCCCAATTGACGCAGGGGACGCGGCGGACCTATGCAATCCTGTCCGAGCACATCAACCCGTTCAACCATGCACTGCAGATGCCCGACGTCAGGGGCCTGATCAACCTGTCCACCGACGCCGGCCGCGCCATGGCCGACAGGATGGTCAGCGTCCAGGCGCAGATCATCGCGTTCGCGCAAGACTACCAGATGGTGATGCTCTTCGTCCTCTGTACCATCCCGCTCGCCTTGCTGATCGGCTCGACCAAGGCCACGCTGCGCAAGCAGGCGGCGGGACCGGAGCATGCGGTGATGGAGTAACGTACGCTCGATCTCCCAATCTCCACTGTCATCCCGGACAAGCGCAGCGAAGCGGACCGCAGATCCGGGATCTCAGCGCGAGCGCTTGCGCTCGTCGCGATAATCACAGGGAGTAGTTTGGCGAAGACTGTGAACTACCAGTCTCGCGCCAAACTACTCCCTGTGATTATGAGTCCCTGCGTTCGCAGGGACGACACCGAAATTGCGGCGCGCCCTACAACAATTCCTCGCAGCCCAAATCATCCACCGCCGCAAACACCCGCTCCAGATTATTCCACCAGATCAGCGGCGGGAGATTGACGCTCCATTGCCAGACCGGCTTGGTGATGTGCCAGAGCACCGACCGGCGATAATCCTGGTCAAGTGCGCCGCGCGTGTAGCCGCTGACGCCGTGCGAGATCAGGGTCTCATGATAGCGGTTTAGCAGCAGGCGCTCGAGCGTCTGCCGGCGCTCCGGATACCATTGTGTCGCCATCATGTAGGCGAGATCGTGGGTCGGCACGTTGATGCGCCACTGGTCGAAGTCGAAAATCCGCACGGTGTCGGCGATGTCCGCGCGCGGCAGGAGGAAATTCCAGGTATGGGCATCGCCGTGGGCAATAGAGAGATGTCGATGGGAATGATAGCGCTCAAGCAAACGATCCGACTGCTCAATGAACCGACGATAGAGGATGCGTCGTTCTTCGCTCAGACGGTCGCCGAGAAGATCGGCAAAACGATCATAGTGGCCAGCAAAGGTCTCCATCAACCTTGACGTATCATCGGCGCTCATCCAACTGCCGACGATGTCGCCGAGACTTGGGTGGTCCCACCATGCCGCGTGCCAGCCCGCGAGCGTCGTGACGATCGCCATCGCCTGTTCGCGAGACGGCGGCAAGGGCCACGGGGCCGCGACCTCATGGCTGTCGGTGAGGTCCTCGAGCAGCAGATGCCAACTGACATTTTCCTCATCGAACTGCCCGTCAAAGCAACGCGGCACCAGCCCCGGCGGCATATTCGGTGCAAGTTTCGCATAGAAGGCCACTTCGTGCCGGCCACCATGCGCAAGCGTCTTGGCAAAATCGGCATGCGGCGTCTTCAGGATCAGTGTCTGCGGCGCGCCGCCGGATTCACCGACATAGCGCAGACCGAGGCGGATGATGTGTGACACGACGGTGTCGCGCTGATGCAGCACCTTCACCTCACGGACCGCGCCGGCGTCCAGCACGCCGCCTCTGCGCAGTGCCGCCGTCAGTCGGGCGGGCTCAACGACATCAGGCAGTTGTGGAGGTGTCATGAAATTCACGATGCCCCTGTCCCGCGCCATACTGCACGATCATAGCCCCGCGCACCAGCGGCCGAACCGACGCCGCGCTCAAGCCGCCTCGGTCGAGTCGCGCACGGTCCGCACCACGACCGACCGAAGCTGTTCGAGATTGGCCGCCATGCCGGCGATCGCCTGCCTGACCTCGGCGGCGCGCTCGTTCACGGAAGCGGCGTCGCGGCTGACATTGCCGATCTTGGCCGAGACCTCCTTCGCCGCTGAGGCCGATTCGGAAATCGACCGCGTGATCTCCCGCGTCGCGGCGTCCTGCTCTTCCATCGCGGCGGCAACCGAGGTCGCCACGCCGTCGATCTCGACGATGTGCCCTCCCATCGTCTCGACGGCATCGACCGCGGCCTGGGTCGAGGCCTGAATCTCGGTGATCAGCCGCGTGATCTCCTCGGTGGATTTGGCGGTCTGGTCGGACAGGGACTTCACTTCGGCGGCGACCACGGCGAAGCCGCGGCCGGCCTCGCCGGCACGGGCGGCCTCGATCGTGGCGTTGAGCGCCAGAAGGTTGGTCTGGCCGGCGATGCCGCCGATGAGGTCGGAGACCTCGGCGATCTTCTTCACCGATCCGGCCAGTGCCTGGATGGTCGAACGCGCCTGCTCGCGGCCGGCGACCGCCGATTTTGTGACGGTGCTGGTCCGCACGACCTGGCTTGCGATCTCGCGGATCGAGGCGCTCAGCTGTTCGGCCGCGGCCGAGACGGTCTGCGAACTGCCCAGGGCCTGGGTGGAGGCCGCCGCGACCGCCTGCGACTGTGCGGAGAGCGACCTCGCGATCTCGGACAGGCTGGACGCCGCCCGCTCGACGCCTTGCGTCGCTGCGCCGGCGGTGTCGACCGATCGGCCGGTCTCGCGCTCGACGGTCTCGGCCATCTGGTGCAGGGCGGAGCGCTTGGCGAGCGCCGCCTCCTGCTCCTGCCGCAACTGCTCCTCGCGCAGGCGGGAATTCTCGACCGCCGCCTGCTTGAACACCACAAGCGCCCCCGCCATCGAGCCGACCTCGTCCTTTCGGTCAGCGAAAGGAATGTCGGCGGCGAGATCGCCGGTCGCGAGCTTCTGCATCGTGCCCGTCATGCGCACGATCGGCCGCACCACGCCGAGTGCGACGCCGAGCAGGCCCGCAGCAACGAAGGCCAGGACAGCGGCGGAGACGCCGAGGAGGATATAAAGCATCGAGCTGTCGCGGTCCGCGGCCAGCTTTTCCATGGCTGCATTCTGCTTGTTGGCGTTCTCGACGATGCTGTCGATTACGGCGCGATGCGCGGTGTAGGCGTCCTTCACCTGCGCATAGATGCGCTCGGACGCAGCGGCGTCCTTGGCCTTGAGGGCCGGCAGGAGCTGGTCGGACGCCTTCCAGAACTTCTGCACCTCGGCGTCGGATTTCGACACCAGCGCCGTCTTCAGGTCGGCCGAGAGGCTGGAGGTGACCCAGAACGCCTTGCGCTCGTCGTAATCCTTGCGGAGCTGGACCAGGCGTTCGCCGTGGGCCGCCAGCTGGTCCGGCTCGCGCATGGCCAGGGTCGCCTCGAGATAGGCCTCGATGACATATTCCGGCGGCGGCAGAATGTCCGCGATGAGGTCGTTGCCGAGCTTGATGTCGGAATAGAGCGGACCGCCGACCTTGAGCTCTTTCAAGGCGTACAGGCTGGTCAAAACCACGGCGGCAAAACCGATGGCGAGAACGATACCGAACGCAATGATCGCAGATGACAACGACAGACGAAATTTCATGAAAACAATCCAGGGCGGTGTCAAAACTGCAGCCACCCTAGACGAATACGGTAAATACGGGATTGCTTCGCGCCGAAATTGTATCGCGCGAACTCCGTCTAACTACGGGAATTTGACGTCAAGCCATCGGTATTTGAGTCAGCGAGGCTGACGCACACACGTGCGGGAGAATCGTTTCGGCCGGAGGCAGCCTCGGCCTCGATGCGCCAGATGAGACATGCGTGCCGAGGATCAAGCCCCCCGGCCCGCATTGTCTCACACGTCGAAGAACACCGTCTCGTTGTCGCCCTGCAGCCGCAGGTCGAGCCGGTAGACCGGCTTGCCGGCTTCGCGCACCGCAGTCAGCGTGGCGCGGCGCTCGGTGGGCACCAGCGCCAGCACGGGGTCGGCGGCGTTGCCGGCCTCGTCGCCGAAATAGATCCGGGTGTAGAGATGCCTGAACATGCCGCGGCCGAACACCGCAAGGAGGATGTGCGGCGCCTGCGGCTTGCCATCGGGATCCGGCACCGTGCCCGGCTTGATGGTCTCGAACGCGTAATTGCCGTCCTTGTCGGTGCCGCAACGGGCGAAGCCGCGGAAGCTTGCATTTGGCAGCGCACGCTTGTCCTGCGGGTCGGCGAAGCGGCCTTGCGCGTCCGCCTGCCAGATCTCCAGCATGCAATCCGGCACGGCAACGCCGTCACCGTCGAATACCCGACCCTCGATGCGGATGCGCTCGCCGGTGACATCTGGCGTCAGCGTCGAGTTGGTGAACGCGTCGTTCCAGGCGTATTCGCCGTTCGGCGTCAGGCCGTATTTGAAGAACGGGCCGACCGTCTGCGATGGGGTGATCCCGTCGGGCGTCACAGAATCCTGCACTTAGTGATTCTCCATGGGGGTGGCGTTCTTGCCGCGCAGCACGATGTCAAAGCGGTAGCACAGCGCCCATTCGGGCTGGGTGTTCTCGAGATCGAACGAGGAGACCATCCGCGCCCGCGCCTTCTCGTCCGGCACCGAGTTGAAGATCGGATCGAACGGGAACAGCGGATCGTTCGGAAAATACATCTGCGTCACGAGGCGCGTGACGAAGGAATGGCCGAACACCGACAGATGGATGTGCGCGGGACGCCAGGCATTGTGGTGATTGCCCCAGGGATAAGCACCCGGCTTGACGGTGACGAAGCGATAATAGCCGGAGGCATCGCTTTGGGCGCGGCCGGCCCCCGTGAAATTCGGATCGAGCGGCGCCGGATGCTGGTCGCGGACATGGACGTAGCGGCCGCAGGCATTGGCCTGCCAGATCTCGACCAGCGAGTTCGGCACGCCGCGGCCGTCCTCGTCGCGCACATGGCCGTGCACGATGATGCGCTCGCCGATCGGCTCGCCCTTGTGCTGGGTGGTGAGGTCGTTGTCGCCCTCGCGCACGGTCTCGTGGCCGTAGACCGGGCCGGTGAGCTCCGACAACGTATGGCGCATCGGGATCAAGGGCTTGTTCGGCGCACGCTTGATCGAGCTCTTGTAGTCGGGCGACAGCGGCAACGGATGCGCCTTGTTGCTGTCAGTGGGATAGATGAATGTCATGGGCGGACTCCTCCCCGGCCATGTGGTCCGGCCGGACAACGCTTCCGCCAATCATTATAGGATATAACTAATTGGGGGAAGCGGGTTTGAGCCCTATTTGATCGGCGGACGGGGCAGTACGGCTTCCCCGACTTCGAGCCGGTAGACATGGTCGAGCGAATACCAGGGCGTCGCAACCTCGCGTTCGGTCGGATGTAGCGCGTCATGGCGCAGGAACTTGCCGATCAGCGCCTGCGTCACGCCGAACTGCACGTCGCTGTCGATATGGGGATCGTTGGGATCGTAGACCTGCGAGATCAGGACCTTGAAGCCCGGCTTGAAGATCAGGGCATGCAGATGCGCGGGGCGGTAGGGATGGCGGCTCTGCGCCTCCAGCAGGCTGGCCGACCACGCCGTCCGTCGGAATGGGATAGCCGACCATCATCACCGAACGGAAGGAGAAGCGCCCATCCTGGTCGGTCGTGAACTTGCCACGCAGGTTCATGTCGGCCTGGTCAGGATCCTGGTTCTCGTAAAGGCCGACCGGAGAGGCGTGCCAGACATCGACCTCGGCGCCGACGACCGGACGACCGTCCTTGTCCACGACGCGGCCGTTCACGAACAGCGGCGCGCCCGGGGTCTCGGAGCGGACGATCGATCCGCCATTCTCGACCCGCGGCGAGTTCAACCGCCAGAACGGCCCGAGCAGTGACTGATCGGTTTCGGTATTGCCCTGGTCGCCGTTGTTGAGCAGGCAGACCAGCGGCGAGACGCCGAGCGAGCCCGCCATCAGCACCACTTCGTTGTGCGTGTCGGTGGTCAGCTTGCCGAGCTCGGCGATGACAGCGGTGGCATCGCGAAACTCCTTCTCGGTCAGGCGGACGTCGCGCACGAAGCCGTGCAAATGCTTGACCAGGGAAATCATGATCTGGCGCATCCGCGGATCGGAAGTCCGCTCCATCACCGCCAGTGCCGCGGCCGTGACGTCCTGCTCGCGCTCGATGATCATGCTGGCTTTTTCTCCCTGTCATTCCGGGACGCGAGAGAAACGAGCGAACCCGGACTCTTCGCCTCTCCCCGCTTGCGGGGAGAGGCCGGCGCGCGAAGCGCGGCGGGNGAGGGGGNCTCTCCGCGAGTCCAACTATCACCGTCCTTGCGGAGACTCCCCTCACCCCAACCCTCTCCCCGCAAGCGGGGAGAGGGGGAGGAGAGAGTTCAGTTCACCTTCTCGATCGCGACCGCGACGCCCTGGCCGACGCCGACGCACATGGTGGCGAGCGCGAGCTTGCCGCCGCGCTTCTCCATGCCGTGGACGGCGGTGAGCGCGAGGCGCGCGCCGCTCATGCCGAGGGGATGGCCGAGCGCGATCGCGCCGCCATGCGGATTGACGAAATCGGCGTCGTCGGCAACGCCGAGCTGGCGCATGCAGGCGATGCCTTGCGAGGCGAAGGCCTCGTTGAGCTCGATCAGGTCGAAATCGCTGATCTTCTTGCCGAGCCGCTCCATCAGCTTGCGGGTCGCGGGCACGGGACCAATGCCCATGATGCGCGGCGGCACGCCGGCCGAGGCAAGGCCGAGGATGCGCGCGCGGGGCGTGAGACCATGCTTCTTCACCGCAGCTTCCGAGGCCAGGATCATCGCGGCCGCGCCGTCATTGACGCCGGAAGCATTGCCGGCGGTCACCGTGCCGGGATTGCGCACGATCGGCTTCAGTTTTGCGAGACCTTCGAGCGTGGTTTCGGGACGCGGATGCTCGTCCTTGTCGACGGTGATGGGACCCGCCTTGCCGCCGGGAATGGTGATCGGGACGATTTCCTCGGCGAAATAGCCCGCCGCGATCGCCTTGCCGGCGCGCTGCTGCGAGCGGATGGCGAAGGCGTCCTGGTCGGCGCGCGAGACCTGGAATTCCTCGGCGACGTTCTCGCCGGTCTCCGGCATGGCGTCGACGCCATACTGAGCCTTGAGCAGCGGATTGATGAAACGCCAGCCGATCGTGGTGTCGAAGATTTCGGCCGACCGCGAGAAGGCCTCCTGCGCCTTGCCCATCACGAAGGGCGCGCGGGTCATGGATTCGACGCCGCCGGCAATGGCGAGCTCGATCTCGCCGGAGCGGATGGCGCGGCCGGCCGCACCGACCGCATCGAGGCCCGAGGCGCAGAGCCGGTTGAGCGTCTGGCCGGGAACCGAGTCCGGCAGACCAGCGAGCAGAAGCGCCATGCGGGCGACGTTGCGGTTGTCCTCGCCGGCCTGGTTGGCACAGCCGAAGAAGACTTCGTCCACCTGCGCCCAGTCGAGATTGAGGTGCTTGGCCATCAGTGCCTTGATCGGCGCGGCGGCGAGATCGTCGGCACGCACCTTGGCGAGGGAGCCGCCGAAGCGGCCGATCGGGGTCCGCACGGCATCGCAGATAAAGACGTCACGCATCGTTGTTCTCCCTGAATGCCGCGGTTCGGCCCAAATTCTTCAATGACGCCGGAGTTTTAGGAGGGCGCCCGCAGCAGGTCAATTGACTGATACACGCGTGTTCCGAGGGGGCCGCACGCCGGCCACGCATGCCGCAATGCGGACAACGTGGAAAACCCGCTCCTTCCGGCCAAAGCGATAGGAGCAGGGGGCGAAATTTTGTAGGTTGCGCCGCCCATGACCATGCAACAGCCGATACAAGTACCGCCCCCCGACGAAGCGCCCGCTTCGCCAACGGAAGCCGTCGCGCGCGTCACGCCGATGATGGAACAGTACCTGGAGATCAAGGCGGCGCATCAGGGCCTGCTGCTGTTCTACCGGATGGGCGATTTCTACGAATTGTTCTTCGAGGATGCCGAGATCGCCTCCAGGACGCTCGGCATCGTCTTGACCAAGCGCGGCAAGCACCACGGCGCCGACATCCCGATGTGCGGCGTGCCGGTCGAGCGTTCCGAGGATTATCTGCATCGGCTGATCTCGGCCTGCCACCGCGTCGCGGTGTGCGAGCAGACCGAAGATCCTGCTGCCGCCAAGGCACGCGGCAACAAGAGCGTGGTCCGCCGCGGCGTGGTGCGGCTGGTGACGCCTGGCACGCTGACCGAGGACACGCTGCTCGATGCGCGTGCCAACAATTATCTGCTCGCGATCGCGCGCGCCCGCGCCTCCGGCGGCGGCGACCGCTTCGGCCTCGCCTGGATCGACATCTCGACCGCCGAGTTCACCGTGATGGAGTGCTCGGGCGGCGAGCTCGCCGCGACGCTGGCGCGCATCAACCCGAACGAGGCCATCGTCACCGACGCGCTCTATAACGACAGCGAGCTCGGACAGACCTTGCGCGAGCTGCCGGCGGTGACGCCGCTGACGCGCGACGTCTTCGACGGCGCCACCGCCGAAAAGCGCCTTTGCGATTATTTCGCTGTCGCGACCATGGACGGGCTGGCGCAGCTGACGCGGCTGGAGGCCACGGCAGCAGCAGCCGCCGTCACCTATGTCGACCGCACCCAGGTCGGCAAGCATCCGCCGCTGTCGCCGCCCGCGCGCGAAGCTTCCGGCGCGACCATGGCGATCGATCCGGCGACCCGCGTCAATCTCGAGCTGACCCGGACGCTCGCAGGCGAACGTCGCGGCTCGCTGCTCGATGCGATCGACTGCACTGTGACCTCGGCGGGCTCGCGTCTGCTGGCTCAACGTTTGGCCGCGCCGCTGACGGATGCGCCGGCGATCGCGCGCCGGCTCGATGCGGTCAGTACCTTCGTCGCCGATTCAGCTGCGCGCGAAGACATCCGCAGCATCCTGCGCGGCGCGCCCGACATGTCGCGCGCGCTGGCGCGCCTGTCAGTCGGCCGCGGCGGCCCGCGCGACCTCGCAGGTCTGCGCGACGGCATCATCGCCGCCGACCAGGTGCTGGCGCGGCTTGGCGAGCTCGATCAGCCGCCGCAGGAAATCGCCGCGGTGATGGCGGCCTTGCAGCGTCCCTCGCGCGAGCTCGCGGCCGAATTCGCCAGCGCGCTCGACGAGCAGCTGCCGCTGATCAAGCGCGACGGCGGCTTCGTTCGACAGGGCTATGAGCCGGCGCTCGACGAAGCCCGAAACCTGCGCGACGCCTCGCGTCTCGTCGTCGCCTCGATGCAGGCGCGCTACGCCGACACGACATCCGTGAAAGGCCTGAAGATCCGGCACAACAACGTGCTCGGCTATTTCGTCGAGGTCACCGCGCAGCACGGCGACAAGCTGATGTCGGCGCCGCTGAACGCGACTTTCATCCATCGCCAGACGCTGGCGGGGCAGGTGCGCTTCACCACCTCCGAGTTGGGCGAGATCGAAGCCAAGATCGCCAATGCCGGCGATCGCGCGCTCGGCCTAGAGCTCGAGATTTTCGAGCGGCTGTCAGCCAAGGCCATGGCGATCAGCGACGATCTGCGCGCCGCCGCCCACGCCTTCGCCTTGCTCGACGTTGCGACATCACTGGCAAAGCTCGCGGTCGACGACAATTATGTGCGGCCGGACGTGGACGATTCCCTCGGCTTTGCGATCGAGGCCGGCCGCCATCCCGTGGTGGAGCAGGCGCTGAAGCGCAATGGCGAGCCGTTCATCGCCAATGCCTGCGACCTCTCGCCAAGCCCGGCGCAAAAGTCCGGCCAGCTCTGGCTGCTCACCGGCCCGAACATGGCCGGCAAATCGACCTTCCTGCGTCAGAACGCGCTGATTGCCCTGCTTGCCCAAATCGGCAGCTTCGTGCCGGCCGCGCGCGCGCGGATCGGCATCATCGACCGACTGTTCTCGCGTGTCGGCGCCGCCGACGATCTCGCCCGCGGTCGCTCCACCTTCATGGTCGAAATGGTCGAGACGGCTGCGATCCTGAACCAGGCCGGCGAACGCTCGCTCGTGATCCTCGACGAGATCGGCCGCGGCACCGCGACCTTCGATGGTCTCTCGATTGCCTGGGCCGCGATCGAGCACCTGCACGAGAGCAATCGCTGCCGCACCCTGTTCGCCACGCATTATCACGAGCTGACCGCGCTCTCGGCCAAACTGCCGCGCATGTTCAATGCCACGGTGCGCGTGAAGGAATGGCAGGGCAATGTCGTATTCCTGCACGAGGTGCTGCCCGGCTCGGCCGACCGCTCCTACGGCATCCAGGTGGCCAAGCTCGCCGGCCTGCCGCCGGCCGTGATCAATCGCGCCAAATCGGTGCTCTCCAAGCTGGAGGCACAGGACCGCGGCCAGACCGCACGGGCGCTGGTGGACGATCTGCCTCTGTTCGCCGTGCCCTCGCGCGCCGCCGCGGAAGCGGCGCCGCCGACCGAGGCTGAGTTGCTGATGGAAGCCGTGAAGGCGCTGCACCCCGACGAGATGTCGCCGCGCGAGGCGCTGGATGCGTTGTATGCGTTGAAGGCCAAACTGCCGAAGCAGTAGCGGTGCCGTAGGGTGGGCAAAGCGACTTGTCCGCCATAGCTCGAAGAGCGACGGCGGAAGCGTGCCCACCGCGTTTCGGACGAGATCGGGAAGAGATGGTGGGCACGGCGCGCGAAGTGCGCGCCTTTGCCCACCCTACGATTCCGTGCGCTGAGCGCTACGCCCGCGCCGCGATCGCAGCCGCCTCCGCAGCCGCGCGCTGCATGCTGGTCGACATCTCGTTCGTCACCGTGCTCTGCTCCTCGACGGCAGCGGCGGTCGATGTCACGTATTCGCTGACATTGTTGATCGCCTGCTTGATCGAGCCGAGCGCGCTGACGACGTCGCCGGAGATGCCGTTGAGGCTGCCGATCTCCTGGCCGATCTTGTCGGTGGCCTGCTTGGCCTGATTGGCGAGGCTCTTCACTTCGGAGGCGACCACCGCAAAGCCGCGGCCGGCTTCGCCGGCCCGTGCGGATTCGATCGTGGCGTTGAGCGCGAGCAGGTTGATCTGTCCGGTGATGCTGTTGATCATCTCGACGATCCCGCTCATCGACTGCGCCGCCTCGGTGAGGCGCTGGGCCTGAGCATCGGCGGAGGCGACCTGCTCCACCGCGCTCATCGCGGTCTCGCGGGACTTGGTCATCGCCTCGGAGATCTCCCGCACCGAAGCGTTCAGCTCTTCCGAACCGGCGGCGACCGATTCCATCATGCCGCGCACGCGCTCGTTGCCCATGCGGACCAGCACCTGACGCGTGGTGTCGGTGGCATATTTCACGACCTTGAACGGCTTGCCGTTGAGATCGAGGATCGGGTTGTAGGAGGCCTGGATATAGACCTCCTTGCCGCCCTTGCCGATGCGCTTGTATTCGGCCGCCTGGTACTGACCGCGGTTGAGGGCGGCCCAGAACTCGCGATAGGCCGCGCCGTCGCGCTCCGTGGGCTCGACAAACATGCTGTGGTGCTTGCCCTTGATCTCGGCCAGCGAGTAGCCGAGCGCGCCGAGGAAGTTGGCGTTGGCGGCGATGATCGTGCCGTCCATGTTGAATTCGATCACGGCCTGGGCCTTGTCGATCGCCGCGATCTGGCCGGCGAGATCGGCGTTCTTCAGCTTCTCCGCGGTGACGTCCGTTGCGAATTTGACGACGCCGTAAGGTTTGCCGTTCTCGTCAAGCAGTGGGTTGTAGGAGGCGAGGATCCACACTTCGCGGCCGCCCTTGCCGATGCGCTTGAACTCGCCGGCCTGGTATTCACCGCGGTTGAGTGCAGCCCAGAACTCGCGATAGGCCGCGCCGTCGCGGTCGGCCTGCGGCATGAACAGGCTGTGATGCTTGCCCTCGATCTCGGCCAGCGAATAGCCGAGCGTCTTGCAGAAATTCTCGTTGGCGCTGACGATGGTGCCGTCGAGCTTGAATTCGATGACGGCCTGGGCACGGCTGATCGCGGCGATCTTCGATGCATCCGTCATGCTCCGGATCTTCTTCGCCGTGATGTCGGTCGCGATCTTGGCGACCATCACCGTCTTGCCGTTGCCGTCGAGCACCGGATTGTAGGATGCTTCGATCCAGACCTCGCGGCCACCCTTCGCGATCCGCTTGAACTCGCGCGCCTGATACTCGCCACGGTTCAATGCAGCCCAGAACGCCTTGTACTCGGCGGTATCGCGCTGGTCGGCCGGCACGAACATGGAGTGATGCTTGCCCTGAATCTCGTCAAGCCGATAGCCGAGGGCGTCGAGAAAATTCTGGTTGGCCGTGACGATCGAGCCATCGAGATTGAATTCGATCATGGCCTGCGAACGGCCTATGGCGTCGAGCCGCCCTTGTGCATCGCTGTGGGACTTGCGACCGAACATCAACCAATCTCCATCTCGAAGTAACGTGGACAGCCCGTAGGGGAAGTGACCGCTGCGGCAACACAGCCGTATTCAAATCGACAATTCCCGCGGGTCCCTGCACTCGGATGCAGCTCGGACGAGTTCACGCCGACGACGGCGGAAGCGGGTACGCGAAATTATTCGTACGGGAAAAGCTCGAACAAAGTTCTAATAGAATTGTCGGAAACCAGCAGAGCCGGGAACGATCCGGCGGGCGTCGAGAGCCGCCACCCGCGCCCCTGCGACTTGAAATGACATTTCTCATCCAATGGCTTGGGAAGATGCCGCGTTGCCCGTCGGCATGAGATGCCGTCTCCGACATGTCTTTCGCGACGCGGTGTCGCGCGTGTCCGTAGTCTCACGGTCCTTGCCGCGCCCTGCGCATCGTTCGCCGGCCGATTCCCCACAGCGTCAGATTCCAGGCGATGCAGGTGCCGAGCGCGAGACACAGACCGACGGCCGAGCCGAACGACACGACCGCAACGTGCAAGACGGCAATCGCCGTGCCGAATCCGAGCAGGCCCCAGGCGGAGTTGGCGAGCACCGCCGCGGTCGGCGGGCCGCCGATGCGCGGATGCAGGATCACCATGATGCTGGAGAACACCACGGGATACAGCGCGATAATGCCGCTGATGCGGGGTCCCACCCAGCCCGAAGTCGAGACCACGATGGCGACCAGGGTCGCGACCAGCGCAGCCCGCATCGGCACGTCGTACCAGCGACGCGTGACCAGAGGCATCTTCACATGGCGATAGCCCGCCAGGAGCGGAATGCAGATGCCGAAGGCGATCAGATTGGCGGCGAGCCCGGCGGTGAGCGACCAGTCGAACTGGCGGATGATCGAGGCCAGCACGATCCAGACGGTAACCGCGCTTCCACAACTCACCGCAAAACCATGCCGCTGCGCCAGCACGACATAAGCGAGGCACATGAAGATCGTCGCCGCATTGATCGGAAGGCTCGCCAGCGAACCCTGCGCGATGAAGGCGGCATCGTGGTCGAGCGCGAGGAAGACGTAGGAGGGACCGGCCGAGATCGGCAGGGTCGCGACCAGCGCGCCGATCACCGGACCCGCGCGCTCAGTGATGATCGAGGCCGTCACGACGAACGCCGCCGCGATCGCCATGCGCAGGAGAAGGAAGAGGAAGAAGTGGAGATCGGGGGACATTTTTGGCTTCTTACCCTCCCCTGGAGGGCAGGGCTATCGCATATGGCTGAGGGTGGCCAAGAGGAATGCGTTGTCCCAGCCAGCGCGCTTGATTTTACGCCGGAGGGAAGCGCGATCCGGGTGGGTTCGCAGAACATTGAGGGCGAGCCTGCGCAGAATGGCGAGATTCTCGGGGGCGTGGTCACAGCGCGAGCGGTTGCCATCCTCAGCGAAATGGACGTCGAGAACCCAATGGAGCTGATTCTCGATGCCCCAATGGCTGCGGGTGACGTGGAGCAACCTCTTGGGGGAGATGTATTTGGACAGCAGATAGTACCGCA
>NZ_KB902770.1:0-237907 GCF_000379585.1 Bradyrhizobium sp. WSM2793 | reverse complement strand
GGACAGCCGATCAGCCACCGCCTGGATCATCTCCAGTCGGGTATTCGTGCCCAGATCGTGCTCAAGATCTTTGGACAGGACATCGAGATGTTGCGCCGCCTGTCCGAAACCGTGCGGCAACGTCTATCGACGACCCCCGGTCTGGTCGACCTCCAGGTCGAAAAGCAGGTGCTCATTCCGCAGGTGCGGGTTCAGGTCGACCATGCTCGCGCCGCACTTCATGGCCTGACGCCGGCCGCGATCACCCAGGCACTCGACACGCTTTCCAATGGCCGGAAGGTCTCCCAGATCGTCGACGGTAACCGCCGCTTCGACGTCGTCATGCGCCTGTCGGAGCAAGACCGTTCGACAACCGGGCTGCAAAACCTGCTCATTCCGACGGGCCTGGAATTCGTTCCGCTGAGTGCTTTGGCCGAGGTTGTCGAGACCGACGGCCCGAACCAGATTCAACGGGAGGGGACCCAACGCAGGATCGTCGTCTACGGCAACGGGGATGGACGCCGCGACATCGCCGATATCGCCGCCGACATCCAGAAGACCGTTCGGGAACTCGACTTTCCGCAAGGCTACACAACTAACCTCGAGGGCGCATTTCAGGCCCAGCAGGAGGCGTCCTGGCGCATCGGCATTCTGTCGCTGGCGTCGATGGCGATGATCTTCATCGTTCTCTACAGCCGCTATCGATCGACCGCGCTGGCGCTGATCATCATGGGCGGTATTCCGCTCGCTTTGATCGGGAGCGTTGCCGCGTTGAAGATTCCCGGGCAGCCCTTGTCGGTGGCCTCGATGATCGGCTTCATCACGCTGGCCGGCATCTCGGCTCGCAATGGGATCTTGAAGATATCCCATTATATCAATCTCGCCATTCACGAAGGTGAGCATTTCGGAATCGAGCTGATCGTTCGGGGGAGCATGGAGCGCCTCAGTCCCGTTCTGATGACAGCGCTTTGCGCAGGACTGGCCCTGACGCCGCTTTTGATCGGCGCGGACCAACCGGGCAGGGAGATCCTTCACCCCGTGGCCGTGACGATTTTTGGCGGTCTGCTGAGTGCCACTATCCTCGACACCGTCGTGACCCCGATCCTGTTCTTGATGTTTGGTAAGCAGCCGCTGGAGCGGCTCGTGGCCGGACATGCTGCAACCTTCACCCCTGCGGAAGCCTATTGACGTCCGCACCAAACCACCGAGGAGCTACCGATGAGAAGATATATTATCCCGGCCATGCTGGCTGTGATCGCGGCCATGCCGGACGTTGCCATGGCACAGACGAAGGGGAGCAATGGCGGTCCCGTCGTCAAATCGCAGGGGCATCCCATTGAGTTTGTCCGCAAGGGTACGGATATCGTCTTCTATGTTGGGGACGACGATGGATCGCCGCTTCCGACCAAGGACATGCGAGGTCGCGCAACAATTCAGGACGGCGGCAAGACTGCCACCGTTCCGCTTACGCCGACCAGTCCGAACATGATGACCGGAAAACTGCAGAGCGAGTTGTCACCAAAGGCGATTGTGGTGTTTTCGGCGAGCTTGCACGGTCATTCCCTGACGGCAAGATATACTGCCGAATAGACGGCGTTATGAAAGGCGAGGCGCATGCAACTTGACCGATCATCAATTCAATGGCCAGGCGTCCCGCTGGCGCTTGGTTCGGCTGTCCTTTTCGGTGCTGCAGCGCCGCTTTCAAAACTATTGCTCGCCAGCATCGATCCTCAGATGCTGGCGGGGCTGCTCTATCTCGGTGCCGGCCTTGGCCTTGCGGTGGTGCAGGGGGCACGAGCCGCGATTGGCCTACCGGCTCAAGAGGCGCCTCCAAGACGACACGACGTGCCTTGGTTGGTAACTATCGTTATTTTCGGAGGTATTCTTGGCCCAACATTGTTGATGCTCGGACTTGGCCGAACGTCAGCCTCTTCCGGATCATTGATGCTGAATCTCGAAAGCATTGCGACGATGGCGATTGCGTGGCTCCTGTTCCGCGAGAACGTCGATCGGCGCCTGTTATTCGGGGCCTTGGCGATCGTCCTCGGCGCAATAGCCTTGTCTTGGCAGGGTCAGGGCGTTTCGCTGGACGTGGGAGGCGCGTTGATCGCAGGCGCTTGCCTGTGCTGGGGCATTGATAACAACCTGACACGGAAATTGTCGTCTGCCGACCCCGTCATCATCGCAATGGTCAAGGGCTTGTTCGCCGGTGCGGCAAACATCGCGGGCGGATTCTGGCTGGGTAACGTATTGCCGTCTACTCGCGCAGCGATTCTCGCTGCAGTTCTGGGGTTCTTCGTGATCGGGCTGAGCCTTGTTTTGTTTGTGCTTGCCCTTCGCCACCTTGGCACTGCCCGCACCGGCGCTTACTTCTCGCTCGCGCCGTTTATAGGCGCCTTGATTGCGCTGGGCCTGGGCGACCCGTTCACTTTGAAGCTTCTCATCGCAGCGCTGCTTATGGGACTGGGCCTCTGGCTCCACCTCACTGAACGTCACGAGCACGACCATATTCATGAAGCGATGGCGCATGAACACAAGCATATTCACGACGAACATCACCGACATGATCACTCGGGAGCCGTCGCAGAGCCGCACTCACACTGGCACGAACATAGACCGTTACGGCACAAACACCCGCATTATCCCGATCTGCATCACCGGCATTCGCATTGACATCCCTAGCTCGGGTACAGCCAAGGCTCGGACCTCACGCGCGAATTAATCGAACGGTGTCTCTCGGGCGAGCGGGCCGCCCTCGAAGCGCAGATCCCCAAATCTTTCTCTAATTGGACATCGGTTGCTGGATTTAGCTCAACTTGCCTATGATGCGGCACGTCGACTGCGTGACCAGAGTATCGCGGCGGGCGTCGCCAGAATTCGAACGTGAACCGCGCGCCGATGAGCATATCGGAGGACCCAGCCACAACGCCACGATCTGTGCAGTCGATACGACTCGGCAGTGGCGGGTCGATACCATCCCCACGTCGTGGTCGCCTTGCAGTTCACGGATCACCCGGGGTCGACAAGACACGTGATCGAGCGGTTCATATCGAGAGAGGTTGGATGCAACGCGAAATCGACTGCCGCTCACCTCGGTCGACCGGGTATCGACGTCTCAATCCGATATAGACTCTTCTTCGCTGTTATGTAGAGAAACGTTCGGCGGTCACGGGTGGCAAGCGCGACGTTAGACACCGCGGGTTCGTCAGGCACGGGGATGTATGCGATCTCCTCGCCGCTTGGTGCGTAGACACGCACGCCGCGACGACTCGCCGCTGATACCGCAGCGTAGACATTTCCCCGTGCATCAACGGTAATGCCGTCAGGGCCGATCTCACTGCCGTAGTCAGCAAGAACGCGTTGATTGCTCGCTGTCCCGTCCGCGGCCAAGTCATAGGCCAATAGCCGCATGGCGCCGTTCCGCTGCGGGACCTTGTCGATGCGAAAGTCGGAGACCAAAGAATCGAGTTCGGCAACGTACAGAGTCTTTTGATTGGGCGAAATCACAATGCCATTCGGCCTGGCAACATCGGCAAGGATGAGATGGACCGAGCCGTCTGTGTCGAGGCGGTAGACTCCCTGAATCGGCTGCTCGATCGGTTCATGACCAAAATATCGGGGATCGGTAAAGTAGATACGACCTTGATCGTCGATATCGAGGTCATTCGGCGCATTGAAAGGGCGTCCTTTATAAAGCCCCGCGATTATCGTTGTTCGACCGGTCTTGCTGTCCGTGCGAACGATAGAACGGCCGCCAAAATCGGCGCCTAGCGCGACGATCATTCGTCCTTCGCGATCGAATTTGATCCCAGCGGCCATGCCACTTGGTGAACGGAAGATCGAGGTCTTGTTGGTGGCAGGATCGAAGACCAAAATGTTCCCGGCATCCATCCCAGTCGCGAACGTCATCGTGATGTCGCAGAAATAAATCCTACCGTCGGGGCCAACCGCAGGACCCTCAGTCCAGACCCCTCCATCGAATAGCTTTTCCAGCTTGGCGCCTGACGCCACGATCGGACCAGGGACCTGTACCGGCGCCGCCGTTTGGCCAGCAGTCGTTGTGATGCCCATCATAGTTGGCACCGCCATCGCGGCAATCAAACGCCAAGCGCTCCGTGACTTTTCCAAACTCATTGGCGATTTCATTGGTTTCCTCATGACTGAATGCGCGAGGGCGGTTGGCAACTTTGACTGTCAGACCCAGACTTAAGCGATGGGTGTCATTCGGGAAGAATCACACGGGGGTCGACAAGGCATGCAATCTCGCGGCTCAAATCGAAGACGTTGGATGCATCGTCACGAATTCTCCGCGTGTAGCCCGACGTATTGAAGGCGGCTTTTGCTGCCTCTGATGAATCGAACCAGAATTCGGAGGCACCATCGAATTCCTCATCGGCAGGCACGACTCCGCCCGCCAGATACCGCGTTGCGCCTGGAATCGTGTGATCCTGCCGATAGCCGCGGAGTCCTTTCGCGAAGTCTTCCTGAGCCAGCACGATATCCCTGTGCGCGGTGCGCCAGCGGTTGCTGAAGTCCTGCTGCGACAGACCTGCACGCCGGCGGTGGAAGATGAAGACCTTCACGGCGCCAGCCCCTGGAAGGATCACGTGCTCGAGTGTCTTGAGAACGACAACGCGGCCCCGATCTAGGAAAGCCTCCTCATCGGGGATCACGCGCTCCCGAAATACCGGCATCTCGGGAAAGGACGGGCCACCCTCGGTGCCGGGCCGAACGTAGACCTGCGCCACCCCGTCATAGGGGAACGGCAATTGGCCCAGGAGACCCGAACCAATCAGATGATTCTGCACGTAACCGCTGCGCAACCGAGGCCATTCCGGGATCGACTTGAGGACCTCGGCATGGACCTCGAACCAATGTTTGCCGAATTGCTCCTGGTTGATCATCGGATTACGTTTGAGCAGATACAATGGTTTCTGCCGCAGTTCGGATGATGTCATCGTTTTCCCCTGGTGAAGCGGATGTCGGACCGAATTGATGCGCCAAGCGGCGTCAGTGCGAGATGTCGGCCTGGCGTGTTTCCGGCGAAAGCACGACGCAAAGCATCGAGACGAGGCAGAACACTGCCAGGAAGGCGCCAACTCCGATGACGCTCGTTCCCCCCGTAGAGGCGAAAATCCACGTCACGATCAGCGGGGTGAGGCCAGCGCCCAGGGTCGAGCCAAGCTGATAGCCGATGGAGGCGCCGGTGTAGCGGGTCTTGGTGCTGAACTTCTCACTCAGGAAGGCCCCCATGGGTCCATAGAGCAGGCCTGCTGCGAACGAACCCAAAAGCCAGAACGCGAGGACAGTCAGGATCGGGTCACCCGTCGAGACCAGGAGGAAGTTGGGGCCGATCAGCAGAATCGAGAGCGAAAAGCCCGTGAGTAACACTGGCCTGCGTCCATACTTGTCGCTGAGATGAGCGCAGACCGGGAACCACACGAGGTTGACACCGTTTGCGAACGCGAGCGCGAACAGCGCGATGCTCGAGTCCAATCCCAGATTGCGGATATAGGTCTGTGTGAAGGTTGCCCCAACGATGAAGACGGCAAGCGGTCCTGCTGCCGTGACGACAGCGAGAATGACGGCCTTCCACTCAAAGCGCAGCAGATGAGCGAGAGGAAATCGGCTCATTTCACCTTTGCGCTTCAAAGCCTCGAGGAAAAGCGGTGACTCGCTGATCCGGTTTCTGATGTAGACGCCGATGACCAGCAACAGAGCGCTGAAGAGGAAGGGCGCGCGCCATCCCCATTGCAGAAACTGGTCCTCGGGTAGCAGTTTGACGAGCCCGAATGCGAGCGCCGAGAGCAAGGTGCCAGTCGGCGCACCGATGTGGATGAGCGACGCAAAAAGGCCCCGCCTTTTCTGATCGCCGTGTTCGATGGCCATCATCAATGCTCCACCGTACTCGCCGCCAACCGCGAGGCCTTGGATGATGCGCATGAGCAGCAATAGCGCAGGAGCCGCCCAGCCAATGGTCTGGGGCGTTGGCAGAAGACCCACCAACGTCGAAGCGATGCCCATCATCCACATTGTGATGACGAGCATGCTCTTACGCCCGAGTCGGTCGCCGAAGTGGCCAAAGATGATGCCGCCTAAGGGGCGAGCCAAATACCCAGCGGCAAATGTCGCGTAGGCAGCAACCGTGCTCATCAGCGGCGAGAGGTTGCCAAAGAAGACCGGCCCGAACACGAGCGCAGAAGCCGTGCTGTACAAGAGGAAGTCGTAGAACTCGATTGCACATCCGAGGTAGCCGGAGATGATGACGCGCCTCACTTCGCGGCGATCGGAATTTGCATGGCGTGTGTCGTCCGAGACTGCCGCCACGGCAGCCGTCCCGGCGATCGAGTAGGTATTCGGTTCCTGAAGCATCATGGACGTTCCCTCATCGTTGTTCTGCTTTCGCTTGGACGGCAGGTCGATATTCACTGCCATTGTCCGCACGTAAGCACCCTGCTTGGACAGAGCCCGCTGTGATGCAGGAATGGACACGGCAGCAGCTTGCGGCGCCCGTTTGCGAACAGGGCCGGGAATCGCTGGAAATCAACAGTTCTCGAGGCTCTTGCGGGCCTCAGGCTTTCACCTGATGTCCGGTCAAGACAAATCGACCGGGCCATTGATCTTCGATCTCGGAAATGCGCCGCATGATGCGCCAGCGGCCATCGGGATCTCGCCTCAGCGTATCCAGATATCGCCCCATCCCCCAGACGAACGACGGTTCGCCGTCGCGCGGATCGAAGCGGAACATGTAGCTCACGACATCTGCAGTGTCGCCGTGCAATTCGATCAGACTGTTGAGGACGAGGTGCTTATGAAAAATTTCAGGAGCATGCGAATGGCGGCTCGCGAAATCCTTGGTGCCAGCAACGCCTTCCCATCGATTGACCGAGCCATCCGGTCGCCTCGTCTCGCGCACGGCGTCGGCCGTGAAGCAGTCCATCAACCGGTCGAAGTCACCGTAGTCGAGGGCGTGACCGTACCGCTTCAGCGTGTCGAGTATCGCGTTTCGATCCTCCAATGCCTGGACACGCGCCTTGAGCGTCGCAAAATCGTCTTGGGACATTTCCTCACTCCAATTTTATTGTTTGCGACACGGACCCGTTGCAACAGCTCTTGGTCCGTCATGCGAGAGCACAACAGTCCACCGCAGGAGACGCAACAATGGAATTGTCCGTTTTGGACTTTTCGGCGAGGCTCGATGGATAAGAGACCTCGTGTCGATCCGCATCGTCGAACGTATCGCGCGGGACGCCGGTCCTTTCGGACGCCCTTCGCCCACGCCGACCGGTCAGTTCTGGAACGCTGCCGACGTTCTGGTTGGTGAGATGTTAGGGCGAGGCGACGACGAAGCCGCCTCGTCCCGAGGTCATCTATACGACCACGATGCGATATCTCGTGTGATGGTTCGCGAATGGAAGTAATCGAGCCAAGTCCGCCAACATCCCGCCGAATGGGACACGGCGATCATGATCGCTTGGCGTTGGTCAGATGCCGCTCCCGCTTCAGAACTGCCATGATACGGTGCTGCGCATCGCTCAGAGCCGCCGCGTCGGATTTGCGACCGGTCAGAGCGTCATGTACCTCCTCACCAATGATCGTTTCGACGGCGATGTAGCCCGGCACCGCCGGGCGCTGCCAAGCCTGGAGCTGCCCGCGCCGAGCCATCTGATCAATGGCGCGCACGATCGGGGAGGCTGCGGTCGTGTCGGGATTGGCGGCCATGCTGAAGCGCGGCAGGACAGGGAAGCCATTGTCGATCTGGCTCTGGATCGATTCGCGTGAGGTCATCCTGCCGATCGCGGCCGCTGCGGCCTCGACGCGGTCAGACGGCAGATTGGCCGGGATCGCCAGCAGGAAGCCGCCGAGCGGCGTGATATTGCCGCCGCGCGGCCCCGCTGGCTGTGGCAGGTAGCGCACGCGGCGCTTGACCCGCGAGCGCATATCCGCCTCGAAGCGCACCGCGCGCATGGACCAAGCATAGGCCATCGCCGCGCGACCGGTCAGGAACAGCTCGACCGAGGGATCCCAACTGAGCTCCAGCACGTCCGGCGGCGAAATGGTGCAGAGCCGGTGCATATAGTCGAGCGCCGCGCGCGCCGCGTCGCTCTTCAGGGACGGCATCAGTTCGGCGGCACTCCAGTCGATCGCCCGGTGTGTGGCGGGACCACGTGGCCCCTGCAGCACGGCGCCGCCACAGCAGCCGACCAGGGACATGAAGCTGGACGCGATCGGCATGCCGCGCACGCCGTTCCAGGTGATGCCGAAACGGCCTTCGGCGGGCGCGTGCAGCTTCCGCCCCGCCGCGATCACCTCGTCGAAACTGCGGGGGAAGTTGAGCGATTTCTCGGCGAACAGATCGGTGCGCGCGGCGAACAGCTCGATCGAAGAGACGATCGGCACACCGTACTGGCGGCTGGCCCATCGCCCGGTCGCCCATACCGAGGGATCGAAATCCAGCGAGTCGATGCCGACATTCAGCAGATGTGTATCCAGGCATTGCACTCGTCCGCTCTCGGCGAAGGAGCCGAGCCAGGGCGCGTTCAGGGTGATGACGTCGTATTCGGAGACCGGACGCTGGGCATTGGCCACGGCGCGCTCATACATGTCGTCCAGCTTCAGCAGATCGAAGTCGCGACGAGATGCCAGGTTATTGCGCCAATCGGCCCAGAGGTCGCGCATCGCAGCGAAGAAGGCATCGTCCTGCAGCAGAAAGCGCAGAGTCCGGCCGCCGTTGATCGTCCGCTGCATGATGCTAGGGGGCGGCGCGAGAAAGGTGTCGATGCGGTTGACTCCGAAGCTGAAATCCTCGTCGCTCTCCGCGCTCGACCGCACACCGACGGTTTGCGCCAGCACGGACTTGATGTGACGGGCATAGCCGGTGAAGGCGGCCATCATCGGCTCGCCGGGATGCAGTGTGAAGCTCTTGCCCGTGCGCGTGCGTGGCAGCCGAATGATCCAGCCGCTCGCGATCAGCTCATTGATCCGGCGCAGCGCCGTCGCGTGAGGCACGCCCGAGACCTGGGCCAGTGCGGAGACGGTCAGGATTTCGCCGCGCAGCTGCGCGGTCACCAGGCTGGTGGCGATGGCCCAGGTCGGATCCTGCTGGGTAACAGGAAATAGCTCGCCGAACGGCTCCCGGAGCCGGTCGAGGAAACCGATGACTCTCAGCAGCTCTCCTTCGTTCATGCCGGAGAATATCCATACTGAATTTATTTTTATCCAGTATGGACTAATTCTTGTTTGCCGCAAGCCGGTGCGACGTAGACTGTGGTCTTTCCGGGAAGAGGGAGGACAGTTCATGGCGGATTGGGCGGGAGCGCTGACGGCTCGCGGGTATCCGGCATGATCGCGGACTATGTCATTGTCGGCGGCGGCAGTGCCGGCGCGGTGCTGGCATCGCGCTTATCCGAGAACTCGGCGAACCGCGTGGTCCTGCTTGAGGCAGGGGCCGATACGCCGCCGGATGCCACGCCCGCTGATATCGACGACACCTTCCCGAGTTCGAGCCTCAACCCAGAATATTTCTGGCCGGAGTTGCAGGCGCGTCGACGGGAGGGCGGACGGCTCCATCCCTATCCCCAGGCACGAATCATGGGTGGCGGATCCAGCATCATGGGTATGTGGGCCTTACGCGGCATGCCGTCGGACTATCGACGCTGGTCCGAGGCCGGTGCTGAGGGGTGGGACTGGCCGGACGTCTTGCCATATTTCCATAGGGCCGAAGCCGATGAGCCATCGTCGGGCGGTCCCTATCCGATCCGTATCCCGCCGCGCGCGGAATGGCCGGGCTTTGTGCGTGCCATCGAGGCGGCGATGCAGACCCGTGGTTTTGGGCATATCGAGGACATCAACGAGACGCCCGGCTGCGGCTTCTTCGCTATGCCCAATGCCGCAACGGCACACAAGCGTTCCTCGACCGCGTCCCGCTACTTGACCGCTGCCGTGCGCGCTCGATCAAACCTGACCATTCTTGCGGGCGCCACGGTGCGGGCACTGCGAATCGAGAATGGTCGCGCCACGGGCGTCACTGTCGAGCAGGCGGGCGCGAGCCGCGAACTCACGGCGGGCGAGGTCATCCTCAGTGCCGGCGCCATCCATTCGCCGGCGTTGCTCATGCGCGCCGGCATAGGTAACGCCGAGTCGCTGCGCGACCTCGGCATCGAGCCGCGCCTCCACCGCCCCGGCGTCGGGCAGAATCTGCAGAACCATCCCTATCTGCATATCGCGATGACGCTGCCGGCACGCGCGCGGCTACCGGCAGCGTTGCGCCGCTTTGCGTTGGCCGGGGTGCGGCATTCATCGGGTTTGGCGGATTGCCCGGCGGGTGATCTGGTGCTGACGGCGATTGGTCGGGTCAGTCCGCGCAGTTTCGGTGTCGATCTCGCCATGTTCAGCGCGGCGCTGTATGCGCCGTTTTCACGGGGCACAGTGGCCCTGACCAATGCAGCGCCGGAAGCGCCTCTGGCCATCGATTTCCGCTTCCTGGACGATCCGCGCGATGCGCCGCGGGTTCTGCAGGCCGCTCGTTTTGCTGAAAGCCTGCTCGCCGATCCTCTCTTCGGGCAGCACTACCATGACGCCTTTCTGTTGCCGCCGGTGATGTCGCTCGATCAATTCGGTAAGACCGGGCTTGCCGGTGCATTGACTGCGCTGGGCGCATCCTTAGTGCTAAATGCGCCGCCGCCCATTTCACGTCTCGTATTGTCGCGCCGGTTGGCGCCTGGCTTCTGGATCGCCAATCGCCGGCACCGGCGGGTGCTGAACGACGACGACATCCTGAGTGCCATTGCGCCGATGGGACATGTCTCCGGCACATGCCGCATGGGGCGGCTCGAGGATGACAATGCGGTCGTCGATGCGCATTGTCGCGTTATCGGGCTCGGGGGCTTGCGTGTCGTCGACGCCTCGGTCATGCCTTGCGTGCCTAGCGCCAACACCAACTTGCCAACGATCATGGTCGCGGAGAAGGCTGCCGACCTGATCCGACGCGACCGTGCGCGGTAGGCGCTCGCATCGTCAACGCCGGCGTTAGAAACGAAAGACCCCATAGTTGGCATCTGCCAGCGGCGCGTTGAGCGAGGCGGAAATGGCGACACCGAGCGGTTTCGGGTGTCGTCAAGATCGATCATTCCGTCGTCCCAAAGTTCGGAAGGAGCGCAGTATTCCGACAGCTGCTGCTGATAAGCCTTGAGCGTCTCGGCGCGCACGCACTCGCTCTCATCCTAGGTTGATCTAGCTACCCAAAGCCGTCGCATGTCATCTGGAGATATCCAAAGATCGCCCTTCTGACGCGAGAGATTAAAAGCGGTGCATTGGCATCGCCTCTCTGCGCCGCAGAATCGACTATGCCGCTAATGATTGCGATTAAATCGGCAGCCGCGGAGGGATGTCGAGCAGTTGACGGCAGGTCAGCTCTTTCCAAGCAAGTCCGAAAAATCCGGACGAGTTCGGCTTTGAGGCGTTTGTCCACGTCATCTGCGAGTAGTCTTTTTCGTTCGATGTCTAGCAGACACGTAAGCGTTGGCCGCTTCAGTCGCCGGTTCACCACCGCACTGATGAGAAACCCTAAACCCTCTCTCCCGCTCGAGAAAGCATTCAATTCGCCAAAGTCGTCGAAGAGTAAGTCTGCTTCGCGCTCTATCAAGGCTCGAGTGATCGCGTCTCTGCTCGGGAAGTACTGATAGATAGACCCAGGACTCACTCTTGCGACGTTGGCAATGGCATTTGTGGTGTAATCTGCCAATCCTTTCTGTTCTAGTATGCATGCCGCAGCTTCAATGATGGTGGCGACTGTTGCCGCCGAGCGAGCTTGAACCGGCTTCTTCCTTGGCTCTAAAAGACTTCGGTTAGATTTTTTGTGCATGGCTCAATTCGAGATATACGGGCCATCTCGATGCGATGCATCGCCGGCTTCATCGCACCTCGTTTCGACGCATTCAGTACTTCTATTAATTGAGGCGTGCAAGTTCGAGGCTCAGATGTCATAGCTTCAGCTCCAAGCACGTTTTGACGATCAGCAATGTGAGCACGTGTCGTGGCTTCAGTGGGAATGTGGTCCATCCGCTGGGAAAAACAGGCGTGGGTGAAAATTGGGAAATGCGAGTATTCAAATCGCGAGCAGCCGCTCACACTGATCTGAAGATGATGATCGAAAGTGTTATCGTCGGTATAGCGATCAGAGAGGCTCGGATGATTTCGACTGGGCGTTCAGTGCTGAGTTACGTTTCGGCGTCCAAGGCGAATAATGGTATGAATGAGTGTGCCGGACATGCAGGACTACATCTGCAGAGAAGACGTAACGTACTGTACCCACGACGGAGTAGAGCTGCGTGGTGATCTTTACCTTCCTAAGGGAGATAGGCTTTTTCCGATCTTGATAGGTGTGCCCGGAGGAGGTTGGCGTATCTGCGTACGGGCCAGCCTTCGTCAATGGGGTATTTATCTCGCCTCTCGCGGATATGGCCTATTCGTTATCGATTATCGCCTTGCGACCGCAACCCGCAAGGCCTTTCCCGAGGCGGTGCAAGATGTCGTCGCGGCCGTTCGGTTTATTCGCGGCTCAGGGCCCGAACTATCCATCGATTCGCAGCGCATCGGGCTTCTAGGTGCGTCGGCAGGGGCGCATCTTGCCGCACTAGCAGCGTTTGGAGGCGACACGACTGCGTTCGGTGGGGGACATCCCGGCGATGCGTTCGCCTCCACACCAGCTGATGTAAAGGTGCTGGTGGCTGTTTACGGAGTATTCGATCTTTTCGGACAATGGCAGGACGATCTCAGTCGCAATCCGGATCCCGAATGGAATATGACGCGCAATCTTATCGGCAGAGACCCCTATGAGGATCAGCGGAGCTATTTTGAGGCATCGCCGTTGCGGCATGTCACTTACGACAAGAACCGAATGTCGGTGTTTGTGAGCTGGGGCACATCGGACGAATTCGTGGATCCCGCACAATCGGAGTCGTTCGTGCGCGCCTTGCAACAGGCTCGCTTCACTGTTCGAACACACAAGATACTCGGTGCCTCGCACTTTTGGTTTGGACAATCCCTTGATTGCTCGACCGGCGAGGACGCGAGCCTCGCGCCGCGCCTAGTTCAATTTCTTAACCAGGCTCTCTGACTGAATCGCGCCGTCCAGCGCGTAAGTTTCTGGATGCGTCGTTCGACGTTCGCGGCAGATGGCTGCTCTCTTCAACAAGCGCTGAGCTCGGAAAGGGTCCAGACCGACGATGTCGTGGACGATTCCGGCTCTATCAACTCCCTGCAACTCCAAGAATACGACGAGCGTGTTCATTCTCGCCGAATACAGAAGATGCGTGGGTTACAAGACAGATGTAATCCTCAGGGATTAAAAGACGTTAGTCGAATCAGACGGCCCCAATCGGGACGACAGATGTCGTCGCTCCCGTCCCTCCACTGCGAAACAAGAATGATCTATGCCTGGCGCACAATAGATCACCATGCCGCCACGCACCCATCGCTTCTAGGATCGCACGCGCCCTCAAGGAGGCCATCGGGATGCCGAACGATCGCACCGGCGTGGCCCATCTGAGACGTGAACGGACCGACGAGTTCAACTTCATGACCGGCTTTGCGCAGTGTCTCATAAAGTGCCGGGTCGAAGCGGTCCTCCAATTTTAGGGAAGTGCTAGCGTCCCCCCAAGCACGTCCGAGCAGCCAGCGAGGTGCCGTGATCGCCTGCTGTAAGGGCATGCCAAAGCGGGCATAGCGCGTGAAAATTGCACCCTGCGTTTGTGGTTGGCCTTCGCCTCCCATTGTGCCGTAAGTCATCACCCGTCCGTCTTGGAAACGGGCCAGGCCTGGAGTCAAGGTATGGAACGGCTTTCTGCGCGGTTGCAGAGCATTCCAGCCGCCGCACGACAATCGGAAACTGCTCCCTCGATTCTGCCATACAATGCCGGAGCGTGGCAGAACAAGCCCGGAACCAAACTCGAAGTAGGTGCTCTGGATTGCACTTACAGTCCGCCCTTCATTGTCGATCACCCCGAACCAAGTAGTGTCGCCGGCAGAGGGGGACTGAGGCCAAGGCAAGGCGCGATGACTTTCGATTCGAGCCGCCATTTTATCGAGGGCGTCACTGTCATCCAGGAGCGCCTGCGGATTTAGGTTCATCCAGGCGGGATCGCCCACATGCGTGTCCCTCACCAGGAAAGCTTGCTTCGTGGCCTCAACGAGACCATGCAAATGCGCAAAGCTTTCTGATTTGTCTGCGTGAACGCGATCGAACAGAGCTAGAATTAGTAGCGACGCGAGCCCCTGAGTTGGTGGAGCGGTGTTGAAGAGCCGAGCGCCGGTGATTTCGACCGAGAGCGGTTCAGGGCGATCCGCCACATGCTCGGCGAAGTCGGCCGTCGTAAGCGGACTTCCCAGCGCCTCCAAATCGGACGCAATAGTCGTAGCGAGAGGACCATTATAGAATGTTCCGAGCCCCTCGGAACCCAGGCGGCGGAGAGATGCCGCTAGGGCAGGCTGCCGGAAGCGTTCGCCTTCCACCATCGGTCGCCCCGCACGCTCGAAAACGCTTGCGTAGGCGCCGGGCAGATCCTTCAACTCCGAGCTTTTACTGGCGGCGACCTGAGCACCGTCGCGGGTGAGCGCTACACCGTGCTCCGCGTATTGAATGGCATCGCGAAGCAGCCGCGAGGGTGATAAAAGGCGGCGAGGGCTTGCCTCAAGCGCCGCAACCCATCCGGAAACTGCTCCCGCCATCGTGTTAGCTGCAAGCGGCCCGCGGCGAGGTATCTCGGCGAAATTCTCATACAATCCGAGATTTGCGTGACTTGCCGAGCGCCCAGAGGCGTCGATCGTATGCGTACGACCGTCGGGTTCGGCTATTAGCCAAAATCCATCCCCACCAATGCCCGTCATGTGAGGGTAGACGACTGCCAGGCAGGCGGCGACGGCGACTGCCGCCTCTATTGCGTCACCACCATCTTTGAGGACGTCGAGCCCCGTCTGGCTCGCCAAATGATGTGGTGAGACAACCATCCCCCGAAAGGAGCGAACAGTGTGCAGCATTTTATGATTGTAAGGTGCCGAACGCCGCGTTGAAGAATGCAGGCGCGCTGATCGAGGTAAACATGTGAGCCTATACAAAACCCATTCGAGGGCGTTCCACCCTCATCCAGAAGATCGAACCTAGCTCAGTCTGTGGGGCAGCGTGCTTGGCCAGATCCGCGCTATATTGTGCGTGCTTGTGTGCGATTGTAGTACTCGCGTTACAAGCGATCCCATTCCCGCGCTTTGGAGCGGGCAAGCAGCGGGAAACGTGCAGCTACAAAATGAAAGCTCACATTGTCCGTTGTGAAGCGGCCTCAAATCAACCTGAGGAAATATACCGAAGGAGGTTCACACTTATCCAAATGGTGATGCTGCGTGAGAGCTCGTGCTATTCGTTTGTCACTCTGGACGGCGCGCTGCTCGCGATCAGCCGCTCCCTCGGTTTAGTATTGAAAAGCGCGTTCTCAAAAGAGAATCGTGAGCATTGGCGATGTCTAGGAATTGTCCGTACGCCGCACGCCTGTTAGGCGGCGGAGAATGCCGTGCATTCAATCCGCGCGTCGCCCCGGTCATAAAAGCGTTTCGACGAAATCTTAGGTCTTAACCCAGTCCTACTTGTGACGGTGTTCATCATCAGCGAGCCGCTGACGATGGTGCGCATTTCGCACTCCGACTTTATAGCCCCGCGGATTTCCCGGATCTGACGCCTGGGAATCGATCTTTCGAAGGTTCCCCGTTTGCTGCTGAGCCAACTTCACCTTCATGTCCAAATAACCCCACACTGCCGCCTCGATAGAGCGCGTTAGAGAGGATGCATCGACCTCTCCTCGTCGGCCGCTGGCGTAATTTAGCGCCTTGGCAATCTCGACTATGTCCATAGCCGTCGTTTCAGATACGGACATTGAGAGACCGAAGCTCTTCCGTAGGAACTCTTCTAGCGAAGCTCGGATGATTGTACCGGCGCGCGACGCTGGCATGAGCGATGCTAATCGAACTTCCTCGAAATCCAGCAATCTTGCCAACAGTGGACGTCGTACCTGATTGCGGACGGCCGCCTTAAACACCTCCCGCAGTGCTCGTCTCGGCGGGGTTAAGGCGAGCGCTGCCAAGATGGCGTCGACCATACTGGTCGTCTCGCGCTCGATGAGTGCGATGGTAACTGCGTCTTTGTTCGGAAAATACTGGTAAAGCGACCCTATGCTTACTCCGGCACGAGCCGCGATCTCGTTCGTCGTGTAGCCGTCAAACCCGTAACGTTCAAGAATATCGGCCGCACCCTCGAGTATCGTATCCACCGTTAGGGCCGCGCGGGTTTGAGCGGGCGTTTTTCTGGGGTTCAGCCGCTGCGTGCCAACCTTATTGAAGCGTGATGAGCTCATGTGAGAAATGCTCGTACCTTTTCTGGCTGTCGTCAAGGGTATCCTGATCCTGCAGACGTCACCGTGCGCATTGCTCCGATGTTCTTTCGACGGTCTTCCCGACGGTTGCCATGCCCGAACCCGCGACCTTCATGTCGGCGACGCGCGCGGCAACGGTCTAGCTGGGGGCGGGGAAGTCGTACCAATGGCCGTGCGAATGTTGGGAGTTCCGTAGCTCGAGGACGCATATGGTTGCATCATTCGTGATGGGACTTTCATCCGCTCGCGTCAGGAGTCGGCGCCGAGTTGAGCAATCTGTTTGGTGTGCATGCCGACTGAAGGCAGGCGGATTCTCGACAGCCGAAATGTGAGCAGGTGTGGCCGTCTCTGCGGTCAATGGCAGCATTTGCAGGAAATATCGCGAGAGCCCGATGCGAGTACCGAAATGGCGAGCAATCGCTACCCTGTGCGCATGAAAACGGAGTGACGTTCGTTCGCTCAACGACAAAACAACGAAGGGAGAGTTCGCGAGCGATACAATCTGGCCAGCAAGGCGGCAAGGTTCAATTGGATCAAGTCGCCTCCGTGCAATTCAATCAAAGCCGCGGTTCTTAGAGCGCTCGACTACCCCAGGAAAGCGGTGGGGAAGCGTTGGTGCGCGCTAGTTGCGTCCGGACAGATCGTAACGTTCGAAACGGCTGATCGTGTTGCTGAAGACTAAGACCGAACCACTGAGAGAGGACAGTTTCGGTGGCTTAAGAATCCTCTCGCCGAGCGACGTCGCCGCTGGCGTGGCCAAAACGCTTTACTCAAACAACGTTACATGGGGGATATCACGTGTCTTGCTGTCATTGGAGGATCGCACTGGCGATGTTGTCCGCGACGATGCTTGGCCCAATAGGCTTTGCCAACGCCGCGGATTGGCCTGATAAGCCGGTGAAGGCTGTACCGGTTGTCGATGCTCCCTTCTTTACCGTGAATGACAACCGGTTAACGTACGCATATTTGTTTGAAGCTAATACTCCTCTAGCTCCGGGAGGGAAGAACGTTGCCGCGTTTACGCACTTTGACGCCTGGGCATACGGTACCAACTCTTTCAACGGCCTATTGGCCAAGAACCAGCAGGGCGACGTAGCTTCATCTTGTAGGCTACCAAATCAAGGCTGCGCCGGCTCACTGGAATTCCACGGTTTTCTCAGGAGCACACTTGGCTTCAATCAAGTATTTGACACCAAAGCGTTCTCAGCCGGGCCGCTACAGAACGTCTCGCTGGCGGTCGGAGGCGGCGTGCAGTTCAAGAATACATTCTCCGCAATCAACCGAAACTCGATTACCGCAGGCCTCCAATTCGACTTCGCTTTGCCCTACAAGGGGTACTTCAACATTACGCCGCAAATGTACAAGGCTTGGCAGTACTCCGGGAGCTATGCGGCGATATCATTCGCACCGGCATTTCCGGGAGCTCCCAACGGATGGCTCGACTTCGACCCGACATGGTCCCTTTTCATGAGCTATTACATGCCGTTGGGTTTCTTGCCTGAGTCGATCCCGCTCTCCGTCAGTGGCAACTTCACCATCATTGGCCCCATGGGGAGGGGCGCGAAACCAGGCGTCCTTCCAGCGGCCCTCATTGCTCCCACCATAACCGAGTACAATGGTGAGCCGGTCCGCTTGACGTTGGACGCCAGCAAAGTGCTGTGGGGTCCCAAGTATTCTCATTTCGTCGACGTGTGGGTCGCTTACAAGTATTGGCGCAATCTTCTAGGGCTTGACGACACTTCCAATCTGGCGTGCCTGTCGCTCAATTGCAGGGGATCATCACTATACTCCGGGATTACGGTGAAGTTCTAACCGCCTGGCTTGGTACGACAATCCGAAGATGTCCGGAGCTGCTCACGGCATCGAGTCAATGGCTCGGCGGCGTGGCCACGCACTCCATAGATCGAAGACGCCTCCGCTAGCGGGCCGGTCAGTTCTGCTCCTCCCTGACTTGGGCCGCCTAGCTTGTGCTAGGCGGCCCATTTCAGTCGACCCTCACGGGAATTCGCAATCGGGACCTGCTTCTGATGAAGGTCGAACGCACAAAAGGCGCAGGTTTTGCAGGAAAAGTATGATGACAACGTTCCAGGACGCGCGCGCCTTTTTGCTGAAGCATCGCACCGATTACGATACGGCGGTGAAGGGATTCCGTTGGCCTGATCCTGTCCCTTTCAATTGGGCACTGGAGTGGTTCGATGCCGATCTTGCCACGAGAGAAGAGAGCAGAGACCGCCCAGCTCTGTGGATCGTCGATGCCGGCCGGAACACGGAGAACAAGCTCACCTTTGCGGAGTTGTCGCGCCGCTCCAATCAGGTCGCGAATTTCCTGCGCGCGCAAGGGCTGCGGCGCGGCGATCATCTGCTGCTGCTGCTCGGCAATGTTGTGCCGCTATGGGAGACCATGCTGGCGGCCATCAAGCTTGGTGTGGTCGTCATTCCTGCAACGACGTTACTGACGCCGGAGGAACTGATGGATCGATTGGAGCGCGGGAGAGCTGCAGCGGTGGTCGCAGCGCAGGACCAACTGAACAAATTCGGGGGCCTGGCGACAAACAACCTCGTCCGCATCGCCGTTGGAGCGACATCGCAGCCCGGCTGGCTCGCCTACGAAGAGTCTGCGCTCGCATCGGAGTTTTTCGTCCCGGACGGTCCGTCGCTGCCAAACGATCCGATGCTGCTCTACTTCACCTCGGGCACCACGGCCAAACCCAAGCTCGTGCGCCATAGCCAGCGCAGCTATCCAGTCGGCCATCTTTCGACCATGTACTGGCTTGGCCTCAGACCCGGCGACATTCACCTCAATATCTCTTCGCCGGGCTGGGCCAAGCATGCCTGGAGTTGCTTCTTCGCGCCCTGGAATGCGGGGGCTACCGTATTCGTCTTCAATCAAGCCCGCTTCGAAGCAAAAGCATTGCTCGAGGCCATCGGCCGTTTCGGCGTGACCACGCTATGCGCACCGCCGACGGTCTGGCGTCACTTCATTCAGGAGGACCTTGGCTCCTTCAAGGTGAGCTTGCGTGAGGTCTGTGGCGCAGGCGAGCCACTCAATCCGGAAGTGATCGATCGGGTACGTGCCGCGTGGGGGCTCACCATCCGCGATGGATACGGCCAAACGGAGACCACGGCGTTGGCTGGCAATTCTCCTGGTCAGAAGATCAAGATCGGATCTATGGGGCGCCCGCTGCCCGGTTATCAAGTGCAGATTAGCGATGCTGATGGTCTTCCCGCAACCGAGGGCGAGATCACGTTTCGGCTCAACGCGGGCAGGCCGGCTGGGCTCATGCAGGGCTACCAAACCGAGGACGACGGACTTTCCGGCGTCAATGGCGTGCTTTACCGCAGCGGCGACGTCGCCGTTGCAGATGAGGACGGCTATCTCACTTTCATAGGACGGTCTGACGATGTGTTTAAGTCCTCGGATTATCGCATCAGCCCGTTCGAACTGGAGAGCGTTCTGCTTGAGCACGAGTTCGTCGCGGAAGCGGCGGTGGTCCCCAGCCCGGATCCTGTACGCCTCGCGGTGCCCAAGGCTTTCGTACTGCTCGCTTCAAGTGCCGAGGGTTCACGCGATACTGTGCTGTCTATCTTCCAGCACCTGAATGCGCGGCTTGCGCCATTCAAGCGTATTCGGCGCCTCGAAATCGTCTCCGAACTTCCCAAAACAATCTCTGGCAAGATCCGCCGCGTCCAGCTTCGCAAGCCTGAACAGGACGCCAATGGCATCAGCCCGTTGCGTGGCCAGGAGTTCCGAGAAGAGGAGTTTCCCGAGTTGCGAATACAAAAGGGGAAAGATAGCCGATAAGCGAACTTGGAGAGCTGTCGCGGAGGCGAACACTCGGCGAGTGTGCGCTGCGCACTGAACCGTGTTCCAAAAGATGCGTGCTTGGCACTGAACCAGAAGCCGATGCAAACGCGGTTCTTTGTGCCTGTCGGAAAAGTAGTGTTGGAATCGCGTCCCCATCCGAGCGCGCCAAAGACACACATCGTTCGAAGTCACGTACGATTGGTGTGATTGGTTTCAAAACACCGTGAGGAGTGTGGTGCTCCTCGAAGCGCGAATTCACAAATTCTGTTTCGATCAATCAACAAAGGCACGTTCTAAAATGCGGAATATTGCAATTTTCGGATCTGGTCGAGTAGGAGCGACGCTTGCCACCGGTTTGGCTGCGGCCGGGCATTCTTTGAAACTCGGCGTGCGAAACCCAGAAACGGCGCGCGGCAAATGGACGGGACCTAACGCGATGTTCGCCAGCCTGGCCGAGGCATCGCGCGACGCCTCGGTTGTTATCAACGCTACGCCCGGAGCGAGTAGCGTCGAGTGCCTTTCAGTTCTTCGCGCAGAGTTGAAGGGAAAGGTGTTGATCGATGTTGCTAACGCAACGGTACGTGGTCCGGATGGAATTCCGAGTGCCTTGCTTTACCCCAACTCAAGCTTGGCGGAAGTCCTTCAGGCAGCATTACCTGAGACCTTCGTGGTCAAGACGCTTAATACCGTGTTGTCGCCCGTGATGGCGAATCCCGATCTGCTGAGATCGCCAGCGACCGTCTTTGTGTCCGGAAACGATGACGGTGCGAAGGCGGTCACGCGGGAATTACTGCGCGACCTCGGCTGGTCGGATGGCTCCATCGAGGATCTTGGAAGGATCGATAGCGCGCGTGGTACCGAAGCACTGATCCTCCTCGTGCCCTATCTCATTCGTTCCAAAGGATTTGCAAACTTTGCGCTGAGCGTGGTGCGGTGAACCCAATCGATTGTTGATGAAGTGTGACGTCGCTCTCTGAGAGAAGTGTTGTTACTCGGCATCTTTTGCCGGCAATCAAGAGAGGCCGATTGGGTCAGTGGCGGCAAACCCGAAGGCCCGCCGAGCCGATTGTCGTTCCTCGCGCTCAACATGCGATGGTCGCTCAACGATGTGGGCGATGTCGTATTTCGCTCTTGGCAGCCGTCCCCTCGGCAATCCGCGCACGATACCGACCAGATCATGGGTCGCTGATGAGCGTCTTGCGCAGCCCGGCGGGCAGAGCTGGATGAGTGTTTACTTTTCGATCGGGGCGTTGGTGATCGTGGGATACTGGTGCAGCTGAGCCGCTTTCGGCCTGGGCGCGATACGCTGTAGCGTTCTAATCGCATCCGTTAACTCTCGCCTAATCCAAAATGCGAGCAGACACCTCGATTGTCGAAGCGGAAGGCGCCGTGAATCGTTTGTTTTGCTGAATTTCCTGCTGTCTAGACCTCCCTTCGGGAGCGCTCTCGAGCGTGCTCCAAAAGCGAGTTGTAGGAGTGAATGATTACGCAGAATATTCGGAGATCGCGAACAATGTCCAAGCTAGCAGAGATGAAGAGTCGTCGTGCCCCAAACACGCCTTAGTGGCAAATCTTCGGAGGCGCCTCGCACGCCAAGGATCATCGCCCTCAGCCGCGCTCATCCCGTCCCGACCGAGATTCGCGGCCGGCAGCTGATGACGTCGATCGTCCGCGACCCCATCGAGGGGCCACTGCAAATCGGTCCCGAAGGACCGGTCGACAATTCGACCGCTGTACACACCGAGCACATGCTGGCGTTTCCTGCCGCGCATTACGATTTCTGGACGCGTGAACTCGGCGTGGCTCGCAATGCATGGAACTGGGCCTGGTGGGGAGAGAATCTGACGGTTGATGGCGTAGACGAAGAAATGCTGCGCATCGGGGACCTGGTCAAGATCGGTACTGCCGAGTTTGAGGTCACGTCGCCGCGGATTCCTTGTTTCAAGGTGGCTTGGCGCATCGGTCAACCGGACTCCATCCTTTTGCGTATGATGGAGACGGGGCGCGTTGGTTTCCATCTGGCGGTGCTCAAGCCGGGCCTGGTCTCGCTCGGTGACGCAATCGAGGTTTCCTCTCCACAGCCTGAAAACATCACCGTCGCCGACCTGTCGCGGCTGCTGCTGTCGACCTCCATCGAAAGCGTGGAGCAGCTGAGCGCCACTTTGGCGATCCCGGCCCTCGGCAAAAAGGCGGCGGGAGCAGTCCGCCGCCGAATTGCGCTGATCGAGGATCGCGAGCGCATGCGTGTCGGCCGCTGGCGAGGGTGGCGCCGGTTCATCTTGGCGAACGCTAACGACGAGGTCGAGGGGATCCGTTCGTTCCACTTGCAGCCTGATGACGATCAGCCCCTGGCTCCCCCGGCGCCAGGCCAATTTTTGAGCGTCAAGACCCAGCGCGAGGGCGAGCCGGACCTGGTGCGCACCTGGAGCATCAGTGACGTCGACCTGCAACGGCGCCTTTACCGCATTAGCATCAAGGTCATAGAAGGCGGCGCCGGATCTCGCCGCATGCACGAGCAGTTGCAGGTGGGAGACGCCATCTGGTGTCGTCCACCCGCAGGTCAGTTCATCCTCAATCGCAGCGGCCACCGCCGTATCGCGCTGTTCAGTGCAGGTATCGGTGTCACACCGATGATAATGATGCTGAAGGGCTACATCGAGCGGGGGCAGGGCGCGCCGCCCCTGGTGTGGCTGCAGGTGGCCGTGAATGGGCGGGCTCACCCGTTCAAGGAGGAGATCTCCGCGCTGCTGGCGCAGCTCCCGGATGTTCACCGGATCACCTATTACACCCGGCCTGATCCCGCGGATCGCATTGGTGTTGACTACGACCGCTCGGGTCGCCCGACGGCGGAGGATCTGCGTGAGAATTTCGGGGCGCCTTATCCGCTCAACCTGTTTGGCCGGGAGCTGCCGTTTCCCGGACAGGAAACGGAGGCCTACGTCTGTGGCCCAGAAAGCTTCCAGGATCTGGTGCGGGATTCACTGCTGGCGATCGGTGTGAAACCCTCCGACATTCGTTCCGAGGCATTTGTCGTCAACAGAGTGGCGAGTGAGGGGCAGGCGGCCCTGATCGAGAAGGCGGCAGTGCGTTTCATCCGCTCCGGGGTTACCGCCGAGTGGCACGCGGACGACGGCCAGACCTTGCTGGACCTGGCGGAGGCAGCGGGCCTGAGCCCGGCTTATGCCTGCCGCTCCGGTCTTTGCCAGAGTTGCGAGTGCGCGATCATGGCCGGTGCTGTCCAGTACGACCCGCAGCCATCGGTGTCCTTGGAGAGCGGCAAGGTGCTTATCTGCTGCGCCCGGCCGGCGACGAACGTGATCGAGCTGGATGTTTGAGCAGCCGGCAACTCCTGTCTCCATCCGACCGGTGGAGTCTTGAAAAACTGCAGCTGCGATCGACAAGACTAAGGGGAGGAAGTGGGATGACTTCGACGCGGGACTATTCCGAGCTCAAAGCAAATTGGCGCCTGCTGCTTGCTGCGTTTGTCGGATCGGCTGTGGGATTCCCGACACTTCCATTCTTCAGCATTGGCGCCTTCGCGCCGACGTTCCAGCGCATCTTCGGCTGGAGCCAAGCCGCCATTCTGGGTGGGCTGCTGCTCGCCACGGTCATGATTCTTCTCTTCGGCACCTTTATCGGAGCATTCATCGATCGGAGAGGGCCCCGCCTGATCACGATGGTCTCACTGGTTGGCATGGGAGTCAGCTATATGGGGCTGGCCGCCTCCGACGGCTCCATGACGGTCTATTATGCCGCTTGGGTCGCGATGTGCGTCACCGGTCTCGGTGCCAGTGCCATATCTTTCACGCGAGTGATCAGCGGCGCTTTTAGCCATCGTCGTGGGCTCGCGCTTGGCTTGGTGTTGGCGGGATCCGGCGTCTTCGCTTTGCTAGTGAAACCTTTTGCGGCATGGCTGATCGCCGCCTTCGGTTGGCGCGTCGCCCTGGTCGCGATCGGTGCTCTGCCGGTTTTGCTTGCAGCTCCGCTCGTGTGGTGGGGTTTCCCAAGAAGCTGGACAGGACCGAAAGGTGTTGTCGTGATGGCTGAGACGGGGCTCAGCGTCAGGGATGCCTTGCGAAGTTGGGCTTTCTGGGTGCTGATCGTCGCCTTTATTGGCATGGGTTTTGGGATCGGCGCACCCGTGCCAAATATCGAAGCGATCCTCAACACCAAGCAGCTCGATGCGCGCGTGATCGTCAATGTGGCGGCGCTCATTGGCCTCTCCATCGTTGTGGGCCGTCTTGCTGGCGGTTGGTTGATGGATCGCTTCTGGGTCCCAGCGTTGGCTATGATCATGTTGCTCAGCGCCGCCTCGGGCTGCGTGCTGCTGTCAGCGTCCGTGGTGACGGACACCAGTGCAGGCGCCGCCATCGTATTGATTGGCCTCGCCGCCGGCGTGGAATATGACATTCTGGCCTATCTGGTCGCCAGGTATATCGGCTTGCGCCGCTACGGGGCCATCTACGGCATCTTGTTCGGCATTTTCGCAATCGGAGCCGGTGGAGGGCCAGCGCTGCTTGGTCGATCTTATGATTTGTCCGGCAGCTATACGACGGGCCTCTTAGTCTGCGCAGGCGCCCTGGTCGCATCCGGTCTCTGTCTCTTGTCGCTGGGTCCCTATCCCACAAAGTTCGAACCCGTTCAGGGCGCCTCGTGCCCAAGCGATGTCGAACCCCAGGCCTTCACCTCCAGCACCTGAACCGGCTGCCATGATCAGATTACCAAACTACGTCACGCCGTGTTTGTGCCCGGGATCGCTTCAGGCGACTCTAAGCCCGAGTAAGCGTTCGCCGGCATACGACCCGCAAGCGCGTGTCAGTAGGGGAGATGGGCTGTGATTACAGTGCTAAGCAACGCGCGTATCTTTGACGGGGTCTCCGAAAATATCGTTGAGAATGGCGCGGTGGTCATTGAAGGCGATAGGATTCGGGATGTGACATCGGGAGCTGTGCGCCTCAGCGACGCCCGTATCATCGATTGTCGCAACCGCTATCTGATGCCCGGATTGATCGACTGCCACGTCCACGCTTGTTCACCGACATACAATTTGCCTGTTGCGGATCATCTGCCCGCGTCCTTGCTAGCGTCCCATGCGGTGAGATGGTTGAAGGGCGCGTTGCACCGAGGGTTCACTAGCGTGCGCGATGCGGGTGGCGGCGACGTCGGTCTGCATCTGGCGATCGAACGGGGGGTTATCGAGGGTCCTCGCTTTTTCTTCTCCGGGAAGGCGCTGTCGCAGACCGGAGGTCATTCGGACAACCGTCCTGCTGATTACGTCCCCCAATGCGGTTGCGCCGGCTACGCCGGGTGTACCGGGCTGGTCGTCGATGGGGCCGACGCCGTGCGGCTCGTTGTCCGCGAGGAGCTGCGCAAAGGCGCCACGCAGATCAAGCTGATGCTGTCTGGGGGCGTCACCTCTCCGACCGACCCGATGTGGATGCCCCAGTTCACCGACGACGAGATCCAGGCAGCGGTCCACGAAGCCGGTACACGCCGCGTATATGTGATGGCGCACGCACATACCGACGATGCGGCGCGCCGCTGCGCCACCCTCGGTGTGCGTACTGTGGAGCACGGGACAGACATAAGTCCGGAAACGGCGGCCCTCCTGGCCGAACACGGCACCTACGTCGTTCCCACGTTGTCGCCCGCCGCGCTCCTCGAGCGGCACGGCGCGCGGGTGGGGCTACCCCCCGCGGGCGTCGAGAAAGTCAAGGGCATCATCACGCTTATGGCACGCTCCATCGAAAATCTGACTCGGGCCGGAGTAAAGCTCGGAATCGGCACCGATCTCTTCGGCGAGGAGTTTCACGTCATGCAAGGAGGCGAACTGAAATTGCGGGGCGAAGTTTCCCCGGCGATCGACGTGTTGCGCTCGGCCACCTCTATCGGTGCGGAAATCCTCCAGAAGAGTGGCGAACTCGGGTGCATTCGCCCTGGCGCTCTTGCCGACATCCTTGTTTTGGAGGGCGATCCCTTCGCGGATCTCGGACTTTTCGAGGACGCTGCGCGGAACATCCCGATGATCATGAAGAGCGGGCAGTTCGTGCGTTGCTCGCTCTAACTTCAGCGTCGGGTGGCGGTCCTGCTTCGGCGGGCCGGACAGCGGCGCGAATCCGAAGTGGAAGAAATACCCAGCGAAAGGACGACGATGACCGATCCCTTGAAGGAACTGCTGGACAAGCGCGCGCTAGACGAATTGATCTTTAAAACGATGCATGCGCTCGATGCGCGCGACTGGCCCGCTTACCGGACGTCGTTCGTGGACGATGTCGCCTTCGACTTCCGCGAGCATGGCGCGGCCCCACCGGAGGCCCGCCAAGTGATTACCGGGATAGACAACTTTCTGGTCTTGCAGCGCGCGGTGATCGAGGGCTTTGACACTGCCCAGCATCATGTCACGAATATGGTGCACACGATCGATGGCGACAAAGCCATAACCGATTCTTATCTTTATGCTGAGCATTTTTTGAACAACGACCGCGGTGATCGTAGCGTATCGCTGGGCGGCCGCTATCAATTTGACTCACACCGCTACCCTGGCGGCTGGAAAATCCATCGCCAACGCTTCTACAGCCCATGGATTCGCGGCAACCCCATGCTCTATCAGATTGCCGTTGAGGTGACGTCTGCGCGCGCCGCCGGCCAGTAGCGTCCGCCATGCTTGCGACGCTCCAGTCTGTAGCGATCCTGCGTCATTCGACAATGGTGCTCGTCATGCGAGTCCCGTCGTCCGCATCTGGCAAGAGGCAGCAGTACGTAAATTGGGGAAACGGGCGAAGGAAGTTCTTACGGCACGTTGCTATAGCCGTGGTGCGCGTCTGCGCGGCTTCGCAAATATAAGCCACATCGCACTGAGCCGGCTCCTTTTCATCGAATAATCGAACCGCCACGGAATCTGTCGTCGAAATGAGACATCTCACTTTTCGCCAGCTAAATATCTTCGCGACGGTGGGTGACCACGAGAACCTGGCGGCCGCCGGCCGGATACTTGGCCTCTCCGCGGCCACCCTGAGCGACGCTATTCGCGATGTCGAGGCTGCGCTCGGTAAGGAAATGTTCGATCGATCATCACGCAAGATGCGGCTGTCCGCCGACGGTCGCGCACTGCTGCCCGATGCGAAAAAGCTCGTGCGTGAGGCGCATGCGCTGACGTTGCGACACCGCAGCCGATCGGTGCTTTGTATCGGCGCGTCAATGACGGTCGGGAACTATATCTTGCCGCCGCTGCTCGGTGATTTCGCGCTGAGGCACCCCCAAAGCGAGATCGCGGTGCAAATTCGCAACACGGACGACGCCATCCAGCTGGTGGCGGAGCATGCGGTGGACGCGGCGATCGTCGAAGGACGTGTCACCGATTCCTCGCTCGATGTTCGTGTTTGGCGAAGAGATCCGTTGGTGATCATCGCTGCGCCGGACCATCCGCTAGCGAGAACCACGGACTTCGCGGCTCTCGGCGCGGCGAGGTGGATCCTGCGCGAGCATGGATCGAGCACGCGTCAGTCTTTCGAGACAGCTGTCGCTGGTTGGCCGGTTGCGCCCTATGTCCTTATGACCGTTGGCAGCAATGAACTCTTGAAGGCTGCCGTGATGCGCGGGCTGGGCCTCAGCTACATCGCGGCGTCGGCAGTGGCGGCGGAGGTCCGGCGCGGCGAGTTGGACATCGTGCCCCTGAATGGCGTCTCGTTCCAACAGACCTTGAGCATCGTCCAGCGCATCAACAAACGGTCGAGCGCGATCGTGCAAGAATTCCTGGATCTCTGCGTCGCGGCCCATGTGCCCGGAGGTGTTGAGGCGGACTCCGGTTCGGGCAGAACGTTGCCTTTGGTAAGCGGACCAGCCGAGCCCGCTAACGCGATTGGCGGAAAGAAGGGCGCATCGGCTCTCGCGTCAGGCCGGGAATGCAACAAAAGCGGCCGTCGAAAGCGCGATCAATCGCATCTCGAGAATAGGTTGCCTGTTGGTCCGTTCGCTTCGTGAATCTCTAACGTCGAGTTCGGTCATTTGCTACTTCCGCCGACATCCATGGCTGGTACGCTCGACGCAAGTCAGAACTTCGGAGGCGCAGCATCGCTTGCGTCGACCTTGAGTCAACACCGAGCTCGAACGGGGCAGAGCATGAAGTTGCACGGAAACAGAGTGGGGTCGAATTGCCGTCGGGTGACCATCTATCTCGCGGAGAAGGGTCTTGAGCTCGAACTCGTTGAGGTTGACCTGGCATCAGGCGAGCACAAGAGCGCGGCGTTCCGTGCGAAGAATCCGGCCGGCCTTATACCGGTTCTGGAGCTGGATGATGGAACTTTCCTCCCCGAATCTTCGGCGATCGTTGAATATCTCGAGGACAAGTTTCCGGCGCCGACAATGATCGGTAGCACGCCAGAGATGCGAGGAAAGGTCCGAGCACTCGAAAGGATCGCCAGCGATCTCGCGATCGTTTCAGGTGTGATGCTTAAGCACTCCAACCCCATGTTCGCAAAGAACGTCGATCAGGTTCCGGCAGTTGCTGAGGCCGTGCGGGGCATCGTCGCTCAGCAGCTTAACCTTCTCGAGGCACATCTCGGCGACAAGCCCTTCCTGGCGGGGGAACGACCGACCATCGCGGATATCACTCTCTTCTCCTTCACCCAGGCGTTCAGAGTTCGGATGAACACGACTCTTGCCGAAGGCTACCCGCGTCTGACCGCCTGGTACGAGCGATTCGAAAAGCGGTCGAGCGCTGTGTACCAGGTGGGCGCCTAAATGGCGCGGCTGATCGTGCAAATGGCCGGATGAAGCAAGACAGAGAGCAAATATGACCAAAAAGTCTGCCAGCAATGTTCATCTCTTGGGCGGATCCTCGTCGCTCTTGAATGACAAGAAGATTGCCATTATCGGCGCAGGACCATGTGGCCTGACGCTAGCGCGGCTTTTACAACAGAAAGGCGCCGACGTACGCGTCTTCGAAATGGAGCCGTCGAGCACGGCGCGTAACCAGGGCGGCTCGCTTGATCTGCATGAAGACTCCGGCCAACTCGCCTTGCGTAGAGCCGGTCTGCACGAGGAATTCCTCGCCGCATGTCGACCGGAAGGGCAAGCCATCAAAGTCGTAGACAAGCATGGCAAGATGATCGTGGATCTGCAGCCGAAGGATGAGGCGGAAACACGTCCCGAAATTGATCGCGCCGTGCTGCGCAGCCTACTGATCGACTCACTGGATGCCGAGACGATACAATGGGGGCGGCCGTTAGAGAGCGTGGAGCGGTCTGCGCAGGAAAATCTGCGATTAGTGTTTGCGGACGGGCGGCACGTAGATGTGGATCTGGTGTTTGGATGTGACGGCGCCTGGTCGAAGGTGCGGCCGTTTCTTTCCACGACGAAACCGTATTATTGCGGAATTACGATTGCGGAAACATGGATTCCGTCAGTGGAGGCACACCACCCTCGTGTGGCTGAGCTTGTTGGTGCCGGCATTTTTCTGGCGACGGGGGACGACAAGGGCTTGCTCGCTCAGCGGAACGGCAATGGCAGCGTTCGGGTGTACGTGCTTCTGCGTGTTCCTGAGGATTGGACGCAGCGCTGTGGTTTTGCTTTCAATCAACTCGATGCGACCCGCCAAGGCCTGTTGCAACTTTTTGAAGGATGGGCGCCGCATCTACGTGAGGTGCTGACGGTGCCTGATACATTTATTCCCCGCTCACTCTATACACATCCTCCCAGGCAAGCCGCTTGGCTCGATCGAGCCAACGTCACCTTGCTGGGGGATGCTGCTCACGTGATGCCGTTTTTTACAGGACGGGGCGTCAATCTCGCGATGCTGGATGCGGCCGAGCTCGCGGACAACCTGACATCCGGAAAATTCTCTGACGTTGCGGGGGCCATCCGCGCATATGAAACGAGCATGTTTGACCGAATGGCCCCGGAAATCTCGGAAAACCATGCCGACCAGGACGTATTTATCTCGCGCGACGCCCCTGCAGGCATCAAGGAGCTGTTATGGCGCAGAATAGAATCAGGCCAAGAACGCAAATCAAAACCGTCGGGCGCCGGCTCTAACTCCTAGATCACCCGACTGCGATGTTGATGCAACGATGTCTCCCTCATTCCCAATTTGGGGAAAGCAGGCGGTTCTGCAACAACGCGGCGACGGGTTCGAGCGATCTCAGAAAGATATCCCACGATGCATTCGAGTTTCCATCATGTAACGCCTGTTGTTGAGACGCCAACGATCAATCAGCGGCTAGGTCGCCGCATTATGTTTAAGATGGACTGCCATCAGCCCGCGGGGTCATTCAAGATCCGAGGCATCGGCCATGTCGTGGCGCAGCATGTTGCCGCCGGCGCTGATCATTTCGTCTGCTCATCGGGGGGTAACGCAGGACTGGCGCTCGCCTATTGCACTGCGGCCCTCAAAGTGCGAGCGACAATCGTCGTCCCCGAGACCACGAAGCCGAGCGTGCATCAATTGCTCGCGAGCTATGGCGCAACGGTCCACGTAGCGGGCAAGGTCTGGGATGAGGCCGATAAAGCAGCACGTGATCACTGCGCCGCTGAAGGCGCGGTCTACGTATCGCCATTCAATGATCCCCTGCTTTGGCAAGGCCATAGCACCCTTGTTGATGAACTCGCGTTTCAGATCGAGCGACCCGACGCGGTCGTTTTGTCTGTCGGCGGCGGCGGGCTCTTATGCGGAGTGTTACATGGTATGCACAAGCATGGCTGGAGCGACGTGCCCGTCATAGCGGCGGAAACCAAAGGCGCAGATTCCTTTGCTGCGGCCGTTGCGGCCGGCCACCCGGTCGCCCTGGGGGGCATTACCTCGAAAGCAACATCGTTAGGCGCCCTTAAAGTGTCCGACGAAGCCTTCCGCTGGACCGCGAGGCATCCTATCCACTCTGCTGTGGTCACTGATCAAGCAGCCTTCACATCGTGCGTTACATTTGCAAATGAGCTTCGTGTTCTGGTTGAGCCTGCCTGCGGCGCCGCGCTGGCAGCCGTCCAACATGGCAACTTTCCGCTCGATAAGTGCAACAACATCGTGGTGATCGCATGCGGCGGGAATGCCGTCAGCGCGGGCGCCTTGTGCGAATGGGCGACGCACCATTCGGCTTGAGGCGCTCGGCCTCTCCAGATGATCTTGAGAGGCCAGTATCCCGGTGGTCAACCCAGGTCAATCCTCAAACATTTGCCCGCCGACGGCGACTGACACGAAGCGATAACCGCCAACGACGGCTTCAGAGGTGCCTTCGACCGCCGTTGGGGACATACTTTTGTGACCTGGGTGAGGTCTAGTGGTCTTATCCTCCGCTACCTGCAGTAAACGCCGCGGCGTAGCGCGCCGTCAGTTGAAGGCAGATGGCGATCGTCGATCTTGCGATCCTCGCCGTCGATGAAGCGGGATCGCGCCGAGGGTATTGAAATCATTGGGCGTAGACGGCGCCGCCATTCACGTAAACGGTGGTCGTGTTCACCCAACGCGCGTCATTGGACGCTAAAAATAAAGCCGCGTCAGCAACTTCTTCCGGTTCACCCGGTCGTGTGAAAGGGGTCGGAACGGCCGGGGCCGGGGCCGAGCCGGTCGGACCGACCGCTAGACCCGCGATCCGGTCAGTGCGTATCAGTCCGGGGGCCAGAGTGAGAGCACGCACGCCGCGGATCGCAACCTCTCGCGAGAGGGCCCGGGTCAGCTGTTCGATCGCGAGCTTAGTGGATGAGTATAGGCAGTGTTCCGGCACAGCAAGTCGGGTCGTTCCCGAGGAGAGACTGATGATGACGCCGTTGTCGCGCACACGACGGCCAGCTTCTTGAAACGTGACGATAAAGCCCTTCAGCACCTTCAACTGATGGTCGATGGCTTCCTCGGAAAGCTGAGTTGGCGTCCCTGCAGCGATTCCGGGCATCCCGGGATGAGCATTCGCGACCACGATATCCAGACCTCCGAATGCCTTTTGCCCTTCATCGAACAGTCGGCGTACTGCCACAGGGTCCATGCTATCGCCTTGCAAAACAACGGCATCGCCCCCAGCCGCCTTTACCGCATCCGCAGTCGCATCCGCTGCAGTTCTGTTCGATACATAGTTGACAACAACGTTCGCGCCTTCGCGTCCATAGACCTCCGCGATCGCACGACCGATTCCGCGTGACGCGCCGGTGATGAGCGCTACCTTATTCTCTAGTTTGCGCATTGTTTCTTTCACTTCATGAGTGTTTTACTTCTTGAGTTGTCAACTTATCAGCCCCCCATATCATGGAAAGTCGTAAAGCTCCGAACGTGCTGTAAGGAATTATCGAACCGACGAATCCGGCGCTTCGATATGCTCGGCGGTGATGGCTTGGCGATCGCAAACAAAATGAATCCGATCGAGGACGCGTTCCAGGAATTCACTGACGCAATCCAGACGGCGGGCGATGTTAACGCATTCGAACGTCTTGCCGTGCGGCTCGCGCAAAGGCTCGGCTTTCAGCGATTTGCCTATTTGCGCTTGACCGGCGAGGCGCCCGTGCTCATCTCGTCCTACCCGAAGTCCTGGACCGACCGCTATTTTGATCTTGGATATCAAAAGCTTGATCCCGTAGTTCTCCGTGCCAGGGCTGAGCGTGCCCTCTTTAGCTGGGGTGGGAGAGCTCGTGCGCCCACGGGGTCGCGAGCTCAGCGTCAGTTTTTTGATGAGGCCACAACCTTTGGCATCCGCTCTGGAATCACCGTGCCGATCAGAGGCGGTTTCGGACAGACAGCGGCCTTCACGTTGGCGACGAGCGATCGTGAGATCGATCTCGACCGTCTTGCCGGCGAGTGGAGGGACATCATTCACCAGACGGGATTGTATTTCCATGCCCACGTCGTCGCTCGGCTCGGCGCTCCGTTTGTCAAGCGGCAAATCACCGAAGGCGAGCTGACCCAGCGCGAGCGTCAGTGCCTTGCATGGACAGCGCAAGGCAAGACGGTCGCCGATATTGCGGTCCTCGTCGCGATCGCGCCGCGTACCGTCGTCTTTCATCTTGAAAATGCACGTCGCAAATTGGGAGCGGCGTCGATCGCTCAGTGTGTTGCGATAGCATTGCGCCGCGGCCTGTTGAGCTGACGCCCTCGTATCTGATTTCCAGCAGGGTAGGATAAGGAAGGCGCATGCGTGCGGCCTTCAAGACGAAGGGCTCATTGCATTTAGTCTAAAGTGGTCTAGCGTGGTCCTGCTGATCGCGTCCCACCTGCAAAATCTGACAGGCGCTCACGCGGGCGTTTTCTGCTGTCAAAGCCTCCCTGGTAACTCTAGGAGGTCGGTATGCACGCTATCGCGCTTCATACGTCTCAGTTTGGTCGCCATCTCGACCTTCTAACGTCGATGTATCGGCTCCGTCGGCGCGTCTTCAAAGACCGATTGGATTGGAGCGTGTCGGTATCGGGTGACCTGGAAATCGACGTCTATGATGCCCTGGGTCCCAACTATCTTCTCGTCGTCTCAGATGAGAATGAGGTTCTTGGCTGCGTCAGGCTTCTGCCGACGACTGGCCCAACCATGCTCGCCGACACCTTTGCCAATCTTCTGGGCAACAGGGCGGCGCCACGTGACGAGCGCATTCTCGAAAGCTCAAGATTTTGCGTCGACACGGAGCGCAGCGTCGATGCCGGCCGAACCGGCTTCAACCGCGCCACCTTCGTGCTGTTTGCCGCGATGCTCGAGGCGATGCGAGAAGAGGGAGCGCAATCCATCGTGACCGTCACTGATGCTCGAATGGAGCGCATCCTGAGGCGAGCGGGTTGGCCTCTGGAGCGGTTGTGTGAGCCCCAGCCGCTTGGGCAGACCCTGGCGCTTGCAGGATTTCTTCACGATTCAGAACAGGCGCTCGAGGCCATGTACCGCCAAGCCGGGGTGGACGGACCGGTTCTGGTCTCACTAGGTTCGGAACGCAAGATCGCCTGATCTTTCGGCGGTTGACAAAGTCTCGTTACATGCTGGCTGATCCGCGACATAGCTGCGTTGTTCTCTTGAACATGACGCGAGGCGGTGGAGTCGACGCTCAGGCGTCCGCCCTCGGTCGACGCGGAAACCTGACGTTGCTGCCGGCATGCCGAGAGGTCTTGGGTATCCGTCAGATCGCAGTCGGCGAGTATGAACGGGACAATGTTCCCGATCAAATCGCTATCGCTATCGAGCACTTCGATATCGATGCCTTGTCCGTTTGGCGGGATCCGCAGCTTGGAGCTTTCCTTGCGGAATCGGAGGCTAGCGTCGTCTTTCTGGGCGGATCATTTCTGGAAGAAGAGGTGCTGATCGCGGCGTTGGAAGGGGTGCGGCACGGGTACGACATCCGATTGCTCTCGGATTTGTCGGTCGCACGTGATGAAGCCGATCGGTCGATCGCTTTAGCTCGCCTAGCCCATCATGGCGTCCTCGCCACCACGATCCGACAAGCTCTCCTTGAATGGGCTGTGTCTCTGGGCGATCAGGCCGTCAGCCGGAGGGTTCAGCAATTGCTCTCGTAAATGGCGCCTCCCGCAAGCGGCCGCTTGCGGGCCGGGCTCGCGTGAACCGAGCCCGCTTTGCGGTCTCGGCCTTGCGGCTTCGATCCCTGGCGCAAACACGTCGTGCACGAATCCAGGCGCCACATGTCGTCTATGTGATTGATGGAGCCCCACGCTCTCGCTAACGCGTCGACGATGCCTTTGAGGGCGATGCTTTGAGGAGCCGGCCGCAGGCGGCCGGCGCTTTTAATGAGCCCCCGGAAGGCGGGGTGGGCGGCGCTCCCGCATAGCCCCGAACCGGCGGTCCGCAACCGCGCCTCGCTAGGTCTCTCTGTGTCGCTTGCGTGCTTGGCGCGGTCCTCCGCTGTCGCTCCGGCCGTTCCGGTGCGGTCCGCCTCTACGTTCGGGGCTTTGCCGTCGCTTCTCGCCGCCCACCCCCGCCTTTCGGGGGCAGGGCGCGGAAGAGAAGCGAGCAGATCGTCATGTCCAAGCGTTCAGCCCACCATCACGCGACCAAACCGAAGGCAAGTCTTTACGAGGAAATCACCGCCCACATCGTCACCGATCTGGAGGCGGGCATCTTCCCGTGGGCCCGGCCATGGGGCACAGGGGGCGCCAATCAGGCTTGTGCGCTGCCGAGAAATGCAGCCACGGGCAAAGCCTATTCGGGGATCAACGTCCTGATCCTTTGGGGGCGGCTGTTTGAGTGCAGCTTTGCCTCGTCGCGGTGGCTCACTTTCCGCCAAGCCTCAAGTCTCGGCGCTACAGTTCGCAAGGGCGAGCACGGCGTTACCGTCTGCTACGCCGACCGCTTCGTTCCCAAGCGCGAGGAGGGTGACGCAAGCCGCACCTCTCAAGACTTGCAGGAAGCGGACGGAGCGGCCGTTCCGTTTCTGCGGCGCTACACCGTCTTCAACGTCGATCAATGCGACAACCTGCCGGACCATTGCCTCGTCGAAGCGCCAGCCTTGCCTGAGCGCGAGATCGTGCCGCAGGCGGAAGCACTTACTATCGCAACGCGCGCCGATATCCGCATCGGCGGTGCAAAAGCGTTCTATTCGCCATCAGAGGACACGGTCCACGTCCCGCCTCAGCCCGCCTTCTTCGAGCAGATCAATTATTACCGCACGCTGTTTCACGAGCTCGGGCACTGGACTGGTCACCTCTCGCGCCTGAACCGGGAGCTATCAGGCGCATTCGGTTCAAAACTCTACGCCAATGAAGAGCTGATCGCGGAACTGACGGCAGCCTTCGTCTGCGCTGCGCTGTCGATCGAGCCCATCGTCCGCCATGCCGACTATCTCGGCTCGTGGCTCAAGGTCCTTCGGGAAGACAGCCGCGCGATCTTCCGCGCGGCCAGCAAGGCCTCGAAGGCCGCCGACTTCCTGCTTGCCTTCGCAGAAGCCGGCGAGACCTCCGCAACTGCGGCCCAGCCGGAGATTGGCTCGTAACGACAGGGCGAACGAGGGCGCCCGTCCTCGCTCGCCCCGTGAACGGCCTCTCGACATCGGGCTCTTTCACGAGGTCGCCTGCAATCAAACGAGCCCACTCTCAAGGACAAGGACCCCAGACATGGAACTGCGCAACATCGCCCTTAGCAATCTCAGGATCGCAAACGTCAACGTCCGGCACGGCCGGAAAGCCCCAGATATCTCCGACATCCTGCCATCGGTTCGCGCGCGCGGCGTGCTTCAGCCTCTGCTAGTCCGGCCCCACGGCGACGCCTTCGAGATTGTCGCCGGACGTGCGCGATTACGGAAGCCGACAGCGATGCCGAAGCCCTGGAAGCATCCCTGATCGAGAACGTGGCACGCGCGCCCATGGATGAACTGCAGGAATATGAAGCGTTCGCCAAGCTCCTGAAACAGGGAAAGACCGCGCCAACATCGCCCAAACGTTCGGGCAAACCGAGCGCTACATCAAACAGCGCCTTGCGCTGGCAGGTCTCAACGGCGCCATCAAGGAGGCCTACCGGAACGGCAATATCGAGCCTGAGGAGCTGCAACTGCTCGCCACCGCCACGCGCAGCCGGCAAAAGGACTGGGTCGCGGCGTTTGAAGCGGAGAATGGTCCGGACGGCGATGCCGATGGAGCGCCCAGAGGGCACCAGTTGAAGCAATGGCTGTTCGGGACGGAGCAGATCGCAACGACCGCTGCGTTGTTTCCGCAGGAGGCCTACAAGGGCGACATCGTCACTGATCTTTTTGGCGACGCCAGCTATTTTGCCGATGCCGCCGCATTCTGGGCCTTGCAGAACGTCGCCATTGCCAGCTTGAGAGACGACCTTGCGGCCAAAGGCTGGAAGGTTACCGTGCTCGACAGGGGCGCGCGCTTTCCGTCATGGCGATATGACGAGGTCCCGTTGGAGGAGGGCGGCGAAGCCTTCATCGAGGTCCGCAACAATGGCGAGGTGGAGATACACGAAGGCTATCGAGCTTACGCGGAGACGTGCGGACCGGCCGAGGCAGAAGAAGTCGACCGCGCACCGCAAGCCGCGCGAGCTGAACTCACCAAGGCCGCCGAGAACTATCTTGCCCTGCATCGGCATGCCATCGTCCGCGCTGAACTGCTGGCTCACCCTGGCATTGCCCTGCGCCTCGCGGCGGCTCACATGATCGCGAGTTCGCCGCTTTGGAGCGTCAAACCTGATCCGCAGCGGGCCGACAAGGAAACGACCAGCCAAAGCGTAGCGTCAAGTCCCGCTCAATCGGCCCTCGATACAGAACGGCACGCCGTTCTCGAACTCTTGCAGCTCGAGAAGAGCTATTACGGGACCGTGACGCGCGGTAATGGCGATCCATTTACCGCGGCTAGCTTGTTTGCCGGACTGCTGGCGCTGCCCGAGGAGGCCGTGCTGCGGATCCTTGCCGTTGTCATGGCCGAGACCTTGGCGGCGGGCTCGATCCTCACCGAGGCCGCGGGACTGGCGATCAAGCCGGACGTGACGCGGTGGTGGAAGCTGGACGGCGTCTTCCTCGACCTCCTCAACGATCGGGCCGAGATCAACGCATTGCTGTCCGAGGTTGCAGGCAAGGCTGTCGCGGATGCCAATGTGTCGGAGCCCGGCAAGGTGCAGAAGAAGATCATCCACGACTGCCTGAACGGCGAGGGAAGGGAGCGCGCCGACGGGTTCGTGCCGCGCTACATGAGCTTCCCCATCGGCCATTATGATCCGAACAAGACCCTCGAAATTGTCTCCGCGTCAGAGGGCCTTAACGCTTTGTTTACCTGAGCTTGAGCCGGCCGATTCGGGCGCGGACGGCCTTGCCGTGCCCGAATTTGACCCTCGCCGAGTCGCAAAAGAGTCAATCTGGCGCGCGGCAAATTTCGTCAATTGAGAGCGGCGCGACTCATCCTATAGCTCGATCCAGTTGAGCTGAGTGCACCGCATCATGGAGCCGAGGATGGTGAACCCATTCAAGCTTTTTCACGAACCGCAAGCGGTCAGGCTTAGTCGCATTTGTCTCGCCCGAGCTATCGTTTGTCTGTCGGCGCTGGCTTCCAACGCGGTGCTGTTGCTGAAGGTCGTGCCGACCATGATCAGCGGGCTCAACTGATCGTCGCGTATCTGACAGGAAGGCCACAGCCGACGAGAGCGCGTCCTTAAAATCGAAGCCGGACCGTTCCACGCGATGCTGCGCTTAACGATCCGGCTTCACAGCTGGTTCAAACCACTCTCGGCCAGGGCGCCCAATCGACTTCGCGCAAGCTCGACGCTGCCTTAGCCCCGGCGCCTCTTGAGACTGAAAGCGGGTAGGCGAAGAGCTACTTCTTTTTCTTCGCGGCTTTTTTCGCGGTGGTCTTCTTCGCCTTCTTCGGCGCGGTCTTCTTCGCCTTCTTCGCTTTCTTGGCCATGTGCCCTCCGTCAATGCATGAAGCTAAAAGTGCAGACCGGGAATCGGCATGCACACAAATGATTGTAACATCGAACATGCGAGATTGACATCACGGCACGCCGACACGTGTGTTGCGCCTTCGAGTCGCGTCTCTCTTCGCCGTCAAGTTTGCAGCAATGAGGAGCGGCACGGCCCTCGCGAGCAGATCCGATGCGCCGATGAGCGTCAGTCCGCCGGCGTTACCAATCGCTGCAAATACGCTGTCGTCGCCCTGGCCGGAAGCACCACCGAAATTGGCGTAGAGCTTGCGCGGGCCAAACTCGGGCGCTGCCAGCGACAGGCTCACATAGTCCTTCTCGCCGTTCACTGTGGGCGGATCCAGCCCGACCGATCTCGGCGCCCAGGGGAATGACCCGGAAGTTAGGATGGGTCTTTCGGGGCTCTTGCCGCGGTTTGGATGATGCAGATGCGGACCAGGAGCAAGACCTGACACGGCATTGTAGCTGCGGGGTCGTCTTGTTCCGGCCGACCGGGTTGGTCTTGTCCTCTTCTGCTGTCAGCAGCGGGCTGATCCCCTCATGCGTGGCGAACAGACCTATGGGAAGCGCTCCGCCGGTCAAAACCTTCCCCGCCAGCTTTTTTCCCCGCCGGAGGAAAGGTCCGGCTCCTCGCGGCCGCTTCGCTGCAAATAAGCTTTCGGCTCAGGTGCTCCGCATGCGCTGCGCCCCGAAGGCGGGTTCGAAGGCGTTTCGCTTCCCATCACGGTCTCGCCATCGCGAGGGGATCGGCTCCTCGCGAAAACAACAGAAGAGGACAAGACCATGACCGCGATCGGATACGTCACCAAGAACGACAACGGCAGCTACAAGGGCCAGCTCAAGACCGTCTCTATCCGGGCCGACATCGACATCATCCCGAACCGCGACAAGACCGCCGAGACCCATCCCGACTTCCGCGTCTTCACGCAAGGCGTCGAGATCGGGGCAGGCTGGATCCGCCGCGGAGAGAACAGCCGCAAGGACTATGTGAGCCTGTCGCTGGCAGCGCCCGAGTTCGGCCCGCGCAAGCTCTACGCCAATCTCGGCCGCGCCGCCGGCCAGGACGACGACAGCGTGTTTGCGCTGATCTGGAATCCGGCGGACTGACGCCCCACGGCCCCCGCGAGAGCTGCTCGCGGGGGCCGTGCTCTTGCCCCATTTGGACAGAACCATCCAAAGTTGTATGAGTGCTTCTGGAGGAGCGCTTATTGAACCGGTCGGTGAATTCCAAGCAAGGCCAAGACAACGATCATGCCTCGTCCTGCTCGCCCGCGACCTATGACGGCGGCGATTGGGCTTGGGAGTTCTTGCGGCGGAACGTCGACTATGTCGCCGACTGGCGAAGCAGCGTTCCCCAGCACTTGCCGTGCATCACTCTGAACGATGGCACGAAGCTGTTGCGGCTCAGGCGGCGGTTTCTCCAAGCAGAGAAGTGGGGGCTTTATGCGTTCACAGATCCAAGACTCTGCGCTCGCCAAGCACCCGCATTCTGGCACTCCAATGCTTTGAAACGAGTGGTGCGCCTCAATGCCAGGAAGCCGAAGGAGGGCGAGGCGAACGTCCGCCGGCTTGCCGATTTCAACGCCGAGCGACATGCGGTGATCGGCGTAGATGGTGTTCCGCTGGTCGTGATGAAGCGCAATGGCGTTAGCGTTCCCCTCGAAATCCACGGCCTTTCGGTACTGACAGCGGCGTTCACGCCTGTCTACGAGCTGCACGATCTCGACGATCTCACAGCCGAGACCGAGCTTTTAAGGCGTTTGCAGCGCCTCACCGACGCCGACTTTAGAGCGGCTCAAAAACCGTCTTTTGCTGCCGATGAGCGCCTCCAGCAGGCTCTCATCGCGCTCGACGAGAGCCTCAAAGGCAAGACGTATCGACAGATCGCAATTGCGATCTTCGGGGAGAAGAAAGTTACTGAGGAATGGCACAGTCATAGTCAATTCTTGCGCGATCGCACGCGACGCCTCGTCGCCAAGGGCACCGCATTGATGAAGGGCGGTTACCGCGACCTTCTGGCCTGAGAATTTTTCCTTCTCATTTGACGAACTTTGCCCGCGCAGGATGGCGAAAGCTCGCCTCCCATCTTCGCCACTCCACAAAGCCCTTCCAATCTGACGACGCTTCTTCTTGCACCTCTTGGTTGTACGGGGGTGTTGGAAGGACAGCTGGATGACGATCACGAAAACTGACGACAAGGAACCGGACAAGCCGTTCCTCAATACGGTCGAGGCGGCCGCCTGGCTCAGGCTCACCAAGAACACGCTGGAGAAGATGCGGGTCCAGGGCAGGGGACCGGTCTACCGCAAGCACGGACGCTATGTCCGCTATCACATCGAAGACCTCGTCGAATGGTCACATGCGAGCAAGAGGAGGTCGACCTCCGATGCGGATTGATCGCACGAGATTATGGAGCCAGGCCTCGACGCTCTCGGCCATGTGCGCCGGCATCATTACGCTTCTGATGTCGTCCGCGCCCGCGGTGCCGGTTCTGATCTACAATGCCACCGGCAGCGCGCCGCTGGGCTTCTACTATGTGGAGCCGCGGCTGCCGGCGCGCGGCGAGCTCGCCGTCTTCAAGCCACCTCCTAAAATCGAACTCCTGATCATCGCGCACCAGATCCTGCCTATGCCCGTGCCGCTTCTCAAGCGCGTCGAGGCTATTGGCGGAGACGAAATCTGCCGGGCCAAGGAGCCGATCGGTACGATCTCCATCAACGGAAAGGTCGTCGCCGAGGTGCTGGATAAAGACCGGCAAGGGCGGCCTCTGCCGGCCTGGGAGGGCTGCATGAGGCTCGTGGAAGGAGAATATTTCCTGCTGCAGCCACATCCGAATTCCTTCGACTCGCGGTACTTCGGGCCAGTGCTTCGCTGCGATATCCTGGGTGTGGCACGTCCACTCTGGACGTGGAATCCGGATATGTGAGCGGTTGGCTGAACGGGCGCGCGTCCGAAACAAGGCGCGCGCCGTCGTATTTGCCCCTCGGCTAAAAGCCCCGATCAGCAGAAGCCGCGTCAGGCCGGCAGGCAAGGCCTTCCAGCGCAAAGCTGACAAACCTCCACGACGCCCCGCCGGATCGCGACGTTGATGATCAGAAGGTCGATCGCCAGCTCGTGCGCCGTTTGCATGCGTAAGTCACTCTTCTTTTGAGAGGGGGACTTGAGGGGCGCTGCCCCGTCACCCCTGCAAGACTTTCTTTCGTCCTCCGGTGCAGCAAGTCGGTCGCACGTCGCAGCTCACGCTGCTCGGTGCAACCGCGTTGCGCACCATCGGATTCGCGCCGCTCAGGCCGGCGCCGAAACAAGCTCTTGCCCCCGAAACCCCGGTCTCGCCGACGGGCAGGCGGCATGGCGAAGGCCATGCGCGCCGCGCCGATCAAACGCCCAGCAAGGGCCGACAAGCGAGACATCACGATGGCAAAATTGACGAAAGCGGAGGCCAAGGCACATGCTGAGGCCGTTGAACTGCTCAAGAAGGACGTCCTTACCTACGATGAGCGCGTATTTGTCCTGGACAACTGGCACGAGGGCGCAAGCCACATCAACGGATCGGCCGGGGCATTCTTTACCCCTAGCGGCCTTGCCGGAGACTTCGCAATCGATGCTTACGGCGGCCGAACCGTCGACCTTTGCGCCGGAATTGGCGCACTCGCGTTCCACGTCTATTGGAGGGCGCACTACGCGCGGGGCCGCGACGAGCCACAGAAAGAGATCGTCTGTATCGAGCGTAATCCTGCCTATGTCGAGGTCGGGCGCAAGGTGCTGCCGGAAGCCAATTGGATTTGCGCCGATGTGTTCGATCTGGACTTGCCAAGCCTCGGTCACTTCGGTTGCGCGATCGCAAATCCCCCATTCGGAGCCACTCCCAGGATCGGAAGCGGACCGCGCTACACGGGGCGCTCTTTCGAGTTTCACGTGATCGATATCGCCTCTGATATCGCCGACTATGGCGCGTTCATCATTCCGCAGGCGTCTGCACCGTTCCAATATAGCGGCGTGCAGTGCTACCGAGAACGCAAGAGCGCGGATTATCTCAAGTTCACGGAACAGACCGGAATTCATCTCGAAGCGGGCTGCGGCGTGGACTGCTCTTTCTATCGCGACGCGTGGAAGGGAGTCGCGCCAAACGTCGAAATCGTCTGCGCGAATTTCGAAGAAATCCCTCGCAACAAGGTCCAATCGTCAACCGACCCGGAGGCGGAATTGCGCGCCTTGTGGAGCAAAAAGGGCGTCCCGGCGGAGCGGCAGGACGCGACAATTAGCGAGATCGACGCCAAAGCAAAGGTCGGAATTCGGTTTGACGAACGCCCCGTCCAGGCCGACTTGTTCACTGATCTTGGGCCCAACGCACCCAGGCGCTGACGGTTGCTGCGGCGAATTTCGTCCGCATAATTGCCATCTGAGCGAGACAGGCGGCAAGCCTATTTCGCTCAGTCGGCCTCCGGGCACCTGATGAATTTCGGCGCTCGTCGGTACGGCCCAAGGGCCGTTGATGACTTCAGCCATTTTCATTCAGACACGGGCCACCTTTGACCTCTTGGTCAAGGGGCAAAAAATGCGGGAGGGCAAGATAAAAGCACTGGCGCTACATGGCGCCTAAGCCGTTGTCTGCACATCCAAGATTTGGCGCCGCCTAGGTCCTCGGTGTCGCCACGTTCGACCCAACCCAATGGCGAACTTGCGCAATTGCGTCTGCGTCTTGGCGAACGCTCCTCGGCTTCACATATCGCCGGTTCAGTCAAACGCCGGACGCGGGCCATGCGAGAAATCGACGACGAATTCGAAGTGAAGCTTGGAAGGATCGGCAACCGCAGAGCCAGGAAAGCGACCAGCTATCTTCGACGCGTTCGGCAAGAGGCAGCCAAGGCCGGCGCGAACGCGCGTGTAGGTTCCGCGTTCAGCGGCGGACGCATTGGCCGCGGCCGCGCGCAAGGCGCGGTGTTGGCCGGGCGCGCGCGGAGCCACGGACAACGCCGTGTCGTGGTCAAGGCCCGGATCGTGCGGATCAAGTCAGGTGACCTAGGCGCCGTGCAGGCTCACCTCCGATATGTCCAGCGCGACGGCGTCACACGCGAGGGCGAGCCGGGGGAGCTATACGACGCTGGTAACGACCGCGCGGATGGTAAAAGCTTTACGGAGCGCAGCGCCGGCGATCGCCACCAGTTCCGCTTTATCGTGGCGCCGGAAGACAGCGCGGAGCTGGCGGACCTGAAGCCTTTCGTCCGCGACCTCATGCAGCAGATGGAGCAGGACCTCGGCACCAAGCTCGACTGGGTTGCTGCCGATCATTTCAACACCGGCCATCCCCATACCCACATCGTCCTGCGCGGCAAGGACGATGAAGGAAATGACCTCGTCATCGCCCGCGACTATATCGCTCACGGCTTTCGGTCGCGGGCAGCGGAGCTCATCACGCGCGAACTCGGTCCTGAAACGGAGATCGAGGTCGTCCGCAAGCTTCAGCAGGAGATCACGGCCGAACGGCTTACTCGGGTTGACCGAGGCATCCTGCGCGACGCTCGCGACGGAGTGCTCGAGCCGGGCGCGCTGTCTAGACGAGAGCCCGCTTGGCAAACGGCGCGGATCGGACGGTTGCGAACCCTGGAGCGGATGGGGTTGGCAGAAGAGGCTGAACCGGGGCGTTGGCGGATCGACCCTGAGCTTGAGCCCAAGCTCAGACGCATGGGGGAGCGCGGCGACATCATCAAGACCATGCATCGCGAGATGGCCGCCGCTGGGATTTCGAAGGCCGCCGGCGACTATACGATCTTCGATCCGGAACGAGACGGTCAGCGTCTGGTCGGGCGGGTCGTCGGCGAAGGGTTTGCGGATGAACTGACAGAGCGCCGCTATGTGGTGATCGATGGGTTGGACGGGCGGACGCACTACGCTGAGATTGGTACGCTTGGCGCCAATGAAGAAGCGCCTGTCCGGAACACGATTCTGGGACTCAGGTCGCGCGCCGCTGAACCGCGCGCGACCGATCGGACGATCGCTAGCATCGCCGCTCGCCATGGCGGCATCTACAGCGACCGTCTGCATCAGGAATTCGACCCGCAAGCATCAGGCGAATTTGTCGGATCCCACGTGCGGCGCCTGGAGGCGATGCGGCGTGAAGGGATGATCAATCGGCTCGCCGATGGCAGTTGGAGCGTGGGGCGGGACTATCTGGACCGGGCGCTTCGATACGAGAAGCTCCAGCAATCGCGCAATCCGGTGCGGGTCGCGGTGCTGTCTTGGCAAAGGCTCGAGGATCTGCCGCAGGCTCTGGGTGCAACCTGGCTCGATCGCAAGCTCGTTGGGAAGGAGCCCGATGAGCTCGCGTCGGCCGGGTTTGGCGCCGACGTCGAGACCGCGTTGCGAGCAAGGCGGCAATGGTTGACCGAGCAGGGGCTGGCGCGGGAGGAAGGCGGCCAGATCCGCTTTGCGAGGAATATGCTCGAGACGCTCGAGGCGCGCGAACTGGCAAAGACCGCCGCAGATATATCCACGCGCACTGGCCTTGAGCATCTCGACGTCAAGGCCGGCGACAAGATCGACGGCGTCTACCCGCGCATGCTGACGCTGAACAGCGGACGGTTCGCCTTGATCGAGCGATCCCATGAGTTCGTGCTGGTGCCCTGGCGGCCGGTGCTGGAGCGGGCGCGCGGGCAATTGGTGACCGGCCAGGTCGGCGGGGAGGGTATATCCTGGTCGGTCGGCATCAAGCGCGGGATTGGACGATAGAGGCTGGATTTCATCAGCGGTAGCTCAGTTTTCCCGCGAGGCGGTTCGCAAGTAGCTCAATTTTTACCATGTAAGTCATTGAAAAATATAGTAGTTATACTATTTTAGCGATTCTAGTATATCTCAGTTTTCTCCGAGTTCCAGAAGTTATACTGTTTTCGCGAAAATAGTATAACGAGGTCTGCCATGGCGCCAAACCAACGCCTCGATATCTCCTACCAGACGCTCTATTCGGAGCTCGTCCAGCGCAGCCTGGATGAAAGCTTCACATCCGACTTCTCCGCCAACGGCCGGTTCGTGGCCGTCGCGGTCAAGGGCAAAAAATACTGGTACTTCGACACGCCCAAACCTGAGGGAGGGGCCCAGGATCGCCGCTATGTCGGTCTGGTCGATGACCCCGAAATCACCAAAAGGGTTGAAGCGTTCAAGGATTTGAAGGCCGACCTCAAGGGACGGCGCCGCCTTGTTTCCACACTGACGCGCGAAGCACACCTGCCGCGTCCTTTGCCCGTGGCAGGCCAAGTGGTGGAAGAACTGGCGAAGGCGGGCTTCTTCCGTATGAGGGGCGTGCTCGTCGGCACCGTCGCCTACCAGTGCTACTCCGCTGTGCTCGGCCGACGTCTTGATGCGGTCGCTATGCAGACCGGCGATGCCGACTTTGCGCAATTCCATGAAATCTCGGTCGCGATCAAGGATTCCATGCCTCCGATCCTGGAGGTACTTCGACATGTCGATCCGACCTTCCGCGAGATTCCGAGCCAGGCCGACGGCAGGGTCTCCACCCAATTCGTCTCGCGAGACAACTTCAAGGTCGAATTTCTGACGCCGAATCAGTGGTCCGACGATCAGGCCGGCAAGCCCGTCGCGATGCCGGCCTTGGGCGGAGCGGCGGCACTTCCGCTCCGCTTCCTCGACTACCTGATCTACCAGCCCATCCGCGCGGTGCTTCTGCACGGAGCGGGCGTGTCAGTCCTCATTCCATCGCCCGAACGCTACGCCATCCACAAGCTCATCGTCGGTTCCCGTCGTAAGGAGGATCGCGACGCTACCGCAAAGAGTTCGAAGGATCGGCTTCAAGCCCGATCGATCACTGAGGCGATGATCGCAAATCGGCAGCACGCTGATCTTGCATCCGCCTTCATGGAGGCATGGGATCGTGGCGATCAGTGGAAAGCCGCGATCCGCACGAGCATCGCCACCTATGACGATGACTTCCAGCAGTCGCTCCGAACCGAACTTTCGAAGGGTGTATCCGAGCTCGGCTCCGATCCAGCCGGTTACGATCTGCCGGATAAGCCGATTGGCGAGCCGGCCCCTCCGCCAAGATGACCTGCGGACGGCAGCCAGGTGCCGGCCTCGAACTTCCTGCTCCAACATCGCTTCGACCAGCAGCCGCCGCAGCACAAGCGTGGCTTCAATGCTCGCCTCTGTCACGCGGGTGCTGGCGATGAAGATGCCGATATAGGCTGCCGATCACGTCGACGTTCATGCTGGACGCTGCGTCTGGCCTAACATGACCCGCGGCAGTGATCGGGCTGTGAGCGATCGGGCTATCTAAGCCTAGTTGGCTCTTGCTCGCCAAATGGCATGTCGATCGCTGATCCGTTCGACACCTTGCGCCTGGGTACAACTAGATCCAGCTCAGTCTTACGGAATCGCACTTTGGCGCTCCATGGCCGAGCGCGACTCGCACAGGGGCGCGACGGTGTTGAGCGCCAATCGCCAAGGCTAAGTGGGTGACATGGCAACGAGATGCTATTTGCGCCAAGCGCTCACGCGCTGTTGAAGCATTCGATGACGCTGCGCTGATCTTGATCTTCAAGTCCGGCGCCTGATCAGGCTTGATCAATCTCGCGCTCGCTGACATCGCGACTTTTTATTTCGATTGAAGACCTGCTGCATTCGCCGTTTTCATCGCGCCGCTCACGTGGGGTGAGTGGGTGGGGCGAACCGGATGTTTCCAGCAAAAATCTATGTCGGACAGATCGCCGTTGTGTTCGGCATCGTGGTTGTGTCGACGTGGGGCGCCACGCAGTGGACCGCCGCAGCTCTCGGCTATCAGCAGCGCCTCGGTGAACCCTGGTTTCTGATCGTCGGCTATCGCGTCTATCTGCCTTGGCGATTGTTCGAATGGTGGTTTGCGTACGAAGCCTATGCGCCCGAGATATTCGAGGAGGGCGGAGCCATCGCTGCTGGCGGCGGAATCGCCGGCGCGCTGTTTGCGATCGTCAATTCGGTGTGGCGGGCGCGCCAAAGCCAATTGGTGACGACTTACGGTTCGGCTCGGTGGGCGACGGGGAAGGAAATCAAGACGGCTGGCCTGTTCGCCTCGAAGGGCGTTTTCCTGGGGCGCGTCGAGAACAACTATCTGCGCCACGACGGACCTGAACACGTCATGTGCTTTGCGCCAACCCGATCGGGCAAGGGCGTCGGATTGGTATTGCCCACACTGCTGTCGTGGACGTCGTCGGCGGTGGTGCACGACATCAAGGGCGAAAACTGGGAATTGACCTCCGGTTGGCGTTCGACGTTCTCGCATTGCTTGCTGTTCAATCCCACGGACGAGCGCAGCGCCCGCTACAATCCGCTGCTCGAGGTGCGCAAAGGCGCGGCCGAGGTCCGCGACGTCCAGAACATTGCCGACATTTTGGTCGACCCTGAAGGCGCACTCGAACGTCGAACCCATTGGGAAAAGACCAGTCACTCCCTACTGGTCGGCGTCATCCTTCACGTCCTTTATGCGGAAGAGAAGAAGACGCTCACTCGCGTCACCGAGATCCTGGCAGATCCTGCGCAATCCTTCGAGAAGACGCTCAGGATCATGCTGGCGACCAATCACCTCGGCACCGAGGCGCAGCCGAAAGTACATCCCGTCGTCGCCGCGACCGCACGAGAGCTGCTCAACAAGTCCGAAAACGAACGTTCCGGCGTTTTGTCGACTGCCGTGAGCTTTCTCGGGCTTTACCGCGACCCCGTCGTCAGCCGAAACACCGAGTCCTGTGATTGGCGCATCGCCGACCTCGTGAGCGCCGACAAGCCGGTCACGCTCTATCTCGTCGTTCCGCCATCAGACATCAGTAGGACCAAGCCGCTGATCAGGCTGATCCTCAACCAGATCGGCCGCCGGCTGACCGAGACGCTGAATACCAAGGCAGGCGACGTCAAGCACCGTCAGCTCCTGATGATGCTGGATGAGTTTCCCGCGCTTGGCCGGCTCGACTTCTTCGAAAGTGCGCTCGCGTTCATGGCCGGCTATGGCATCCGCGCCTATCTGATCGCGCAGTCGCTCAACCAGATCGCAAAGGCGTATGGGGAGAACAACGCGATCCTGGACAATTGTCACGTCCGCATTGCCTTCGCAGCCAACGACGAGCGCACCGCCAAACGCATCTCAGACGCCCTCGGCACCGCTACCGAACTACGTGCACAGCGCAACTATGCCGGTCATCGGCTAGCTCCCTGGCTTGGCCATGTCATGGTCAGCCGGCAGGAGACCGCGCGTCCTTTGCTGACGCCGGGCGAAGTGATGCAGCTGCCCCCGGACCAGGCCATCGTGCTGGTCTCGGGGTTAGCACCAGTCCGCGCGATCAAGCTGCGGCACTACGAGGACGGAAACTTCGTCAATCGCCTGCGCAAGCCGCCGAACTTGGTAGGCGATAAGTACGCCGATCGGCCGCCAGCCCGCGCCGACGATTGGAAGGGTGAGGTGCGCGCCACTGATCTTCGCCTTGCGAGCCTGCCTTACCGCGAGCTCATGCAGACCAGTGGCGAGGAGGGGGGCCTCAAGCAGCAATTGGCGTTGTTCGACGAGGCCGCGCCGGCATTGAACGAGACGCGCGCCTTCGAGGAACGATTGCTCGACGACGAGTCAGACGTCGCCTCTGAGCGCAGCCAGATGCAGCAGGCCGCAGGCGCATCCAGCACCGTGCGCCGAGCCCACGCCGTCACCCGCGACGATGACGACCTTCTTCCCTCGTTCTGAAGAGATCCCCTGATGAAACCGAAACTGTCGGCCTACGTCTCTGAAAGTGTGGCGCAGCGGCTCGAGCTCGCCGCGAAGCGTCCCGGAGCCAATAAGTCAGCTATTGTCGATGCTGCGCTGGATCGTTTTCTCAACCCCGAGCGAGACGCTAGCGGCGACGCGGCGCTAATCCGAAGGCTGGACCGGATGAGCCGGCAATTGGAGCGAGCCGACCGCGACGTGAGCGTCCTGGCGGAGACCATCGCGCTCTTCATCCGCTACTACCTGACCATCACTCCGCCGCTGCCTTCGCAAGATCAGGATGCGGCGCGTGCGCTGGGACGTGAGCGGTTCGAGATGTTTGTCGCCCAGGTCGGCAAACGCGTCGCCTCCGGTGGCCGGCTTGTCGCTGACGTCATGGACCGGGTCAGCGCCTCGAAGCCGGATCTCTTCATGCGGAACCTCGAGGAGGGCGCTCCCCTGGGAGCCGTCCAACCTAGCGACACTGGATCCCGTGCGCAGAACGCGACGGGTGAGCCGCCGGAGCATCCTCCGGCAGGGCGAGAGGAGGTCGGCAATGTCTGATCTCCTCTCGCCAGAAACCCGCGAACGACGCCGGGGCATGTTGCGAACGGCGATGGGACCTGCAATCGCCCTGGCTCTGGAAGAGCCTGACGTCGTCGAGGTCATGGTCAATCCCGATGGGAGGCTCTGGCTTGATCGGCACGGGACGGGCCGCGCAGATACTGGCGTCGTTCTGACGCCGCAGGAGTCGGAGCGGATCATCCGGCTTGTCGCCAGCCACGTGCGGGCGGAAGCGAGCGGTTCGTCTCCAATCGTCTCGGCGGAACTCCCCGAAACGGGTGAACGCTTTGAAGGTGTCTTGCCGCCGGTCGCGCTCGCCCCTTGCTTTGCCATCCGCAAGCCTGCAACGACCACGTTCCGCCTTTCCGACTACGTCAAGGCGCAGATTGCCTCGCCGCTGATGGCGAAGGTGCTGATTACTGCCGTCACCGAGGCGCGCAGCATCCTGATCGCCGGTGGAACCGGCTCGGGCAAGACGACGCTTGCCAACGCGCTTCTTGCGGAGATCGCCGGCCTCGAAGAACGGGTCGTCATCATCGAAGACACCCGAGAGCTGCGATGCGATGCAAAGGACGCCGTGACGCTCAGGACCAAATCCGGCGTAGCAAGCCTTGCCGACCTCGTCCGTTCAACGCTGCGCTTGCGGCCTGACCGGATCATCGTCGGTGAGGTCAGAGGCGCCGAAGCCCTCGACATGCTGAAGGCCTGGAATACGGGCCACCCCGGCGGAATAGCCACGGTTCATGCCAACTCGGCACGCGCTGCGCTCTACCGGATCGAGCAGCTCATTCAGGAAGCGGTCGCAACCGTGCCGCGCCGGCTCATTGCCGAGGCAATCGACCTGATTGTCTTCATCAAGGGGCGCGGGCCCGCTCGGCGCATCGAGACCGTCGCCGAGCTCAAAGGCCTCGATCCGTCAGGCGACTACTTGCTTGAGATTCCGCCCGGACTTCCAAACACCTCCCACCGCCCCTGAGCCCCAAGGAGACTGCAATATGTCCATTCGACTGCCTCTCAATGTGTGTTCGCGCCTTCGCGATCTCTGTTCGGTCAGCGGATTGCCCTTGGCCACATTCGGCCTCGCCTCGGCTTACGTGCTCATTAGCGTCACGGCAGCGAACGCCGCTGGTTCGGGCATGCCTTGGGAAGCCCCGCTCGAGCGCGTCCTGGAATCCGTGCAGGGGCCCGTCGCCAAGATCGTCGCCGTCATCATCATCACGGTGACCGGTATATCGCTCGCCTTTGGCGACACCTCCGGCGGATTCCGCAAGATGGTCCAGGTCGTGTTTGGCCTCTCGATCGCCTTCGCTGCGAGTTCGTTCTTCCTGTCCTTCTTCTCGTTCGGTGGCGGAGCGCTGATCTGATGCGCTCCGATGGTTTTGAACTCGTGCTCCACCGTTCGTTGACCGAACCCATCCTGATTGGCGGCGCCCCGCGTGCCGCCGCCATCCTGATCGGGACCCTCTCGGCCGTGCTCGCACTCGGCCTGCGCCTTTGGCTCGCAGGACTCGTGCTCTGGGTCATCGGACACAGTGCAGCCGTTTGGCTTGCCAAACGCGATCCGGCCTTTGTCGAGGTCGCCATCCGTCATACCAAACACAAAGGGCGACTCGCATGCTGAACCTGAAGGAATTCCGCGGCAACGCCTATCGCCTGGCTGATTGGTTGCCATGGGCATGCCTGGTCGCTCCTGGCGTCATCCTGAACAAGGATGGCAGCTTTCAACGAACGATGCGCTACCGCGGACCGGATCTCGACAGCGCGACTGAGGCCGAGCTGATGAGCGTCGTCTCCCGCGTCAACAACGTCCTGAAGCGCTTTGGATCGGGCTGGGCTCTCTTCTTCGATGCTACGCGCATCCCGACTGGCGAATATCCGAGGTCGGACTTTCCCGATCCGGTGTCGTGGCTGGTGGATGAGGAGCGGCGGGCGGGTTTCGAAGGCCCCGCCGAGGTCGCCTGGGAAGATCCGTCACGCCCGGGCGGGCAGCATTTCGAGAGCGTGCTGCATCTGACGTTGATGTACTTGCCGCCCGCCGAAAGGGTCTCGCGCCTCGAAGGGCTTTTTCTCGATGGCCCCACGGCGAGGGATCGCGCGGCTGGAGGACAACGCGCTCGTCGCGGCCAAATGCCCAAACCTCCTGAGCAGGGTGACGTCGACGACGGGGAGACCGACGGCCAACGGAGATTTGACAGCGACCAGAAAGGCTATCGCGATCACCTCCAAAGATTCATCCAGGAAACTGATCGGGCAATCGATCTGCTCTCGTCGGTCTTGCCTGAGATCTGGCCCCTCAACGACGAGGAGACGCTGACCTATCTTCATAGCTGTGTCTCGACCAAGCGCCATCCGGTCAGCGTTCCCAAGATCCCGGCCTATCTCGATTGTTTCCTCAGCGACGAGCCCTTGACCGGCGGATTGTCACCCGCGATCGGACGAAGCCATCTGCGCGTGCTCACGGTGCTGGGGTTTCCGCACGTCACCTTTCCTGGCCTGCTGGACGAATTGAACCGGCTTGGCGTTGCCTATCGCTGGTCAACACGATTCATTCCGCTCGACCGTACCCAGGCAAACGCGACGCTGTCCCGTTACCGGCGGCAGTGGTTTGCCAAACGGAAGTCGCTTGCAGCGATCCTCAAGGAGGTCATGTTCAACGAGCAGGCGGCGCTCCTCGACACCGACGCCAGCAACAAGGCGCTCGACGCCGACGCGGCGCTCTCCGAGCTTGGCGACGATCTGGTTGCCTTCGGCTACATCACGACGACCGTCACCGTGAGCGATGAGGACTCGCATCAAGCGGACGAGAAGATGCGCGCAGTCGAGCGGGTAATCAACAGCCGTGGGTTCACGGCCATCCGCGAGAGCGTCAACGCGGTGGAAGCCTGGCTCGGCGGCCTGCCGGGTCAAGCCTATGCCAACATCCGCCAGCCGATCGTTCATACGCTGAACCTTGCGCATATGTGCCCGTTGTCGGCGGTATGGGCAGGACCGGACCGGTGCGAGCACCTTGATGGCCCGCCGCTTCTGATCGCCAAGACCAAGGGCGCGACCCCGTTCAGGTTATCGCTCCACGCCGGCGACGTTGGGCACACCATCATTGTCGGTCCGACCGGGGCGGGCAAGTCGGTCCTGCTCTCGATGCTCGCTCTTCAATTCCGCCGATATCCGAATGCGCAACTGATCACGTTTGACAAGGGTCGGTCAGCGCGGGTCACGACGCTCGCGTTGTCGGGGTCCTGGTACGAGCTGGGCGCCAAGGGCGGTATCGCCTTTCAGCCGCTCAAGGACGTCGCGGAGGAGGGGGCGAGACTCTGGGCGCTCGACTGGCTCTGTGGCGTGCTCGCCCATGAGGGCGTGACCGTGACACCCGACGTCAAGGAGACGCTGTGGTCGGCGCTGAGGAGCCTCGGGTCTGCGCCCGTCTCGCAGCGGACGATGACCGGCCTTGTGGCGCTACTTGCCCGCGACGCGCTCCGCCAGGCATTGCAGCCTTACACGCTGGAAGGACCATACGGCCGTTTCCTGGATGCGGATGCCGACCGTCTCTCCGGCGCCGACGTGCTCACCTTCGAGATGGAAGAACTGATGGCATTGCCAGGACTGGTGGCGCCGGTTCTGACCTATCTCTTCCACACCCTTGAAGAGCGCTTTGATGGCCGGCCTACGCTACTGGTGCTGGACGAGGCCTGGGTGTTTCTGGATGATCCGCTGTTTGCGAGCCGAATTCGCGAATGGTTGAAGACGTTGCGCAAGAAGAACGTCTCGGTCATTTTTGCGACCCAGTCGCTGGCTGATATCGCCGACAGCCAGATCGCGCCGGCGATCATCGAATCCTGCCCAAGCCGGATATTCCTCCCGAACCCTCGTGCGCTGGAGCCAACCCAGACCGAGACCTATCGCCGGTTCGGCTTGAACGACACGCAAGTCCACCTGATAGCGGAAGCATTCCCGAAGCGCGACTACTACCTGCAGTCCCGCGCCGGAAACCGCCTGTTTGAGCTTGGTCTCGGACCGGTGGCGCTCGCGCTCGTCGCAGCTTTCTCGCCAGAAGATCAGCGGACCGTCGATGCGGTTGTGTCCCGCTCCGGCCCCCATCACTTTGCCAAGCGCTATCTCGCCGAGCGCGGACTGCACTGGGCCGCGAACCTGATCAGCACCTTCGAGCAGGCCCAGAAAGCCTGATCCCAATCCTAACGTTTAAGGAGCCACCTATGCTGAAGATCTTCGGCACGCCTGTCGCATGCCAAACTCTAAGGGCGACCGCAATTGTCGCGCTATCCTTCGTCATTGCGCTGAACGGATCCCGACGGCTTGGGGCGCAAGTCGTCGTCTTCGATCCATCGAACTATAGCCAAAATCTCCTAACGGCTGCTCGCACGCTCGAGCAGATCAACAACCAGGTCAGGAGCCTACAGAACCAGGCGCAGTCGCTGCTCAATCAGGCCAGGAATCTTACGAACCTCCCCACAAGCGTCGTCGGCCAGCTCACGTCAACGATCAATCAGATGAACACGCTGATTGGTGAAGCAAAGAACGTCTCATTCGATGTCCAGAAGACCCAGCAGGAGTTTGAGCGCTTTTATCCTCGGCAGTACGCGGCAGCCGTCTCGTCGGACAAGATGGTGCAGGACGCGACGTCACGCTGGGACAATAGCTACGACGGATTGAAGCAATCGCTCGCAGTTCAATCGGCCATTGTCAGCGGCCTGGATCAAGACGGCCAGACGCTCCGAACCCTGATGGCAAACTCGTCTGCGGCCGTCGGCTCGCTGCAGGCCCAACAGTCCGGCAACGAGTTGCTCGCCCTGCAGATCAAGCAGTCGTTGCAGGCCCAGGCGCTCATGGCAACGCAGGCGCGCGCGGACACGTTGCGTGCAGCCGAACAGCAGGCCTCGTCGGCTGCAGCGAAGGAGCGCTTTACTCGCTTCATCGGCGATGGCCATGCCTACACCGGCGGCAAGTAGGGGAGGGCGCCATGGCTGATCTCTCCGTCATCGACCGCTTCACCGAGACTTTCTCGCGCTACATCGACTCTGGCTTTGGCCTCCTGTCCGGCGACGTCTCATTCTTGAGCTCAACGTTGATCGCCATCGACCTCACGCTCGCCGGGCTGGCCTGGAGCATGCGCGCGGACGACCACATCATGGTTACGCTCGCCAAGAAGGTGCTCTATGTCGGTGCGTTCGCGTTCATTGTCGGCAACTTCAAGAGCTTGGCCGATATCGTCTTCGCGTCTTTCTCCAGCATTGGTCTGAAGGCATCTGGCGGGAGCTTAAGTGCTGCCGACTTGGCGCGGCCAGGCTTTGTCGCCTCCGCCGGGTTTACAGCCGCCCATCCTCTCCTGGAGGAGACCGGCCAATTCTCGGGCTTTGACGTCCTGACTAACCTGCCGACGATCCTGATCCTGCTGTTCTGCTGGATCCTGATCGTGCTCGCGTTCTTCGTGCTCTCGGTGCAGCTCTTCGTCACGCTGATCGAGTTCAAGCTGACAACGCTTGCAAGCTTCATCCTCGTGCCGTTCGCACTGTGGGGAAAGACCGCATTCTTGGCGGAAAAGACCCTCGGTAACGTGGTCGCCTCGGGGGTGAAGGTGATGGTGCTGGCGATCATCATCGGCATCGGTTCGACCATCTTCGGTCAGCTCGCGAGCACGTTGACGCGGCCGGTCGATATCGTATCGGCCATGAGCTTGTTGCTGGCGGCCCTTTCGCTGTTTGGCCTTGGCATCTTCGGCCCGGGAATCGCGGCGGGACTGGTCTCAGGTGCGCCTCAGTTGGGCGCAGGTGCAGCCGCGGGTACGGTGGCGGGTGCGGCGGCTGTCGTGATCGGCGGCGGAGCGGCAGCCGCAGGAGGCTTACGCCTTGCCGCGGGCGGTTCAATGGCTGCGGTTCGCTCCGCAGCATCGCTCACCGGAGCGTCCTCTGCTGCGGGCACGTCAGCTCGGGCCGCGACCGTGGATCAGCTATCGAGTGCGAGTACTGGCGGCGCAACGAACGGGGCGGCCGCTTCAGGCGCAGGGCGTGCGACGGCGTCGTCAGCACGCGGACACGCAAGGGAGGCGGCCCAAGTCGCCGCCCACACTCTGAGGGAGGGTGACAAAGGCGGGCATTCGTCGGGCCCGAAGTTGGGGGAGGAGTAAGATATGGCAGGTCATCCGTTTCAGCGCGTGTCCGTTCGCTATGGCGAGACGCCCGAGCCGGTCACTCCCTATCAGAAGGCAGCTCAGGTCTGGGACGAGCGGTTAGGGTCCGCCCGTGTACAGGCCAGCAACTGGCGGCTGGCTGCGCTGGCGGCCATTGGTCTGTCCAGCGTCCTTGGATTGACGATCTTTGCCCAGATCGCCCGCTCAGGTGTCGTTCCCTACGTGATCGAGGTCGATCGGCTCGGCGAAGTCCGAGCAGTCGGGCCGGCGCTCGAAGCCTATCAGCCATCAGACGCGCAGATCGCGCATTTTCTTGCGCGATTTATCGAGAACGTTCGTTCGCTATCGATCGATCCGGTCATCGTCCGGGCGAACTGGCTGCGTGCCTACGACTTCGTCACGGACCGCGGCGCGCAAGCCCTGAATGACTATGCGCGCGAAGCCGATCCATTCACAAAGATCGGATCGAAGACCGTGACAGCGGAAGTCACGTCCGTGGTGCGGGCGTCTGGCGACAGCTTCGAGATCCGCTGGAAGGAAAACACCTACGAGAACGGCGCGATCGCAAAGACCGAGCGCTTCACTGGCCTCGTCACCACCGTTCTCAAGCCACCCGCAGATGCCGAAACGCTGCGGAAGAATCCTCTCGGCCTCTACGTCCATTCCCTCAACTGGTCGCGCGACCTCATTGGAGACGCCAAATGAATTCCACAGCCTTCACCAAGCTCGCGTCGGCCAGCGTCCTTGCATTGTCGCTTGGGCTTGCCGGATGCGCCACAAAGCTCAATGTTGAAGCGCCCTATGACGACATGGTCTTTGAGAAGGGACTTCCAGAGACCGATCTGCCGGCGCCGGTACAGGTCGTCGAAACGCCCAAGATCTTGCCGTTGCCGGGTCAATTGAAGCCCTATCCGACAAAGGCCGCCAAGGAAGAAAAACTGCCGCCGGAGCAGGCGATCGCCAAAGCGAACAAGGCTGCACGGATGGAGCCGACGCGCGCCGGCTACATCAATGCCATCCAAGTGTATCCCTGGACGGAGGGCGCACTCTACCGGCTTTATTCCAGTCCGGAAAAAGTCTCGACCATTGCGCTTCAACCGGGCGAGGAACTGATCGACGTCTCCACCGGCGATACAGTTCGCTGGGTGGTCGGCGATACCATGAGCGGCCAGGGCAACTCCCGGCGGGTGCACATCCTGGTCAAGCCGACGCTGCCGGATATTCAGACCAACCTCGTGGTCCTGACCGATCGGCGGGCCTATCACCTCGAGCTCGTGTCGACCAAGCAGACCTACATGGCGTCCATCTCTTGGACCTATCCTACGGATACACTTGTCGCGCTCCACAAGCAGAACGTCGCTGCCGCGCAAAGCGAGGAGCGTATCGCCGATCGCGGGGTGCGGCTCGACAGCCTGAATTTCCGCTATCGCATTGAAGGCGACGATCCACCCTGGCGGCCGCTGCGCGCCTTCGACGACGGCCGCAAGGTCTATATCCAGATGCCGTCCGGCCTGTCGCAAGGCGAGGCGCCGCCGTTGTTCGTCGCCGGAGCCGATGGCCGGCCGAACCTCGTCAACTATCGGGTCCGCGGCTCCTACTACATCGTCGATCGGATGTTCGGTGCCGCCGAGCTTCGCCTTGGCGAAGATCCGCAGCGCATCGTCCGGATCATCCGGATCGACGCGCGACCGGTGTCACAGATCCTCGGCATCGGGAGCGCCTCATGACGACAGGATTGGATCAGGATCCGGAGCCGCTGGAGCTGCGAGCCCGTCCGCGGCCCGTTCGGCGCCTCAATAGGCGCGCTCTCATGATCGGCTGCGCCGTCGCGGCGCTGTTTGTTGGCGGGGCGATCCTCATTGCGCTTCGACCGCACTCCTTCAAACAATCGGAGCGGACAGAGCTCTACAATACCGACCGCAAGCAGACGGCCGAGGGCTTGAGCAAGCTGCCCAAGTCCTATGAGGATCTGCCGCCATCGACGCCGCGGCTTGGACCGCCGTCGCCCGGGGACATTGGCCGGGCCTTTGCCGAAAACGAGAAGAAGGCTGGCGTCGCGCCGGACGCTGGCTTCCGAACCAATCCGGAGGAAGACGCCGAACGGGCTGAGCGGATCCGCCAGACGCGCGTCGCGCAGCAGGCAAAGGAGTCGGGCTTGTTCGTCCGCCTGTCGGAGAAGCAGGATAAGCGTAGGCAGGCCAGCACGACCGAAGCACCGGCTGCTGCCCCATCCGCATTCCGGCCTTCAACGCCCGATACAGGGCCGTCCGCTGCGGAACTCGCAAGGACCGCGCAAGCGATGATCGACCGTTCCAACGAGATCATTCCCTCGTCGCAGGCCCGCAAACTCGCCTTCGTGGGCGCGAAAGCCGACACGGAAACCACCAATCCCCATGCGCTCAAACCTGCGCCATCCACTTATGCAGTGATGGCAGGATCAATCATCCCTGCGAGCCTCGTCACGGGACTGAATTCGGACTTGCCCGGGGCGACCATCGGCCAGGTCACCGAGAACGTCTACGATACAGTTACGGGTGAGCATCTCCTGATCCCGCAGGGGACCCGGCTCATGGGCAAATACGATAGCGTCGTCGCGTTTGGCCAAAAGCGCGCGCTCGTGGTCTGGACGCGACTTATCCTGCCGAACGGCAATTCGATCGTGATCGAGAACCTTCCGGCTACAGACGTTGCAGGCTATGCCGGGCTCGAGGACCAGGTGGACTTCCATACTTGGCAGTTGCTCAAAGGCGTCGCTCTGGCGACCCTGATCGGGGTGGGGACACAGCTATCGATCGGTAACGACGAGAGCGATCTCGTGAAGGCGTTGCGGGAAAGCACGCAGCAAACGACCAATCGTGCTGGCCAGCGCCTCGTCGAACGCGAGCTCGACGTGCAGCCGACGATCACGGTGCGGCCGGGTTGGCCGCTGCGGGTGATTGTTTCGAAGGATCTGGTGCTGAAGCCGTATCAGGACGTTCAGACGGTGGCCAAGGCGAGATAGTGCCAATGAAGCTTTCAAAACTGCCCGACCGCACTCCGGTCAAACTCATCACGACGCTAACGCCGGCGCTTGCTGCGCGGCTTCGCGATTACGCCGATTATTATGCAGAGACCTACGGGGCACGGGAGGAGGTGGTCGATCTCGTACCGTTTATGCTGGAGGCATTTCTCGACGGCGATGTAGCCTTCAAGAAGGGGAAGAAGAAGGTCGATGGTACAATACCGACGTCTAGCGGTTGACAGGGCTTCCGCCGTGGCGAGCTACGCACTTTGAGCGAGTGCAGTCCTTACGTGTTCGATGGATGCCTCAAGCGATCTCAATAGCGCACGCAGTTCACCTGATGGCAGTTCCTCCAGGCGAAGGCTATCGCTGTTGACGGTTTGTGAAACTAGACGATCGATCGGGTCACTTGACCGAGGCCCGTTCAAAGCCAATCCGGATGACCCGAAGATTTGAGATACTATTTCGCCGGAAGGACGAATCGTGGTGACCAGCTCTAAGCCACCTGCGATTTCCTGTTCGAGTACCTCAAGGGGAAGTTCAACACATGCCAACATGGAGTCCACCCCATCAGCCCGATAACCGAGGCGGAGGAACCGCCCTTTGGTTAAGGGGACTTGTTCGACGAACGGTTTAGCCGACAGGGTTCGCGCATTAGTCATCGAGAACTTCCAAACGAGATACGAACAATACCTAGTATACTAGGTAGAGATCAAGTGACGTTTGAGGCCGTCATGCCGCATGAAGTTGCGGCGGCTGGTAGCCAGGAATCTTCGACGTCTACGAAAGGAGAGCGGCCTTTCCCAAGAGGAGTTGGCCGATCGCGCTGGCTTGAATCGCAACTACATTGGAATGATTGAGCGCGAAGAAAATTCGCCGACGGTTGACGCCCTTGATCAAATTTCGAATGCGCTTGGGATTGATCCGGTGACTTTTCTTCAAGATCGTTAATGGGTTGGCGCCACGACTGAGGTGAAAAGTTCCGGCGCCGGAGACGACACGAACTCGTAAAGCGGGAATTTTAAGTCCCTTGCGTCTATTGGTAGACCGACCAGTCATCGTTCGTGAGGAGAGCTCTGAATGCCGGAGCCGCTGTCCCTGAAGGCCGCTCTCGTAACCGATGCGATAAATTCTTCCAGGGATTGCTGCGGGGCGGTTTGTAACTTGTGGAGTTCTTGGTGTAGCGCCGCAGCGTTCGCCAGTCTTTATGACCTGTTACCAATGCGACCCTTTCAATGGTTAGTCCTGCCTCGAAAAGACGGCTAGTGCCTTCGTGGCGCAGATCATGAAAATGCAAGTCTTCGATCTTCAGTTCTTCACAGGCTCGCGCAAATGCCTTGCTCACAGAGCGATGATTATAAGGAAATACGCGACCTGATCCTCTCGTTATGATCCGCTGTTGGAGAAGGAGTTCCCAAGCATCATAGCCAGTCAGATTGAGGAGCGGTACTTTTTGATCATTGCCATCCTTGGCCCGCGGATCCTTGCGATCGCGGATAAGGAGCACCCGCGTTTTCATGTCCACGTCCGGCCATTCGGGTCGGCAAATCTCCTCTTGTCGCATCGTTGTCGCGACAGCGTACCGAACGATCCGCCCCATAGGGATGACTTATCGGGGATTCGTCTCAAAATACTCAATGAGTTCGTCGAGCTCGTCTTCTGTTGGACGTCGGTCTCGCTCCTCCGACTTCCCAACAAGGCCCAAATGCTTCATTGCGAAGCGCGCCAGGCGAACCTCTTCGGCCGAGACCTCAATGCCGTGAACGGCTGCAGCGTGCGTCGTCACGGTTCTGATAAAGGAAAAATCGATCGCCAATGTCGCTGGGCCAGCGCCTTCCTTCGCGCGCTTGCGTCCAAATTCGATAAGTCGCTCGCGATTGAGCTTAGACAGTTTCACTGTCCCCAAGGCTTCCTTCAGTGCCTCCAACACGGCGGCCTTTGAGCGGCGGGGAGGGCGCCCGACTTCATGCATATCCTCGACGTGAAGGTCGATGATGTCGCCGAACGTATGCGCCTGGACGGCAGCGCGTGGTTTGGGTGATCCACTGCGGTCGATGTTGCGCTCCATATCGAGCGCCCAGTCCTCGCCGTCCTTGCGCCGGCGGAAGGTCTCTGACATGTAGCGGTTCTTGCGGCGGACCTGGACGCGCCAGTTCCCGGAAGACAATTGCGTGAAGCTGGCCACGGCCGTGTGCACTCCCCAATTCGTGTGCGCTACGTGTGCACTGAGAGGTCAAAGAAGGTACAAACGGGTGCAAATTCGGCTAGTTTGGAGTGCACACGTTCATGCTTCATCCTATTGAGAGCATAAGGTAAATCATTGAAATCGCAATACTATCGCTTTTCTGTGGCACCCATGATGGACCGGACTGGCTGATCTCGGACCCCGTTGCACGATACTTGATGATGCGCGGCCAAGTTGGATGGGCGAGATATTTGGACCGCAGATTGCGCCAGCAGGCAACAGCTCCTGTGCGATTGCCATCAAGCGTTCGGCAATTTTGAAAGTCGCGGGTTCAGCGCTGTTGTCGCGCATTTCCTGTTCGTCAAGCGCGCTCTGCTGGCGACACGTTTCAGTCCGTGTCCGGGGCGCTCGGCTACGAGTCGGTGAGCGCGTTCATCACCATGTTCAAGAAGACGCTCGGCAAGTCGCCGGCGCGCTACTTCTCCGAGCGCGAGGCCGGCCAGACTGGCCGGGGGAGATCTGTCGCGCGACGAACTGCAAGCGTCGCCGGATGCCTGAGGTGCGGGACCCGCTCATGGACTTTCGCAACGCAGATGGCTGGAATTAGAGCGCTTCGTTTCGGACGATCTCGATGCCAAAGCCTGACAGTCCCTTGAAGTGATGCGTCGACGACGTGAGGTGACGGATGGAACTGATCTTGAGATCCCGCAGGATCTGGGCGCCGACGCCGATCTCGCGCCATTGCCGATTGCGGTCATCTTCGCGCGAACCGGTCGGGCCTAACGGCGCAGGCGGAACGCCTGCCGCGCCGTCGCGCAGATAGACGAGCACGCCGCTGCCATTATCCTTGAAGCGTTGCAGAATGACGTTCATCTTGGCCTGTTCCTGACCCGAGAACAAATCGCGCAGGACGTTGGGTTTGTAGAAGCGCGTGAGGACGTTGGTGCCGTCGCCCAGTTCTCCGTAGATATAGGCGACGTGATGAATGGGGTCGAACGGCGAGCGATACGAATAGCCCTGGAGCGGGCCGATCGGGCTCTCCGCCGTGACGCTCGAGACGCGCTCGATCAGCGTCTCGCGGGCCTGCCGGAAGCTGATGAGGTCAGCAATGGTGACCTGTTTCAGCTTGTGCTTGTCGGCGAACGCCGCGACTTGCGGACCCTTCAGTACTGAGCCATCGTCGTTCATCAGTTCGCTGATGACACCGACCGGCTCGAGACCTGCCAGTCTGCACAGGTCGACGGCGGCCTCGGTGTGACCCGAGCGCATGAGTACGCCCCCCTCCTTTGCGATCAGAGGGAAGACGTGTCCCGGCCGGCAAAAATCGCCGGCGCCAGCGTTGGGATTGGCGAGCGCGCGGCAGCACGAGGCCCGCTCTGCGGCCGAGATGCCCGTTCCGTTATCCGGCCGGTAGTCCACCGACACGGTGAACGCCGTGGTGTGAGCCGAGTCGTTGTTGAGAACCATCGGGTCAAGCCGCAGCCGTCTCGCGTCTTCGAGGGTAATCGGAGCGCAAACGATTCCCGATGTATGGCGGATGATGAAGGCCATCTTCTCAGCCGTGCACCGCGAGGCGGCGACGACGAGGTCGCCTTCGCCCTCGCGATCGTCGTCATCGGTGACCACGACGATTTCGCCGTCGGCGAGCGCCTGCAGGGCCGCTTCGATCGATCCCGTCATCTCGGTCGCTCTGCTCGCTAGAACCGACGGGTGCTCGCGTTGGGTCATGTGCGGATTGTCAGGCTCGCTGCGCCGCTCGAGCACTCTGCCGATCTTAACTTCACCATTATTGCCAACTGGCCGGAGCCCATGGCGGGGCGCCTCATAGTCTTTCCACGCTGTAGCTGGGACGATTGGTGTCGAGCCCGATCGGCGCATCGGACAGCAAAGGACCAGTTGGGTCGAATCGGGGTCTTAGTGAGCGCTCCAGAGGGCGCGAGGGGTTGGCGCAAGCCTTGACGGTGACCGGCCGATTGGCGTCGATCGGCAGCACGGTCTTGTGCGAAATGCGCTTGAGGGCCAGATTTGATCGAATGCTGCTGACGCCGGGAATGCGGGATAGTTTGTTGACAATCAGGTCTTCGAGATCTTCGATGTCGGCCGCCATGACGCGGAGCATGTAGTCGCTCTCACCGGTCATGAGATAGCATTCCATTACCTGGGCCAGCCGGTCGATGGATCGGGTGAAATTCTCGAGGGACGTCTGGACCTGCTTTTCCAGCTTGATCTGGATGAAAGCCGTTACACCAATGCCGAGCACGGCGGGATCGAGAAGGGCGATCCGTCGATCGATCACGCCGAGTTTTTCGAGTGTTCTGACGCGTGCCAGACACGGCGACGGCGAGAGATTGACGCGTGATGCGAGCTCGACATTGGTCAAGCTCGCATTCTGCTGGAGCTCGTTGAGGATCTTGATATCTATTCTGTCGAGAGAGGTTGTCGACATCGCGTATCTCCCAAGTATGGCAGTCTTCTGCGGCGCGTATCACCGTCGTTTGCGGGGTGATGACAATCGCGTGGTAAAAGCTAACCGCAATTGCGCTTGTGGGATTTCGACAAATCGTCGATTTGTATCGAAAAACCGTCAACCTTCGCATTGTGCATTGCGATCAGGAGGTTAGTTGCCTACTTCCGATACATTTTTTGCCTATGCGATATGCAGGCCGACGTTGATGCACGGATTCGGTCAAGATGTAATGCCCGCCGCTCCATCGATTGGCTCCCCATGTCACTTGACGGGACGTGCAGCAGAGTTCGATGTCGAGAGCTGCCCTGTTTCGTACAACCGCCTGTCGTCGCGTGTGGCCCCCGGTCCCACGTCGCTGACCACGCCGCGGGCGTTGCGCGAGACAAAAGGTTCGGCAGCAACGACGCCCACCCTCGTCAACCAGAAAATGGCAAAGATCGGCCGGATGCAGAGTTGGATCTAGCGACTCGACAAGTCGTTACAGCATAAAATGCTGATGAAGCTTCTGTGACAGGCGTTGTTCAAGCAGTAATGCTGCGAGGCTCGGGCGACTATCCAACCACGATCGCACTTGGGTAGCGACGGTTTGGATGTCGAGCGTGAAACTGAAGCAAGTCTATTTGACAGCGAACGATCCTGGACGCTTGGCCGAGTTCTACGAAGGCCTGGGTCTGAAGGTGCGCTTCGCTGATCACGGCAAGTGGATCCAGTTCGTGAGCGATGCGGCTGCGTTCTGCGTCGCCGGACCGACGGAGTCGGTCTCGGACCAGCTGCAAGATGCCGTTCTTGTCTTCGATGTCGATGACCTCGATGCCGCCATGGAGCGTGCCGCAGCCATGGGAGCGCAAGTCGGCGCGGTCCGGGACATGGAAAGTCACGGCCGTGCGGTGAAGGTGCGGGATCCGGGCGGCAACGTCATCCAGTTCTATCAAGCAGCCGGATAGCTCAGACGTTCACCGGGGCGGCGCTGCATGCCCGGAACCACAACCAGACAAAGAGGGCGCATCCATCCCATGAATCCAAGGGTCGTAGCCATGCCGTCCGCAACACCGCCGCTGTCCGAAACGAGCCCACTCGACGCCGCAGCATTCCGTGCTGCGATGCGCAGCGTGCCGGGCACCGTGTCGATCGTCACGACAGGCCGGGCGCCGAACCGCCATGGTCTGACACTCACGGCGGGCTGCTCGCTGTCGGCGGCTCCGCCCAGCGTGCTGGTTTGCGTCAATCGATCTGCCGGTGCGCACGACATCATTCTCAGCAGTGGGTCGTTCTGCTGGAATATTCTAGGGGTCGAGCATCGCGATCTGGCGCTCAAGTTTTCCGGGCAGGACGGCAGCAAGGGCGATATCCGCTTCGGTGACGGTTTGTGGTGCGATCTCAAAACCGGAGCACCAAGTCTGGTCGGCGCGGTCTGCAGCTTCGATTGCCGCGTGGTGAATGCTTACAGCGACAGTAGTCATACCATTTTCACCGGAGAGGTGGTGGCTCAGACCACGAGGGCCGGATGTGAGTCGCTCGTCTACATCGACGGATGTTTCGCCGCGCCAAAGGCGGTCTGAAACACAGGACGACGTGAGGCGCCGCTACGTTTCCGCTACAGCCAAGATGGAACCGATCAGCATGCAAGGAAGACGAAGACTTTCTATCGCGCATCCATCGGCGGTCGGTCGCTGATGCTGTCGCTCTGGCTCAATGTCATCGCCGGCGGGGTGCTCATCGGGCTGGTTTACGGGCTCGTCGCGCTCGGTCTCACGATCATCTTCGGCGTCATGCGCGTGGTCAATTTCGCTCATGGCGAGATGGTCGTGTTCGGGATCTACATCGGATACTGGACCGTTCAAATCTGGGACATCCCGATCGTTTTAGCCGCCGCGATCGCCGCGGTCGTCATGTTCGTGTTCGGCTATCTGCTAGAGACGCTCGTCGTGAAGCGGTTCGTTAATCGGCCGCATCACTATCAGTTCATCGTCTTCATCGGCCTCTCACTGCTTTTCAGCGGCGTATTGCTGATGTCGTTCGGTCCGGATCCGCGGCCGACGGCGTCTCAGTTGTCCTTCCAGACCGTGAGCGTGGGATCGCTCACCTTGGATTGGGCCCGCATCCAGGCGGCCGCTACGGCCGGACTGCTGATCGCCGCACTGGGAGCCTATCTGAAGTACTCCGCATTCGGCCGATCGCTGCGGGGCGCCGCCAATAATCGACTGGGCGGACTGGTGGTCGGGCTGAATATCCCTCGGGTCTATGCGGTGACCTTCGGCATCGGAGCCGCCTGCGCTGGCGTCGCCGGCGCATTGATCTCGCCGCTGTTCGATGCGCAGCCCTATCTCGCCGTCGACTTCACGCTGCTGGCCTTCGTGACGGTGATCGTCGGCGGTCTCGGCAGCTTCGGCGGCGCTCTTCTGGGCGGCCTGACGATCGGGGTCGCCGAAGCGATCGCGGCCTTGATGTTCACGCCGTCGATGAAAACAGCACTCCCTTACGCGCTTCTGATCATCATCCTGATTTTCCGTCCGAGGGGGTTTTTCGGTGCAAAGGACATCTGATCAAGCCAGCGACACCAAGCGTTGGGGTGCCGGCGCTCTGGTCTTTGCCGCCCTGGCCGTGGTGGGTGGCATGTCCAACGCCTACGTCATCTCACTTCTGACGATCGTCCTGTTGTTCACCTTCATCGGACAATCGTGGAACCTGATGCTCGGGATCGGCGGGCAGCTATCCATCGGTCACGCGCTGTTCGTTGGAATCGGTGCGTATGCGGTGGCGATCCTGAACATCAAATACGGCGTCACCCCGTGGATCGGTCTGCTGCTGGGCGCGGTGATTGCGGGCTTCGTCGGCGCGGTGCTGGCGTGGCTGAGCTTCCGCTTCGAGGTCCGTGGCATCTATTTCGCGCTGCTCACGATCGCAGCCGCCGAATTCGCCCGGATCATGTTCGGCGGGTGGGACTATGTCGGCGGCATGCAGGGCCTGTTCTATCAGGCGCCGAGCGGCACGATGGACCTCGGGATGCTGCGCGGTGACGCGCGGTTCTACTACTTCGTCGCGCTCGCGCTTGCGGCCATCGGCGTCGCGGGAACGGAGCTGATCTCGCGGTCCTATTGGGGCTATGTCTGGCGCGCGATGCGGGACGACGACGAGGCCGCCCGCGCACTGGGGGTGCGGACGTTTCGCCACAAGGTGCTGGTGGTCTCGATATCGGCCGCGACGGCCGCGGTCGGCGGCGGCGTGCTGGGCTTGGTGCAGGGTGCGATCTTTCCGGATTCGATCATGGGCATGGCGATCTCGGTCGACGTACTGATCGGCCCTGTGGTCGGCGGATTGGGCACTGCGTTCGGCCCGCTGGTCGGCTCGATGGCCGCGATCCCGCTGCATCACGCCATGGGTGCGCTCGGCGACAGCCTGGGGCTCCCCGGACTGAACAGCGTCGCCTACGGGGCGGTGCTGATCATGGTAGTGTGGTTTCTGCCCGACGGCATCTGGCCGGGGATCGTCCGGCTCTACGAGGCGATCCAGCTGCCGGCGCGCGGCCGGATCTCACAATTGCGGAAGGTCGAGGAATGACCGCGCTGCTCGAAGTGAAGAACCTGACCAAAGCGTTCGTTGGATTGGTCGCGGTCAATGATGTCAGCTTCTCACTGCAGGCAGGCCGCATCACCGCCCTGATCGGGCCGAACGGCGCCGGCAAGACCACCTGCTTCAATCTCGTCGCCGGGGCGTTGAGACCGACCGCCGGGCGGGTGCTGTTCGAGAGGCGTTCGCTCGAGCGCGAGCCGCCCGAAGCGGTGTGCCGCATGGGCATTGCGCGCACCTTCCAGATCGTCCGACCGATGAAAGATATGTCGGTGCTCGAGAATGCCATGGTCGGCGCCTTCAGCTGGACGACGAACGTCAAGGAGGCGCGGGACAAGGCGTATGAGTCGCTCGAAAATGTCGGGCTCGCCGGCAAGGCGAATGCCCGGACGGATCAGTTGACGTTGCCCGATCGCAAGATGCTCGAGATGGCGAAGGCGCTCTCGACTCGCCCCAAGTTGCTGCTGCTCGACGAAGTGATGGCGGGGCTGCGTCCGACCGAAGCGGCCGGCGTCGTCGGCGTGCTGCACCGGCTCGCCGAGGGTGGACTGACGATCCTACTGGTCGAGCACGTGATGCGGATCGTGATGGAAGTGGCGTCGACCGTGGTGGTGCTTCACCACGGCGCCAAGATCGCCGAGGGCAAGCCGTCAGAGGTGGTAGCGGATCCTACGGTGCTGGAAAGTTATCTGGGAGCCGGTTTCCATGCCTGACGACGCGCTTCTCGAGATCGACGACCTGTGCGTGGCCTATGACGGCTCCAATGCGCTGAACGGCGTGTCGCTCCGCATCGGCAAGGGTGAACTGATCTGCGTGGTCGGCGCCAACGGCGCCGGCAAGACCTCTCTGATCCGATCAATCGCGGGGATCGTGCCGTCGTCGCGCGGTTCCGTCAGGATCAACGGAGTCGAAATCTCGCGGCGACCGCCGTGGGACATCTGCGAAATGGGCATCGCTCAGGTCGCCGAGGGCCGCCAGATCTTCAGTGCGCTCTCCGTCGAGGACAATCTGCTGATCGGCGGCTCGCTGAAGCGGGCCAGGCACGACCTGGCAAATACGCTTGATTCCGTCTATCAGCTGTTCGGGCGACTTCGCGAACGCCGCGACCAACTCGCCGGCACGCTGTCCGGCGGCGAGCAACAGATGCTGGCGATCGGTCGGGCGATCATGTCGAAGCCAGAAATCGTGATGTTCGACGAGCCGTCGATCGGACTGTCGCCGGCGCTGACCGACGTGATGTTCGGCGTCGTCAAATCCCTCAACGAGCAGGGCATCACGGTCCTGCTCGTCGAGCAGAATGTCGCCAAGTCGCTCGCGCTGAGCAGCCGCGGCTATGTGCTCGAGAACGGCTCCGTGATGTTGCACGGATCGAGCCGCGATCTGCTCGAGAACCCCGATGTCCAGCGCGCCTATTTGGGGTTGTGAGGTGTGCCGTCTCGGCGAGGCGTCGGGCATTGCCGCCTCTCGTCGCGCCGCCGTGTGGTCCACCGCTCCCGTCTGTTGTAGCCGCTCTCGCTTGGGTCTCACTTATGAACACTGCCACTTCTCTCCTGATCGAGCGTGATCAAGACCTGGTCACGATCACGATGAACCGGCCGCCGGCCAATGCGCTGAATGCTCGACTCATCGTCGAGTTGCTGGAGGCGATTCGGCGCTTTGCCGACGACGAGAATCCGCCCGGCATCGTGCTCACCGGAGGCGGCGACCGCTTCTTCAGCGCAGGCGGCGACATCAAGGAAGTCGTCGGGATCGATGTCGCGAGGCCGCGCATCCGGTTCTTCCACGAACTCCTTGTGGCGATGGAGAACTATCCGGGTCCGATCGTCTGCGCCGTCCGCGGCTATGCGGTCGGAGGCGCCCTGGAGTTTCTGCTGCATGCGGACTATGTCGTGGCCGATGCGGCGTGCAAGATCGGGTTCCCGGAAATCAACCACGGCCTGCTGCCGGTGACCAAAGGTATGCGCCGGGCCGTCGAGAAGCTCGGCGTGCGGGCGGCGCAAGATCTGCTGTATTGGGGCGAGCTCGTCGGTGCGGAACGCGCCGTGGCGATCGGCGCCGTGAACGAGATCGTCGCGACCGAGGAGGTCGCGTCCCGAGCGCGAGACGTGTGCAGCGCGTTGCGGCAGAAAGACCGCAAGCTGTTCCACGCCATCAAAAGATCGCTCAACCTCACCGCGCAAATGAGCGATCTGGCGCTCGAAGAAATGACCGTGGCCGACCTAGACGCCTATGTCACAGACGAGAGCTCAATTAATGTGCGTGCGAGGTTTTTGTCAAAGAACAGTAAGGGCTGAATGATGGTGCGCGGATATCCCGATCAGATCTATCTGGAGCAGATGAGCCACGAGGAAGTCGCCGCGGCGCTGGCCGATGGGTGCACGACGGTGGTGATCCCGCTGGGGGCCGTCGAGCAGCATGGACCGCATTTGTCTTTGGGCATGGATGCGGATCATGCCGATGCTCTGGCCGAGCGGATCGCGCGCAGCCGCGGCAACACGCTGGTGGCGCCGACCATCAGGGTCGGCTGCTCGTCTCATCATCTGCCATTCCCGGGCACGATCTCGCTACGGCCGGAGACGCTGGAAACGATTTGTTTCGATTATTGCACAAGCCTGGCGCGCCACGGCTTCAAGCGCATCCTGATTCACTCGGGCCACATCGGAAATTTTCCGGTCCTGAAGGACATGCTCGGTCGCCTGCGCGGGGCCGTCCCCTCGGATGTTGCGATCCAGGCGTTCGTCGACTCGACGAAATGGATCGACACGTGGCGCGATGCGGTGCGTGAAGCCGGAGGAGACGTATTGGCCGTCGGCGGCCACGCCGATATCGCCGAGACGTCGCTAATGATGGTCATTCGGCCCGACAGCGTCAGACAGGACCGCTTCGAGGTGGGCCATCTTGGCGGCTTGTCGGAGGCTGATCTCGAGCTGATGTGGAAGAACGGCATCCGATCGGTTTCGCATAACGGCGTGATCGGAAGTCCGTTCGGTTCGAGCCACGACATCGGCGAAGCGTGCCTCGCGGCGATCGCCGAGTTGCTGATCAAGACCTTCGATAGCGAGGCCGGAGACGACGGCGCCAGCCGTTGACGGTCAGCCCGTCCGCTGCGCGGCGAAGCTTCCCAACGGCGTCTGCCATGTTGCGAATACTGACAGCATAAAATTCGGAAAGCTTGACTACGGAACGCGGCTTTCGGGCGAAAATATCGCCCCGCCTATGAAACCCTCTGGCATCTCGAAAGCTAAGAGGATTGAGACATGGCACTTACGTTCGGGTTCTGGTCTGAACAGGAAACCCAGGTCGGCCACAGTTACTCGCGCAGGCTTCACGAACTCGTCGACGAAGTCCGTCTGGCCGAGAAAGTCGGCTTCGACTGTGTCGCGCTCTCCGAGCAGCACGTGGCACTGGGCGGGATCTCGAGCTCGGCGCCCGAAGTGGTGTTCGGCTATCTGGCCGCGGTGACGTCGCGCGTCAAGCTGCGCGCAGCCGTGACGCTGATGCCGCAGCGCATCAACCACGCCTTGCGTTCGGCCGAGCGGCTTGCGGTGACCGACATCCTGTCCAACGGCCGCATGGAATTCTACGGCGGCCGCGCCAACACCACCATCGCGATGCGGGCGTTCAACGTCGATCCGAACGAAACGCTGGCGCAGATGGAAGAAGGACTGGCGCTGCTGAAAAGGGCGATGCGCCAGGACATTTTCACGTTTGACGGCAAGTACTACCAGATCCCTCCGCGCCAGCTGGTTCCGAAGCCGCTGCAGAAGCCGCATCCGGTGATCGGGATCGCGGCGACCAGCGAGCGCAGTCACGTCTGGGCGGCCTCGCAGGGTTTCGCCGTGATGAGCAGCAACATCTATCAGGGCTGGGAAGCGCAACAGAAGCTGATCGGTGCCTATCAGAAGAACTGGAAACGCGACGAGGGGGGACCGCTGCAGCGTCCGCGTATCGGCATTCCGCTGTTCATCGGTATCGGGAAAACGGACGAGCAGGCCAAGGCGCATTATGCCGGCCCACTGATGCACTATGCCAAGATCTCGACCGATGCCTATCCGCGTCTCGCGGCGATTGCCGATGACTATAAGTACATGGGAGAGAGCGTGCCGTCGATGGAGCGTGCCGCCAACGACTGGGACTATCTGGTCAACGAGTCGGCCACGACGGTGTGCGGCAGCCCCGATACGGTCATTCGTCAGATCGAGAAGTTCGAGGCCATGGGGATCGACGAGGTGCTGCTGCACATGGACTCGGTCCCGCACGAAAAGATCATGGAAGCGATCGACATGGTCGGTCGCTACGTCATCCCGCATTTCAACGACAGAAACAACGTCGTGCGGCCGACCGAGGAGATCCTCGGGCAGATCCGGCTGATGCGGACCCAGAACAAGTAATCCAGCGGTGAAATCAATGTCGCAATACGGCTACAAGTACCTGATCGTCGAACAGCGCGCCACAGGCGTCGCGATCGTCACGATGAACCGACCGGAGATCCTCAACGCGATCAACTGGGAGATGCACGAGGAGCTCGAAGACGTCTTCGTCAAGCTGGATCACGACAGCTCTGTCAACGCGATCGTTCTCACCGGTGCGGGCCGCGGATTTTGCTCCGGTGGCGATCAGAAGTCGCTGGATAAGGGGACGCTGCCGTCCCCGACGCGCAGCGGTCGCCACCTCATCCGCAACATGCTGGAAGTCGAAGTGCCGATCGTCGCGGCCGTCAACGGGGTCGCGGTCGGCCTGGGTGCCACGCTCGCGCTGTTCTGCGACGTGATCTATGCGAGCTCGACAGCTCGTTTCGCCGACACGCACGTTAATGCCGGCGTTGTCGCGGGCGATGGCGGCGCGGTGATCTGGCCGCTGCTGATGGGGCCGGTGCGTGCGAAGCACTATCTGATGACCGGCGAATTCATCTCCGCCGAGAAAGCGGCTGCTATCGGCATGATCAACGAGGTGGTCGCGGACGGTAACGTTCTCGATGCCGCGATCGAATACGCCGAACTGCTGGCAAGCGGGCCGAAGGAATCGATCGTGTGGACCAAGTACAGCGTCAATAAGATCATCAAGCAGTATGCCCACCTGCTGCTCGACACTTCTGCGGCGCTGGAGATGTTGACCTTCAAGTCGCCCGAGAGGGCCGAGGCGGTAGCCGCCTTCGCGGCCAAGCGCAAGCGTTTCGCGGAGCGATGAGATGAACGTCGCTGCGATTACATCCGGCGCCCAGTTGGCCGATACGACCATCGCGCAACTTTTGGCTGCGCGACTTGCGGAGCGGCCCGACAAGATCGCCGTGCAACAAAAGCGTCACGGCGCCTGGACCGCCATGACGTGGGGCGCCTATGCGCAGCATGTCGTGAACCTGGCCAGCGCGCTGCAGCGTGCTGGTCTCGAGCGCGGCGATCGGGTCGCGATCATGGGCGATTCGTCCGAGGAATGGTTGATCGCCGACATGGCCACGATGTGCGCCGGCGGCGTCATGGTAGGCGTGTACTTCACCTCGTCACCTGAAGAAGTGGCTTACTGTCTCACGGATTCAGGCGCGAAGTTCGCGTTCGTCGGCGGCGAGCAGCAGCTTCGCATCGTGATCGCCTCCAATCAGGCCGAGCAGCTCCGCGGCATCATCGTGCTCGACCCGGATTGGACCGGCGAGGCCACGGCGTCGATCAAGTCGCTGGCCGACTTTGTCGGAGCACACGACGTCGATGCGCATGATTATCTGCAGAAGGAGAGCGCGACAGCAAAGGCGTCCGATGTCGTCAGCATCGGCTATACGTCCGGGACGACCGGGAACCCCAAAGGCGCCATGCTGACGCACCTTTCCATTCTCGCCGGCGTTCATTGCATCACCCTGTTCGGCCCCAGCATGCGCGAGGAGGAACATCGGGTGGTGGTGCATTTGCCGATGTCGCATACCGTCGCGCGCGGGCAGGCGACGACGTTGCCGCTGATCGCCGACGCAGTTCCTTATTTCGGCGAGACGACCGCGGACTTCGCCCAGACGATCAAAGAGGTGAAGCCGACCTACTACATGGCGCCGCCGCGGTTCTACCAGCGTTTTGCGACGCAAATTCTCAGCAAGGTGCATCCCGCTGGCGGCGCGGGAGATCAGAACTACACGCTCGCCATGACGATCGCGCGCAGGGCGCTCGAAGACCGCCAGGGCGGCCACGAAGACGCCTTCGTCTCGAAACTATTCGCGGCCTGCCGCGAGCAAGTGTTCCTGCCGCTGCTCGCGGAGGTCGGTTTCGACGAGCTGAAGGTCGCGTTCACCTCGTCGGCGGCGATGCCGTCCGAGCTGATGTCGCTGTGGCAGCTGTGGGGCTTGCAGCTCAAGGAGTGCTACGGCCAGACCGAATTGGTCGGTGCCAATCTGGTGCAGATGGCGGAGTGGCCGAAGGCCGGCAACGTCGGGGTCCCGTTGCCGGATCCGGCTTGGGAAACCGCCGTGCTCCAGGACGGCGAGATGATCGTCCGTGGACCGGGATTGTTCGCGGGCTATTGGAACAAGCCGGACGAAACGAAGGCCGCGCTTCGCGACGGCTGGCTCTACACCGGCGACATCGTCGAAGTGTCGCCGGAAGGAATCTTCAAGCTGGTCGACCGGAAGAAGGAGATCATCAACACGTCGAACGGTAAATCGATCAGCCCAACTCAGATCGAAAACGAGCTGAGGCACAGCCCCTTCATCTCCGAAGCGGCGGTCATCGGCGAGGGGCGAAAATATCTCACCGCCCTGATCGAAGTGGATGCTACTGCCACACTGGACTGGGCGAAGTCGCGCGACGACAAGATCACAGGTTACGCCGACCTGGCAGCCTCCGAGATTGTCAACCGGCTGATCGAGGCGGAGATCGGCAAGGCCAACGGAAGGCTGGCGCGAGCCGAGCAGATCAAGGCGTTCCGCATTCTGCCGGAGGAGCTGTCGCTCGAGAACGGCGTGATGACGCCGACGCGGAAGAAGCGTCGCAAGCAGATCAACGAGCGCTATCAGTCGTTGATCGCATCTCTCTACGACGAAACCGAGGAAAAGCTGATCAAGGCCGAGATGGGCCTTTGACGTCGGCGGTCGCTCCCCAAACCTACGAAGCTACTAGTCAAGATACAGTTCACTCCTTCAGCAACAGGACATCGAGATGACCAAGCGAAGCGGAATCACGCGGCGGACGATTGTCGGAAGCGGATTGGGAATTGCGGCAGGCCTGGTATCAAGGCCATCGTTTGCGGCGACCACGAAAGTGAAGGTCGGAGCGATCATGCCCAGCAGCGGCGTGCTGGCGTTTCCCGGTCAGGCCTGCGTGCGCGGCATCGATCTCGGCGCCAAATTCGCGCGTGAGAAGTTCGGCCTCGACATCGAGATCGTTCACGCCGACACGCAAAGCCGTCCGGAGAACGGCCGGATTGCCGCCGAGAGCCTGATCCGGCAGGGCTGCACCGTGCTGATCGGCGCGTGGGATTCCGGCGCCACCATTTCGGCGCTGCAGGCCTGCGAGGCCGCCAAGGTGCCGATGGTGGTCCACATCGCGAGCGCCACCCAGGTGACTTCGCAGGGCTTCACCCAAGTGTTCCGCTATTACCCCACGTCGCTGACCATCGTGCGGCAATCGCTGGCCGAGCTGAAGTCCGTGCTCGGCACGCTGAAGGATCCGCCGAGCAGCGCCGTCGTTCTCCATCTCAACAACACGATGGGGCAGTCGACGGCGGCCAGCATCGATCAGGCGTGGAAGGAGGTAGGTGTTCCGCTCAAGATCGCGCAGTACGTTGCCTATGACGAGAAGGCCAAGGACCTGTCGGTGGAAGTAGCCAAGGCGAAAGCGTCGGGTGCCGATGCCTTGATCTCGGTCACGCGCGTCAACGACGCGATCATGATCGCGCGCGAATGCATCAAGCAGGGCTGGGATCCCAAGATGGTGTTTTCGCCTAACTCCAACGGCGTGTCGGACAAGGCGTATCACGACGCGCTCGGAAAGTACGGTGACGGTCCGGTTCTGTCGGCGTTGTGGCTCAATCCCAAGGGCACCGAGACCGACAAGATCATGAAGATGTTCGCGGCCGACTACCCGAGCGACTGGTTCGATGCCAATGCGGGCTGCGCGTTCGAGGCGGTGCAGATCGTCGCAGATGCCGTGACGCGGGCGGCGTCGCCGGAGTCACCAGCGATTCACGGCGCGCTCAAGACGACCGACATGAAGCCTTTCCTGATGTACGGCGACAACACCAAGTTCGACGAGACCGGCCAGAACATCCACTGTTCGATGGTGATGCTGCAGGGTTTGAAAGGCAGGCCGCGGGTGGTGGCTCCAAAGGCCATCGCGGAAACGTCGCTCGAATATCCGCTTGCGCCTTACAGCAAACGCTGAGCTCGTCCCGTGCGGCCCCGCGAAAGTGTCGTGGGGTCGCGGTCGTCAAATACCGAGGCAGGGACGTGCGAGCTAGGGCAAACTGTCCGAATTTATCAGGCGCGACCGCTCGGCAAGGAAGCGGCGAGGGCTCTGTCCCATCGTCTTCTTGAACATCGTGATGAACGCGCTGGGCGTTTCGTAGCCCAGTTCCAGCGACACGGCCTGGACCGAACTGCCCGCCGTGAGGCGTTGCATGGCGATCAGAATGTGGAGACGCTGGCGCCAGCGCCCGAAGGTCATCCCTGTTTCCTTGGCGATGAAGCGTGCGAACGTGCTCTCGCTCATTGCGTAGCGCGAGGCGACTTCGTCCATCGTGCTGCGGTCGCCCGGATTATTCAACAAGGAAGTGGCGAGGTGTTGAAGACGGGCGTCGGGGGAGATCGGCAGATACATTTCATCCGTCGTCGGCATCTGCACGAGTTCGTCGAGCAATACCCGGCCGAGACGGCTGGTCGGTCCTTCCAGCGGATAGAGCGGTGGGAACACCGAGAGGCGGTGGATCAATTCGCGCACCAGCGACGTGATCATCAGCGTGCAGCAGGTCCGCGGCAGCATGCTGACCTGTGGATCGATGAACACGGTGTAGAGTTTGCCGAAATCGGCCACGCAATTGCTGTGCTGCACGCCGGCCGGGATCCATACCGCGCCTTGCGGAGGTACGATCCACAAGCCGCCAGGCGCCCGGCACATCACCGAGCCATGAGATGCGACGACCAATTGGCCTTTGCGGTGTGAGTGCAGCGGTAGGTCGTCGTTGTCTTTGCTGGTTTCGAGACAGAATGAAGTGACGGGACGATCGAACTGATCCGGATCGACCGGATCATAGTTGATCCGAAGATCGGGCAGATCCATTCGCGCAAAATCCGGATCGAACTCGGTCTCGGGCGGCATTTCAATCCTGCCTATTCGTCAAGTCAGTCAAGCCTTGATGCAGATCCTGCTGTTAACTGAGGTTAGCTGTTTTGAAAGGTCAGGTCACTAGTCGCGGCGAGCCGTTGAGTTCGCTGATCTGCGACAAGATGCCCGCTCCTGCGGCGTGAGCGCTTAGTGATGCGTCATGTTGCGCCGTGACCAAGCGGAAGCACCTGTCAGGCGGCCCACGGTTCGATCACTTGCTGATTAAACCAACAGCAGAGAATGCTGCGACGCGAGCCTCGGCGTCCCTCCGGAGTCGGGCAATCCGTCGGAACGCGGCCGTATTCAGCAGCACGTGCCATAGCACCCGATGCTACCAAGTGCCGGCTTTCTGGAGCCCGACGCATGACTGCACACATCGATCCGCCACGCAAGGCGGTCAACGCCGATCAGGACACGGTCGAAACCGCCGATTGGCTCGCATCGCTTGGATCGCTCCACCGCAGCGCCGGTGCCGAGCGCGTGCGATACATCCTGGCTGCGCTTGATCGGCGTGCGAAGGAGCTTGGAGTTCTGCCGGACTCTCCGCCGTTTTCGCCCTATCGCAATTCGATTCCGCTCGAGCAGCAGAAGCCCTACCCCGGCAACATCGCGATCGAGACGCGCCTGACGGCGATCATTCGCTGGAACGCGCTCGCGATGGTGGTCCGTGCCAACAGGGCCTATGGGGAACTCGGCGGGCACGTCGCCAGCTATGCCTCAGCCGCGGAGATTTTCGAAGTCGGATTTAATCATTTCTTTCGCGCGTCAAGCTCCGAGTCGGAGGGGGACTTGGTGTATTTCCAGCCGCATTCGTCTCCCGGAGTCTATGCACGAGCGTATCTCGAAGGCCGTCTGTCGGACGAAAATCTCAAGCTGTATCGCCAGGAACTGAGCGGTCCCGGTCTGTCGTCCTATCCGCATCCCTGGCTGATGCCGGAGTTCTGGCAGGTGCCGTCGGCGTCGATGGGCCTCGGCCCGATCAGCGCGATCTACCAGGCGCGGTTCATGAAGTATCTGCAGCATCGCGGCCTGGTGCAGACGGCTGGTCGCCACGTCTGGGGTGTGTTCGGCGACGGCGAGATGGACGAGCCGGAATCGATCGCCGGGCTCGCCCTGGCGGCGCGGGAAAATCTCGACAACCTCACCTTCGTCGTCAATTGCAACCTGCAGCGCCTGGATGGGCCGGTCCGCGGCAACGGCCAGGTGATTCAGGAACTCGAATCTCTCTTCCAGGGCGCCGGCTGGAACGTCATCAAGGTGTTGTGGGGATCGGACTGGGACGATATCTTCGCACGCGACAGCAAGCATGCGCTGCTGCGCAAATTCGCCGACACCGTCGATGGCAAATATCAGACGCTCGGCGCCAAGGATGGCGCCTACAACCTCGCCAACTTCTTCAGCGAGGACCCCGAGGTCCGGGCGCTGGTTGCGCACATGTCGGACGCGGATATCGACGGCCTGAAGCGCGGTGGCCACGACTTCAAGAAGCTGTTCGCTGCCTTTGCTGCCGCTAAGGACATGAAGGGTCGGCCGACCGTCATTCTGGCGAAGACCAAGAAGGGCTACGGCATGGGCGGCGCCGGCGAGTCGCGCATGACGTCGCACCAGGCCAAGAAGCTCGACGTCGATGCGCTGTATGCGTTCCGCGACCGGTTCGCTCTGCCGCTCAGCAACGAGCAGGTCGAGAATCTGGAGTTCTTCACGCCTGCGGAAGACAGCGCGGAAATTCAGTATCTGCGCGCCCGTCGCGCGGCACTCGGCGGCTACATGCCGGTGCGGCGACGCGCTTCGGCGACGCTGCCGGTGCCGCCGCTGCAATCCTACGCGGAGTTCGCGTTGCGCGGCGACGGCAAGGAGACGTCGACGACGATGGCGATCGTGCGGCTGTTCACCAATTTGCTCAAGGACAAGACGCTCGGCCCGCGCATCGTTCCCATCGTCGCCGACGAAGCCCGCACCTTCGGAATGGCGAACCTGTTCAGGCAGGTCGGCATCTACTCGCCGGCAGGGCAGCTCTACGAGCCGGAAGATGCCGGCTCGATGCTGTACTACAAGGAAGCGATCGACGGTCAATTGTTGGAGGAAGGGATCACCGAGGCGGGGGCGATTTCGTCCTGGACCGCGGCGGCGACCTCCTACAGCATCCATAACTTCCCATTGCTACCGTTCTATATCTACTATTCGATGTTCGGCTTTCAGCGGGTCGGCGATCTGATCTGGGCGGCGGCGGACCAGCGCGCGCGTGGCTTTCTGATCGGGGCGACGGCCGGCCGGACGACGCTCGGTGGCGAAGGCTTGCAGCATCAGGACGGGTCCAGCCATCTGATGGCGGCGACCGTTCCGAACTGCCGGGCCTACGATCCGGCATTCTCCTACGAGGTGGCCATCATCGTGGATCACGGCATGCGGTCGATGCTCGAGCAGGGCAACGACGAGTTCTATTACCTCACGGCGATGAACGAGAACTATGCGCAGCCCTCGATGCCCGACGATGCGCGCGACGGCATCATCAAGGGACTCTATCGGGTTCTGCCGAGCGCTAACGGGCCGGCGAAGATCAGGCTGGTCGGCTCGGGCGCCATTCTTCCGGAGGCGCTCGCTGCCGCGGCGATGCTGCAAAGCGAATGGAAAGTGCCCAGCGAAGTCTGGTCGGCAACGAGCTTTTCCGAGCTGGCGCGAGAGGCGCGTGAGGTGGAGCGAACTAATCGGCTCTCGCCGCTGTCGACCCCGGTCGAGAGCCACGTCGCACAATGCCTCGGCGGCAAGGTGCCGATCGTCGCGGCTTCGGATTATGTCCGGGCGTATCCGCAACTGATCGGTTCTTACATCGAGGCCCCCTATACGGTGCTGGGCACCGACGGCTTCGGGCGCAGCGATACGCGCGCCGCGCTGAGATCTTTCTTCGAGGTCGATCGCAAGCAGATCGTCGTTGCGGCGCTGTCGGCGCTGGCAAAATCGGGTGACGTGGCGCGTGAGCAGGTCGCCGAAGCCATCGCCAGCTACGAATTGCCGACCGGCGTTGCATCGCCTTGGTCTCGCTGACAGAGGGCGGAGCGCGCATGTCTCATTCAATTGAAGTCGTTCTGCCGGATATCGGAGACTACAAGGATGTTCCGGTAGTCGAGATCAATGTGTTGGTCGGCGACGAGGTCACAATCGACATGCCGTTGCTGTCGATCGAGTCCGACAAGGCGACGATGGAGGTGCCATCCCCGGCCGCAGGCACGGTGGCCAAACTGATGATCGACGTCGGGGCGCGGGTTTCACAAGGTTCGGTTCTGATGATCCTCGAAGGTCGCGGTGAATCCACCGCGCCTTCGCCGGCGGCTGCGTCGTCGCCACAGGTGGAGCAACGGTTCTCGCAGCAGGAGGCGCTGTCACAGGCGGCGCCCGCCGCTCCAGTCGATGGTTCGCGAGCACGTGCACAACAGCCGCGGCCCAGCGGGGCTGCGCATGCGTCGCCGTCGGTGCGCGCTTTGGCGCGTGAGCTCGGCGTGGCGCTGGACTCTGTCGTGCCCACCGGCCCCAAAGGCCGGATTCTGCGCGAGGATGTGGCGGCCTTCGTCAACGGACTGGCGCGGTCGGGACCGGCGCTGGCGCTTGCGCCCGACGCGCCGGTCGATCGGCCCAAAGTGGATTTCGAGAGGTACGGCGCGGTCGAGCGCCTGCCGCTGACGCGGATCCAGAAGCTGACCGGCGCGAACCTCTCGCGCAACTGGACCGTCATTCCCCACGTGACGAATTTCGACAAAGCGGATGTGACCGACGCTGAAGCCTTCCGCCAGCTCGCCAATGCCGAGGCCGCGAAGGACACGGCGAAACTCACCATGGTGTCGCTGCTGATCAAGGCCGCGGCCTTGGCGCTGCAGAAGTACCCGCGCTTCAATTCATCGCTCGATGGCGACGAACTGATCCTCAAGCACTACGTCCACATCGGCTTCGCCGTCGACACGCCGAAAGGTCTGGTCGTGCCGGTGATCCGGGACTGCGATAAGAAGGGCCTTCGGCAGATCGCCGCCGAGATGCGCTCGCTTGCCGACAAGGCGCTCGCGGGGCAGCTCGCGTCGGGCGACATGCAGGGCGGCTGTTTCTCGGTGTCGTCTCTGGGAGGCGTCGGCGGTCAGGGATTTACGCCCATCATCAATGCGCCCGAGGTGGCAATCCTCGGAGCCGGTCGTGCCGCCACCGAGGCAGTCTGGAATGGGCGCGAATTCGAACCGCGGCTCGTCCTTTCCCTGAGTCTGTCGTGGGATCACCGGGTCGTCGACGGCGTAGCCGGGGCCCGGTTCCTGGGCTTCGTCGCGTCGGTGCTCTCCGATCTGCGGCGTTTCGCATTGTGAGGACGCAGATGCGGACAGAGGAGATCCGGGTCCCCGACATCGGGGACTTCCGAGACGTCGAAGTCGTCGAGATCCACGTCAGGGCGGGCGACGTCGTCGCGCGAGAGCAGGCGTTGATCACCGTGGAATCCGACAAGGCGACGCTGGAGATTCCGTCGCCGATTGCAGGGGTGATCACGAGCATTTCGCTACGCGTTGGAGACAAGGTGTCTCAAGGCACCATGATTGGCACGGCGTCGGCGTCGGACAAAGCGGGCCCGCAAAGCGAGGCGGTCTCGGCGGATCAGGCCGATGCTGGCCAGCGTGCAACAGATCATGCACGCTACGATCTCGTCGTGATCGGAGGCGGGCCGGGCGGCTATTCAGCAGCTTTTCGGGCAGCAGATCTTGGACTGAGGACCGCGATCGTCGAACGCTACGGCACCTTGGGCGGAGTTTGCCTGAACGTCGGATGTATCCCGTCGAAGGCGCTGCTTCATGTTGCGGCCGTCAAGGAGGAGGCCGAACGGATCGCCGACCTGGGCATTCGCTTCGCCGCGCCGCAGATCGATCTGCAGGAGCTGCGCGCCTTCAAGCACGGCACTGTCAAGAAGCTGACGGATGGGCTGAGCCAGATGGCGGCAGCGCGCCGCGTCACGGTGATCCGCGGCACCGCAAAATTCGCCTCCGCCACGCGGCTCGAGATTGTCGGTGAGGGGGCAGGATCGCAGCAAATTGAATTTGGTCAATGCATCATCGCCACGGGCTCGCGCGCGGTGCAGCTGGCGGTGCTTCCCAAGGACGAGCGGGTCGTGACCTCGACCGGCGCGCTCGCGCTGCGAAGCATTCCGGGCCGCATGCTCGTGATCGGAGCGGGGATCATCGGGCTGGAGATGGCGACCGTCTACAACTCGCTCGGCACCAAGATCGATCTTGTCGAAAGGCTTCCCGATATCCTGGCGGGCGTGGATGCCGACGCGGTGAAGATCTGGCGTTCGCGCAACGCGCATCGCTTCGAGCATATCGACGTCGCAAGCAGCGTATCAACCGCCGAAATCACGCCGGACGGCGTGAGTGTCGGTACCACAGGCGCATCGGTACGGACACGATCGTACGATTTGGTGTTGCAATCGGCCGGCCGTGTTCCCAACAGTAGCGAGCTCGGCCTCGAACGGATCGACGTTGCCATCGATTCGAACGGCTTCATTCAGGTCGACGAGCAGATGAGAACGACGGCGCGCAACGTCTTCGCCATCGGCGACGTCGTCGGCGGTTCGATGCTGGCGCACAAGGCCGTTCACGAGGGGCACGTCGCCGCGGAAGTAGCTGCCGGGAAGCCGGCGGTCTTTACCGCGAAGATCGTCCCCAATGTCGCCTACACCGATCCTGAGATCGCCTGGGTCGGCAAGTCCGAGCGTGATGTCGCCGAATCCGGAGGGAAGATCCGTTCGGCAAAATTCCCGTGGGCCGCGTCCGGCCGGGCCATCGCGTCGGGCGCATCCTATGGCATGACCAAGCTGTTGTTCGACGTCGAAACCAGTCGCATCGTCGGGGGTGTGATCGTCGGACCGCATGCCGGCGATATGATCGGGGAAATCTGTCTCGCGATCGAAATCGGGGCTGACGCGATCGATATCAGCAAGACCATTCACCCGCATCCGACCCTCGGCGAGACGATCGGCATGGCTGCCGAAGTCTATGAGGGCATTTGCACCGACCTGCCTCCAATCGCCCGAAAACGGTAGACCAGTTGGCCCAATCGATGTCCGTTATCGAAGCCCTTGAACAACGTCGCGCCGGCGCAAAGCTCGGCGGCGGGGAGAAGCGCATCGAGGCGCAGCACGCCCGCGGCAAGCTGACCGCGCGTGAGCGTATCGAGCTGTTGCTCGACAAGGGATCGTTCGAGGAGTTCGACATGTTCGTCGAGCACCGCTCCACCGAGTTCGGCATGGAGAAGAACAAGGTGCCCGGCGACGGCGTCGTCACGGGGTGGGGCACCGTCAACGGCCGCAAGACGTTCGTGTTCGCCAAGGANTTNACGGTGTTNGGCGGCTCGCTNTCGGAAACGCANGCGCTGAAGATCACNAANCTCCAGGACATGGCGATGAAGGCGCGGGCGCCCATCATCGGCCTNTATGACGCGGGCGGCGCCCGCATCCAGGAGGGTGTCGCCGCGCTCGCCGGCTATTCCTACGTNTTCCGCCGCAACGTGCTNGCCTCCGGCGTGATCCCGCAGATCTCCGTCATCATGGGCCCTTGTGCCGGCGGCGACGTCTATTCGCCTGCNATGACCGACTTCATCTTCATGGTGAAGAACACCAGCTACATGTTCGTGACCGGTCCTGACGTCGTGAAGACCGTCACCAACGAGGTCGTCACCGCCGAAGAGCTNGGCGGNGCCTCGGTGCACGCGACGCGCTCCTCGATNGCNGACGGCGCCTTCGAGAACGACGTCGAGACGCTTCTGCAGATGCGCCGCCTGATCGACTTCCTGCCGTCCAACAACAGTGACGGCGTGCCGGAATGGCCGAGCTTCGACGACATCGGTCGCGTCGACATGTCCCTGGATACGCTGATCCCGGACAATCCGAACAAGCCTTACGACATGAAGGAGCTGATCCTGAAGGTCGTGGACGAGGGGGACTTCTTCGAGATCGCGGANANNTTCGCCAAGAACATCGTCACNGGCTTCGGCCGCATCGCNGGCCGNACCGTCGGCTTCGTCGCCAACCAGCCGATGGTGCTGGCCGGCGTGCTCGACAGCGACGCATCGCGGAAAGCCGCGCGCTTCGTCCGCTTCTGCGACGCCTTCAACATCCCGATCGTCACCTTCGTCGACGTGCCGGGCTTCCTTCCCGGCACCGCACAGGAATATGGCGGCCTGATCAAGCATGGCGCCAAGCTCCTGTTCGCCTATTCGCAATGCACCGTGCCGCTCGTCACCATCATCACCCGGAAGGCCTATGGCGGCGCCTTCGACGTCATGGCCTCGAAGGAGATCGGCGCCGACATGAATTACGCCTGGCCGACCGCCCAGATCGCGGTGATGGGCGCCAAGGGCGCGGTCGAGATCATCTTCCGCTCCGACCTCGGCGACCCCGACAAGATCGCCGCCCGCACCAAGGAATACGAAGACCGCTTCCTGTCCCCCTTCATCGCCGCCGAGCGCGGCTACATCGACGACGTCATCATGCCGCATTCGACGAGGAAGCGGATCGCGCGGGCGCTGGCGATACTGAAGGACAAGAAAATGGAAGCGCCGGCGAAGAAGCACGACAACATGCCGTTGTGAGAAGAGCAGTGTTCAAACGCATCCTGATCGCCAATCGCGGCGAAATCGCCTGCCGGGTCATCAAGACTGCCCGCAAGATGGGAATTCAGACGGTTGCGGTTTATTCCGAGGCCGACCGCGATGCCCTCCATGTCGAGATGGCCGACGAGGCCGTGCTGATCGGCCCGCCGGCAGCCGCCGAGAGCTATCTGGTGATCGAGAAGATCGTGGAGGCTTGCCGCAAGACCGGCGCCGAGGCCGTGCATCCCGGCTACGGCTTCCTTTCCGAGCGCGAAGCGTTTCCGCGCGCGCTGGAGGCCGCCGGCATCGTCTTCATCGGCCCGAACCCGGGCGCGATCGCCGCGATGGGCGACAAGATCGAATCCAAGAAGGCCGCTGCGAAGGCCAAGGTCTCGACCGTGCCCGGCTACCTCGGCGTCATCGAGGACGACAAGCACGCGGTCAAGATCGCCGACGAGATCGGCTATCCCGTGATGATCAAGGCCTCGGCCGGCGGCGGCGGCAAGGGCATGCGCATCGCGCATTCGACGGCCGAGGTCGCCGAGGGCTTCAACCTCGCCAAGGCCGAGGCCAAGGCATCGTTCGGCGACGACCGCGTCTTCGTCGAAAAGTTTATCGTCGATCCCCGCCACATCGAGATCCAGGTGCTGGGCGACAAGCACGGCAACGTGATCTATCTCGGTGAGCGCGAATGCTCGATCCAGCGCCGCAACCAGAAGGTCATCGAGGAAGCGCCGTCGCCGCTGCTCGATGAAGCCACCCGCCGCAAGATGGGCGAGCAGGCCGTCGCGCTGGCAAAAGCCGTGAATTACGATTCCGCCGGCACCGTCGAGTTCGTCGCAGGCCAGGACAAGAGCTTCTACTTCCTGGAGATGAACACGCGCCTCCAGGTCGAGCATCCCGTCACCGAGCTCGTCACCGGCATCGATCTCGTCGAGCAGATGATCCGCGTTGCCGCCGGCGAGAAGCTCGCCATCGCGCAGAAGGACGTCACGCTCACGGGCTGGGCGGTGGAATCGCGCCTTTATGCCGAAGATCCGTTCCGCAACTTCCTGCCCTCGATCGGGCGGCTCGTGAAGTATCGTCCGCCGGCGGAAGCCAGCAAGGACGGCATCACCATCCGCAACGACACCGGCGTGCAGGAGGGCGGCGAGATATCGATCCACTACGATCCGATGATCGCCAAGCTCGTCACGCACGCGCCCTCGCGCGCGGCCGCGATCGAGGCGCAGGCCACCGCACTCGACTCGTTCTATGTCGACGGCATCCGCCACAACATCCCGTTCCTGTCGGCGCTGATGCATCATCCGCGCTGGCGCGAGGGCCGGCTGTCGACCGGCTTCATCGCCGAGGAATTCCCTAAGGGCTTTGCGGTGCGCGTGCCGGAAGGCGAGGTCGCGCGGCGCATCGCCGCGGTCGGCGCCGCCATCGACCACGTGCTCGGGGAGCGCAAGCGCCAGATCTCGGGCCAGATGGGCGGACGCATCATGCAGCGCGAACGCCGCCGTGCGGTCTGGCTCGAGCGCCAGGAGATTTTGCTCGAGGTTGCGCGTGAGGGCGAGGCCATTGCGATCCGCTTCGTCGACGCCGAAGGCAAGGCCGGCAACGCGCATCTGTTGCAGTCGCCATGGAAGCCGGGCGATCCGGTCTGGCAGGGCACCATCGATGGCCATTTCGTCGCCGTGCAGGCGCGCCCGATCGCCAACGGCATCCGTCTGGCGCATCAGGGCGTCGAGGTGCCGGTCTATGTCTGGACCGAAGCGGAAGCCGCATCGGCCCGGCTGATGCCGGTGACGACGGCCTCCGACACCGGCAAGAAGCTGCTCTGTCCGATGCCCGGCCTCATCGTCTCGATCGCGGTGACCGAGGGGCAGGAGGTCAAGGCCGGCGAGACGCTCGCGGTGGTCGAAGCCATGAAGATGCAGAACGTGCTCCGTGCCGAACAGGACGGTACGGTGAAGAAGATCCACGCCAGCGCCGGTGCGACGCTGGCGGTGGACGCGCTGATCTTGGAATTTGCGTAAGCAGGCCATGTAGCCCGCGATGCGTGGTCGACAATTAGGTCGGTAACCGGTGCGAGATCAGGAATGTCGATGTCATTTCCAGATGAATGGAAGAGGATTGCCGAGAAGGAACTAAAAGGCGATCCCATCGCGCTCGTGCGGAAGCTTCCGGAGGGCATTGAAGTCAAGCCGATCTATACGGTGTCTGATTTAGATGGGATCGAGCATCTGGACACGTTACCTGGCATGTCGCCGTTCGTTCGCGGTCCTAAGGCGACGATGTATACTGGCAGACCGTGGACAATCCGCCAGTATGCGGGATTCTCGACTGCAGAGGCGTCAAACGCATTCTATCGTTCCGCCCTTTCCTCAGGACAGAAGGGCTTGTCGGTTGCATTCGACTTGGCGACCCACCGCGGCTATGATTCTGATCATCCTCGCGTCCTAGGTGATGTCGGGAAGGCGGGCGTTGCCATCGACTCAGTCGAAGACATGAAGATCCTCTTTGACGGCATTCCCCTCGGGGAAACGTCGGTGTCGATGACCATGAACGGAGCGATAATCCCCATTCTCGCAACCTTCATTGTCGCCGGTGAAGAGCAGGGAATTCCGCGCGAAGCTCTCTCGGGAACTGTCCAAAATGACATTCTGAAGGAGTTCATGGTCCGCAATACATACATTTATCCGCCGGAACCATCGATGCGCATTGTTGCTGACATTATAGCGTTTACCGCGCAGAACATGCCGCGCTTCAACTCCATCTCGATTTCAGGCTACCATATGCAAGAGGCGGGGGCGACGCTCGTCCAGGAGCTGGCCTTTACGCTTGCTGATGGACGTGAATACGTCCGGTCTGCTCTTGCCAAGGGCCTTAACATCGATGACTTTGCAGGGCGGCTTTCATTCTTCTTCGCTATCGGAATGAATTTCTTCATGGAAGCGGCGAAGTTGCGCGCTGCTCGGCTTATCTGGTCGCGTGTTATGGCGGAATTCAATCCTAAAAAGCAGTCGTCCTTAGTGCTTCGTACGCACTGTCAGACGTCGGGAGTGTCCCTCCAGGAGCATGATCCGTATAACAATATCGTGCGGACCGCTTATGAGGCCTTAGCCGCCGTTCTGGGCGGCACGCAATCGCTGCACACAAATTCGTTCGACGAAGCCATCGCATTGCCTACTGAGTTTTCGGCTCGGATTGCCCGGAACACCCAGCTGATCCTTCAGCATGAGACGGGCGTCGCCGACGTCGTCGATCCCCTCGCGGGATCCTACTATGTCGAGCGCCTGACGGACGATCTCGTCAAGGCTGCCTGGCAACTCATGGAGGAGGTCGAAGAGCGGGGAGGGATGGCGAACGCGATCGCGACAGGGTGGCCTAAGCGATTGATCGAAGAATCGGCGACGCGCAAGCAGGCCGCGATCGATCGCGGCGATCAGGTTATTGTCGGAGTTAATCGGTTTCGGCTTGAACAAGAGGAGCCAATCGACATTCTGGAGATCGACAATTCGACTGTGCGCGCTTCGCAAATTCGCCGCCTGACCGATATCAAACGGTCGAGAGATTCTAAGGGCGTCTCCAGTGCGTTGGCTCGACTAACCCGGGTCGCGCAATTAGGTGAGGGAAATCTGCTGGAAGCCGCGATTGAGGCCGCTAGGTCTCGAGCAACCGTCGGCGAAATGTCTGATGCAATGCGGCAGGCTTTTGGAGATCACCAGGCGATACCCGATGTTGTTTCGAGTGTCTATGGCCCTGCTTATGGAAACGATCCCGAGTTCACCAATCTTGTCTCGCGGCTCGACGAAGTGTCACAAGTGATTGGCGTGAGGCCAAAGATTATGGTCGCCAAGCTAGGACAAGATGGTCATGATCGAGGTGCGAAGGTTATTGCGTCGGCATTCGGCGATATGGGGTTCGATGTTGTTGCCGGTCCTTTGTTTCAGACGCCAGCCGAAGCTGCCGCGATGGCCGTTCAGGCAAAGGTACATGTTCTGGGGGTCTCGTCGCTCGCGGCCGGTCACAGGACGCTCGTTCCTCAGGTTGTCAGGGAGTTGAAGCTGGCTGGCGCTGGCGGCATCATTGTTGTTTGCGGGGGCGTCGTGCCACGGCAGGACTACGAGGAATTGCTTCGGAGCGGAGTGGCAGCCGTGTTTGGACCTGGTACCAACGTACTTGAGGCCGCTATGGCAGTTCTCGATCTTATCGAGGGACGGCGAAGAAATCGCTGATCGAGGCCCGACCGCTTTGAAGTTGCACGGGCTTCGATCAGGATCCGTTCTATTCATCCAAGCACTAGCGCGCGCCGCGAGCGTACGGACCGCGGCTGGCCCGCGGGGGTGATGGCCACTTCGGTTAGCGGCACGTCGAAGACGTCATGGAGAAGAAAAGCGGCCCGCTCCAGAGGAGACAGACGCTCGAGGGCCAGCATCAACGTGACCGTGACGTCGTTGGCGACCGTCTCGTCTGGCTCCATGGAACCCACGAGAGGATCTGGCAGCCAGGGTCCCAGGTAGGCTTCCCGGCGCGCGCGCGCGGCGCGCGTCGTCAGGGCACAGGCGTGTGACGATGCGGGTTAGATGGGCGGGAGGCGAATCGACGTAATCCTCCACCCCGACCCACCGCAGCCATGCGTCCTGAACGACCTCCTGCGCCTCGGCGAGCGAGCCCATCATCCGATGGGCCAGGCGTGTCAGGCGCCTGCGCTTCGCTTCGAACTCGGTGTCGCCGACTCGATGGAAACCCGTTGGCCATAGAGTTGGCTGCCGCCGAACGGCTGCCGAAATCGCTGCCGCCTGTCATCCGTCGGGGAGGAAGCAATAGCCTCGTCCTGGTACATTGGAAACATAGCCATCGCACTGCGACGCTGCCATCAGCGGCGACGACGTCGTACGAGATCCGCCCCGCTGGCAAATAGAACAGCGCGCCCGCTCGCAAGGGCCTTCGAGCCGCTGCTCGGCTCATTAGCCGCCCGAATAACGGGCAATCGGAAAGGGCGCTTTCTCGTCCGGTGTGGGATACCGGATTGATCCAGCGAAACGAGAAGCGCTTCTGCAGGCGATCGCCGGCTTGGAGCAGCAACGACGGTGCGACGGCGCTTACGCGTGGGATCTCTTCGAGGACGCGGCTGTGAACGGCCGCAACCTGGAGGCTTTCAAGGTCGCCTCGTGGCTCGAGCACCTGAGGCAGCCCAGCGCGTGACAAACGCTGACCGTGCATCCAGGATGCGATCGGCGGCGTCAACGCATCAGCCGCTCCAACCATTACGCATTTCATCGCCACCGATCTTCGGATGCGCGATTAAGCGGGCTCATTCCCCTGCGGCGATCAGAAGCCGAAGGACCGGATTTGGCCAGAGTTGGCTTCGGGGAGCCTTATGGGTCCGATCTGAAACCCGTCATTTTTTAAGTGGGCCATTTTTGGCGGGTTGAGTGTTACGGCTTCTCGCCTACGCGCCGTGTATCGCTAAGACGGACTCACAGCGGGCCGGAAAGCCCATCATGAGTCTGCGTTCCGCCGACAGCCACCACCTGTCGCAAGTCAGCTCATGGCGCAAGGCTGACGTGATGCAGTTACCCGCCGAAGTGCGCTCTCAAGGCCAAAGCAGGCAAGACGATCCCTTGCAGTTACATATTCAGCGAGCAGGTTCAAATTTGACGAAGGTCGCGCTCTAGCTGACGACCAAGGTGGCTAGGAATTGCTCCATGGATGGCTGTGCAGCTTTCTGCATCTTGTGCAGATCTTCGGGCTTGAGATTTGTATATCGGCGCAACATTCGCCAGTCTTTATGGCCTGTCACCATCGCAACCTGCTGTATCGAAAAGCCCGCTTCGAAGAGTCTACTTGTTCCTTCATGGCGCAAATCGTGAAAGCATAGGTCATCTATATCGATAGCGTTGCATGACCTGCGGAAGGCAGCTCCTACCGACTTCGAGTGGTATGGAAAAACGCGTCCGAGGCCGCGCGTGAGAATCCGCTGCTCGAGCATAAGCTGCCAGGCATCGTACCCGGTCGAATTGAGGAGAGGAACCACTTGGTGGTTTCCGTCTTTGCGTCGAGGATCTTTGCGGTCGCGAATAGTGACGGTTCGCTTTGACATGTCGACATCAGTCCACTCGATGCGGCAGATCTCAGCTTGGCGCATTGCTGTCGCCACAGCAAAGCGAACAATTCTACCGAGTGGTAGATACTGTTGGGCGTTAGATTCGGTGTATCCGATCAGTCGATCGAGTTCGTCTTGGCTAGGGCGCCGATCTCTCTCGTTTGACTTTCCGACGAGATCCAGGTGCTTTAGCGCAGCTCTGGCCAGCTGTACGTTCTCGACTGAAACGTTAATGCCGTGGACTGCGGCAGCGTGAAGTAGGATCGTTCGGATGAATGAGAAATCGATCGCAAGGGTCGCCGGTCCAGCGCCTTGAGCAGCTCGCTTTCGCCCGAACTCAATCAATCTCTCCCTGGTCAGCTCTTTGAGGTTTGTTCGTCCAAGCGAGATCTTGAGGGCCTTGAGCACCATCGACTTGGATCGTCGTACGGGCTTGCCGACCTGGGCAAGATCGTCGAGATGCAGGGTGATCAAATCGGAAAAAATTCGAGGCTGCTCAAAAGGCCGGGAACGTCGAATTGGGGTGCCGCGATCGATAGAGCGCTCCACATCAAGCGCCCATTCTTCAGCATCGCGCCGTCGCACGAACGTGTTTGCGATGTACTCGTTTTTCCTCCTGACCTGAACGCGCCAGCTTCCCGATCTGAGTTTTGTAAACGTCGGCATTGCGTGTGCACTCCACCCCGATTTCGTGTGCGCTACGTGTGCACCGGGAGATCAAATGCGGTACAAACGTGTGCAATTTGGGCTAGTTTAAGTGCACACGTGTGCACCTGGTTCACGTTCTAGTCCATTGAAAGAATAGGACAACTTATTGAAATATCAAGACTATCGCTTTTCCGTGGCCCCCATGATGGACTGGACTGATCCACGCTAGCTCACGTTGCCTGGTACTGGATGAGTTCGACTTGCGGCCGACCTTACGGAGTGAACGTGCTCCAGGTCGCGTGTTCGCTCGCAAGTCTAGCAATGGCGAGAGGCGCCCTCCTAGTGGGGCGATCAGTGATTGGTTCTTAATTCCGGCTACCAATCGGCTCGGCCTAAATATTTATTCGTGTCGGAAGTTGTTCTTGGGGTTGTTGGTATTTCTGTTGGTATGGGCCAGACCCGTAGCAAACAAACTGAACGATTTCAGTTAGCTAGGTGCCAATATCCGTTACCTCGTGGGTAATGGAAGGGCCGAAATCGGCATGATAGGTTTCTGGTCATGAACGCACATGCATCCACGGCACAGGCCGACCGCAGCCAGCCGGTTCACATCGGCGACCATTTGCGCGAATGGCGGCAGCGCCGCCGCATGAGCCAGCTCGATCTCGCGGGCGAGGCCGAAATTTCGGCGCGTCACCTAAGCTTCGTCGAGACCGGCCGCGCCGCGCCCTCGCGCGACATGGTGCTGCGGCTTGCCGAGCGTCTCGACGTGCCCTTGCGCGAACGCAACGTGCTGCTGGTCGCCGCCGGCTATGCGCCCGCGTTTCAGCAGCGCCCGCTGGAGGACCCGGCCTTGAAATCAGCCCGCCAGGCGATCGACCTCGTGCTCAGGGCGCATGAGCCCAATCCCGCGCTCGCGGTGGACCGGCACTGGAACCTGGTATCGGCGAACCGCATGGTGGCGCCGCTGCTCGACGGCATTCCGCAGCGGCTGCTCGGCCAGCCCTTCAACGTGCTGCGGCTCGCCTTTCATCCCGAGGCGCTGGCGCCGCGCACGGTCAATCTTGCGGAGTGGTGCGGTCATCTTTTGGAGCGTCTGCACCGCCAATGCGAGGTGACGGCCGATCCTGAGCTGATCAAGCTCTACAACGACCTCAAGAGCTATCCGATCCCGGCGCGGACGGGGCCGCTGTCGAGCGACAACGTCGCGATCCCGTTCAAGCTGCGTCACGGCGGTGAAATCCTGAGCTTCTTCTCCACCACCATGGTGTTCGGCACGCCCGTCGACATCACCCTGTCGGAGCTGGCGCTGGAGACCTTCTTCCCGGCGGACGAGCGCACCGCCGAACGGCTGAAGCAGATGGCGGCCGGGCTGCCATAGCGCCGTTTACAGGCAGCAGCGATCCCCGCATAATCCGTCGATGGACACACGCTCGTTTCGGCGATTGCGCCCGGCCAATCCCGTCGGCGATCTCTTGCGCGCCTGGCGCATGCGCCGGGCGTTGAGCCAGGCGGAATTGGCATTCGAGGCCGGCATTTCGGTCAAGCATCTGAGCTATGTCGAGACCGGCAAGGCGGCGGCAAGCCGGGACATTCTGCTGCAACTCGCATCCGCTCTCGATTTGTCGCTGCGCGACCGCAACGCGCTGCTCGAGGCCGGCGGCTTCGCCCGGCAATATGGCGAGCGCGATCTCGCCGCGCCCGAGCTTGCCGATGCGCGCCGGGCCATCGATCTTCTGCTGCGGCGGCACGAGCCGTTTCCCGCGATCGTCACCGACCGGCGTTGGAACGTGATGCAGACCAACCGTGCCGCATCGCGCCTGATGACGATGCTGCTCGGACCTGAGCGCATGCAGCGGCCGCTCAATCACATGCGCATGTTCCTGGCGCCGAACGAGCTCAAGCCGTTCGTCGAGAACTGGACCATGGTGGCCGCGGCTCTGCTGTCGCGCGCCCGCCATGAGGCAATGGCCGCGCCGCTCGACGAAGCCTTGCAATCGACCTGGCGCGAATTGATGCGGCTGCCGGAGCTTCCCGCGCTTGGGATCGAGGACAACGCCGTGCCGGGGCCGCTCTGCGAGGTGCGCCTGCGCAAGGGCGACGCCGGCGTCTCACTGATCGGCGCGGTTCTGACTTTAGGCACGCCGCAGGACGTGACGCTGCAGGAGTTGCGCGTCGAGATGTTCATGCCTGTTGATGCCGCCTCCGAGGCGACCCTGGTCGCGTTTGCGGCTCAAGACGCCTGAGCTTGCGCGGCCTCACGCCGCTCGAAGCTCATGGCCTGCATCACCTCGGCAAACGGACCCTTGAGATCGCTCAAGGTCGCCGTGGTGAGGCCGGCGCCGTTGGCGCCAACGCGCGTGGCGGCGCGGATCAGGATCCATTCGCTCTCGGGCGGACGGAAGAAGTAAAGGCTGATCTCGGGATTGATGAAGGTCCAGTCGCGCATGTCGACGATCTGCGCGACCCCGCTGGCGAAATCCGCGGCCTGCACCGCCTGGAGCAGCGGCGTGTTCGGCTCGCCCTCGACCAGCGCCGCGTCAAGCCGCATCCAGGCCGCCGCCGGGCCCGGCTTCTCCAGCGCGCCCTCGATCAGCCGCACCGACACGTTCTGGAAATAGCGGCTCCATTTCTGCGCGAAGGCCGGCGGCGGGCTGCCCGCCTCGGGCGCCTTGTCGAGCGCCATGGGGCTCGCAAAGGGATCGGTGGGGGATTCCCCGCTCGGCGCCGTCAGCAGCGCCGTGCAGCGGCCGATCTCGGTCTCGCCGTCCATCAGCCGCACCTGCAAGGTCTTGGCCTTGCGGCCGTCGCGCAGCAATTCGCTGACGGGCCTGAAGGCGCGGAGGCCCGCCGGTCGCCACAGATCGAAGGTCAGGCGTCGCACAACAAAGCCGGATTCGACGGCAAGACGCTCGACCTCGCGGGTCATCAGGGCAGTGGTGGCGCTTCCCTGCAGCATGTCCGGAGACCACGGACCGCCGGCATGCTCCGTAGCCCGGAACTGTTGGCCTTCCGGCCTGAAAATGGCGCTCATCGCGGTCTCCTCTCGGACTTGATTGTGGCCGCGAGTATCGGGGCGGGGTGCAGCGGTCACAATAACCGCAGAGGTGAAGTCGTGAGCCATGCAGGACCGGCGGCTTGCGCCGCCCCCGGTTCGGCTTATCTTCCGGCGAACCCGTGACCCGCCCGAAGGAGGCGCCTGACATGAGCACGCTGAAACCGCTCCAGATCGATGTCGTCTCCGACGTGGTGTGCCCCTGGTGCTATATCGGCAAGCACCGGATCGAGAGTGCGCTGGCGCTGGTGCCGGACGTTCCGGTCAAGCTCAATTTCCGCCCGTTCTTCCTCAATCCCTGGGTGCCGCGCGAGGGCATCAGCCGCGAGGCCTATCTCACTCAGAAGTTCGGCTCGGTCGAGGCCTATAAGGGCATTGCCGGACGCGTCGTTGCGGCCGCGAGCGAGGAGGGCCTTCTCTACAAGCCCGAGCTGGTGGCGCGGCAGCCCAACACCACCGACTGCCATCGCCTCATCCTGTGGGCGGAAGCGATCGGCAAGGCGCCCGAGATGAAGCAGCGCCTGATGGAGCTGTATTTCCGCGACGGCGGCGATCTCACCGATGTGAACGTGCTGGTGCAGGCGGCCGCCGATGTCGGCCTCGACGCCGAGGACGTGCGCCGGCGCCTTGCCACCGACGAAGACGTTGCGCGCGTCTCGGCCGATGCGCAGGAGGCGGCCGAGAAGGGAATTTCCGGCGTACCGACCTATGTGTTCGCGCAGAAATATGCCGTCTCCGGTGCTCAGGACCCGAACCTGCTCGCGCGCGCCATCCGCCAGGTCTCGGAGGAGATCAACGCCCAGGCGGCGGAGTAGCTTTCGCTTATTTGCGGAGCCGGCGGACCACGTGTCGCGCGCCCTCGTGCGCGGCATTGAGTCCGGCTAGTGCTGCGTGAATCAGCGCCACGACCGGATCGTGCCGCCGCAGCGGGATCAGAACGTCGCCGACCGCGAAGCGCCCGCGCCAGATCGGGTTGATCATGGGGTGATCGGCGCTCGCGGTGGAATCCGCGCTGGTGATGGCGGGATCGGCGCAGAGGTGGCGAGTGAGATCGAGCGTCAGCTGCACGCCCGGCGAATATCTTGCAAAGCGCTCGTCGATGCCGAGCTTGAAGAAGAAGGCGCGATCCTGGTGGCGCAGCACGATGCCCGCGGCCACCGGTGTCGTCCCGGCGCGAAGCGTGACGATCTCGCACTGCGCGGTCTCCGCCAGCGCCGGCACCGCGCGGCGAATGAAGGTCGCATCGCCGGCATGCTGAACCAGCGCGGTGCCGCGCTTGCCCTTCCAGCCGCTGGCTTCGAGCTGCAGGAATGTTTCGAGCGCGGGCCCGATCTCGTCAGGCCGGCGTGCGACGTCGAATGTAACAGGGCCGTGCTCTTCGAGGCGGTGGCGTTGTCGGCGCAGCTCCTTGAGCTTCTTGGTGCCCAGTGCGTCGCGCAGCAGCGTCTCGGCATCCTGCGTCGCATCGAGGCTGGCGCGGATGTAGGAGGAAAGGACGCGCGGCCTCAGGCCGTCGCGGATCAGGACCTGCTCGAGCGCAGTCATCGCGGCGCCGTCGAGCGCGACGTCGTTCAGCACGAGCGCATGCGCGCCGGCCTCGCGTGCCCGCTGCAACAGCTGCGTGGCCGCCTCGATCGGGGCGTCGCGGTCGATCAGCGGGCTGCACAGCGTGCCGTAGGGATGCGCGCTCACCAGCGCGGGCAGGGGAATCTTCAGGGCGTGCCACAGCGGGACCACCGGCATCAGCCCGATCAGCCGCGTCGACGTGCCGTCGAATGCGGGCAGGGCCGAGGCGTTCGTGCGGCCGCGCGCGGTGGCGCTGACGGCGAGCTCCCAGGCGGGCAGGTAATATCCGTTCGGCTCGATCGCCCGCTGCGCGAGCGCGCGCCATTGGCCAGGATCGATCGCCGCGAGCGGGACGCGCGCCGCCGTGGCATCCTCTGCCGATGCCGCATGGATCGCTGCCTGCTGCGCGATATCGACCACGTCCCCTCGTCCCGTTCACGCGGGCAAATGCCGCGTCACGTGGTCATGCTTAGCGCAAAGATTGGAAAATACCGTTGGGACGCGGCTCCAATTCGAACGGTAATGTTAACGTTTCGTTGAGCATCCTGCGCCGGATTGCTCAACGCAGACCTTACTTGTCGCCGGGCAGGAAGTGATCACGGGCGCTTGCCCGTCCACCGCCGGCGGTATCGGTTATCGTGACCTCGACATCGCGCGAGGTCTTCGGCAGATCGGCAGGCCCGACCTGCACCGACAGTCTGACCTCGCGGGTCTGGTCCTGTCCGACCTCGACGACGGGAGCGGCTTCGATGCCCGCAATCCGAATGTTCGCGCCGGGCAGCCCGGAGACCTCGATCGCAAACGATCGCTGTGCGCCCTTGTTGAGGATGCGCACGGTGTAATCGTTACGCACGCCGCCGTCCGAGAGCTGAACGAACAGAGGATTGCGCTCGTGCAGCACGTTGACGTCCATGGTCGCGCGCGTGGCGAGGGTGTAGACCATGATGGTGCCGACGATGCCAATGGCTGCGGTATAGATCAGCGTGCGCGCGCGAACGATGCGATAGATCGGCGGCTTGCCTTCGCGCCGGCGCTGCATGTTGATGTCGGTGTCGTAGCCGATCAGGCCCTTGGGCCGGCCGATCTCGCGCATGACGTTGTCGCAGGCATCGATGCAGAGGCCGCACTGGATGCAGCCGAGCTGGATGCCGTGGCGGATGTCGACGCCGGTCGGGCAGACGTTGATGCATTGGTGGCAGTCGACGCAATCGCCGGCGAAATCGCCAAGAGCGCGGGCGGTTTCCGCCTTCTTCACCGACATGCGCGGCTCGCCGCGGTCGCGGCGATAGGTGACGTTGAGGGCCCATTCATCGGTCAGGGCCGCCTGGATGCGCGGCCAGGGGCACATATAAATGCACATCTGCTCGCGGGCGTGGCCGGCGAAGACGTAGGTCGTTGCAGTCAGGATGCCGATCCAGAGATAGGCGATGAACGGGGCCTGGAAGGTTGCGAGCTCCTTCACCAGCGTCGGCGCATCGTCGAAATAGAGCACCCAGGCGCCGCCGGTCCACCAGGCGATCATGATCCAGAGGAAGTGCTTGAGCGCGACCTTTCGGATGTGGTCGAACGTCCAGTAGCGCTTGTCGCCCTGCATGCGCTCGCGCCGGTCGCCTTCGACCCAGCGCTCCACGGCATAGAACAAATCGGTCCACACCGTCTGCGGGCACAAATAGCCGCACCACAGTCGCCCCGCGACTGCGTTCATCAGGAACAGTGCCATCGCCGCGATGATGAGCAGGCCGGTGAAGTAATACACTTCCTGCGGCCACAGCTCGATGAAGAAGAAATAGAAGCGGCGATGCGGCAAGTCGATCAGCACGGCCTGGTCGGGCAGGCCGGGTCCGCGATTCCAGCGCACGAACGGCAGGAGATAATAGATCCCGAGCGTGACGCAGAGGATCGCCCATTTGATGCGGCGGAACGGCCCGTGGACCGATTGCGGATAGACCTTCCTGCGCTTCTCGTAGAGAGGTCCTTCGATGAAAGTGTCGTCGGTCATGCCGCGCTCCCGCGTTTGCGCCGGCGAAGTCCTAGGGTGCGCAGAAGAGGCGGTACAGAGTCTCCAGCACCACGCGGACTTCCCGGCTCGCGATGCTGTAGTATATCGTCTGGCCGTCCCGCCTGGGTTTGACCAGGCTCAATGCGCGCATCTTGCCGAGATGCTGCGATAGCGCCGCCGAGGACAGGCCCGCGATCTCGGCGAGTTCGCCGACGGACTTTTCGCCCTCCAGCATGTTGCAGAGAACCAGCAGGCGCTTGGGATTGCCCATGGCGGTGAGGAGGCGGGAGGCCTCTTCGGCCTTCTCCTCCAGAGCGATCAATTCCTGATTGCGGGGCTTGCGATTCATGGTCGGCTGATATATTAGTATATTCGAAAATAAGAAACAATTGAAATAAAGGTATTCGCCGCCCGTGAAGGGCGCTCTCGGTCCGGAGGGTCGAATGGTTGCAACGTCTTTCACGCCAATGGCTTCGCTTGTGGGCGGCGTGCTGATCGGCCTGTCCGCCGTTCTGCTGATGTGGGCGAAGGGACGGGTCGCCGGCGTCAGCGGCATCGCGGCACGGTTGTTTCCGCCCTATGAGGACGGCGAGTTCGCCGGTCGGCTCGCCTTCGTCGCCGGCCTTGTCGCCGCGCCCGTGCTGGTGCGGCTCGCCACGGGAGGCCTGCCGTCGCAGACGATCGAGGCGGGAACGGCAATGCTGATTGTCGGCGGCCTGCTCACCGGCTTCGGCTCGGTGTGGGGCAGCGGCTGCACCTCCGGCCACGGCGTCTGCGGCCTGTCGCGGCTCTCCACGCGTTCGCTGGTCGCGACCGTGACCTTCATGGCAGCCGGCATGGCGACCGTCTTCCTGACGCGGCATTGGAGCTGACGCCGATGGCCATTCTCGTTCAATTCGTGATCGGCCTGATCTTCGGTCTCGGCCTCATCGTCTCCGGCATGTCCGACCCGGCGAAGGTTCTGAACTTCCTCGACGTCGGCGGCATTCCGGCGGGGACATGGGATGCGAGCCTTGCCTTCGTGATGGCCGGCGCGGTGGCCGTGACCTTCATCGGCTTCAATCGCGTCCTGCGGCGCGCCCGTCCGTTCTTTGCCGAACGATTTTTCCTCCCGACGCGAAACGATATCGATCCCAGAATCGTCGCAGGTCCGGCGATCTTCGGTATCGGCTGGGGATTGGCCGGCTTCTGTCCGGGGCCGGCGCTGACCGCGCTCGGGTTCGGGTCTTCTTCGGCCTTCATCTTCGTCACGGCGATGTGTGCCGGCATGGTGCTCGCACGCTTTGTCGCCCACCTGCCGTCGCTGACGCGCTTCGTCGCGCCGGCCGATCCGCTCGAAACCTGAAGTCACTGCAGAGAGTAAAGATCATGGACAAGAACTATCCCGACATCGTCAGGCAAATCTCCGCCAACATGCGCAAGCTGCGGAGCGACATTCCCGAGACCATGAAGGGATTTTCCGCACTCGCCCAGGCTGCCACGCACGAGGGTGCACTGGACAAGAAGACGAAGGAGCTGATCGCGCTGGCGCTCGGTGTCGCCGCGCGTTGCGACGGCTGCATCGGCTTTCACGCCGAAGCCCTCGTCAAGCTCGGCGCGACGCGCCAGGAGGTCGAGGAGACGCTCGGCATGGCCGTCTACATGGGCGGCGGACCGTCGCTGATGTACGCCGCCGATGCGATCGCGGCCTACGAGCAGTTTCAGCAGCAATCCGTCGCCGCCTGACGTGGTGATCTGAGTCAAGCACGCGACGGGACCGGGCGAGTTGTCTCGTCCGGTCCCGTCCGTGCTCGATCTATCAACTACCAGCGGTCGCCGACACCGACGCCCACGCTGACGCCGGGTGTCCGGATGCCGACGCCGGCACGCGGACCATCGTCCCAGTCGCGATAGGTGCGTCGCTCATAATAGCGATCGCGCGGCATGGTCGCGTAGGAGTCGCGCACGATCACGCGCGAGCCGCCGCGGGTGCGGTAGCAATTGCCGGCGTCGTCGCAGACAAGCCGGACTTCCTGAATGAGATCGGGGTTCGTGTATTCGCTGGTCGAATAGATGTCCGCCGCCTTGGCACCGGTTGCCGCGGCCAGCGCGCCGACACCCGCCAACAGCGCAATCGTAAATGTCTTCATCGTGTCCTCCACCGAAACTGCCCTCGGCGGTAACAAGAAGGGGAGGCGGCGATCGTTCCCGGTTGCGATGCTGGTTTTTCCCGGAACCGGAGCTTTGTTACGCAGATTCGCTGCTAGATCGGCTCGTAGGTTTCCGTTCCGCAGATGTCCTCGGCTTCTGCCCGGCGGCGGTCGACCACTTTTCCGCCTGATATCGTCACGATGTAGGTCTGGGCGCCGAGCGAGGTGCCGGTCGCAGAGGTGAGCTGGGCCCGGACGCAGGCGGTCCAGCCCGGCCCGCGCACCTCGCGGTGGGGCGCAGCGACGTGCACCTCGCGCGGATAGGAGGTGGCAAGGAAGACGACGTCGATCTGCTCGCGCACCACGCGCTTGACGTCGGGGGCGGGTTCAGGCGGCGGCTGCTCGGTTTCCTTCATGCGCATGAATTCCGGCACCGGCGCGCGGCTGTCGGCAAAGCCGCAGGCGCCGAGCGCGAGCGCGCCGGCGAGCAGCGCCGCATGAGCAATGATCCGTAACATCCGTGAAGGTCCCCTGCGGGCCAACAGATAGGCAGGAATGCGATCCGGCGAAGTCCCCGGCGATCAAGATTTGCTGAAGTCTCCAGGAGGTCCTGGAACTCGCGGCATTTCATATTCCGGAATTGCAGGCTAAGTTTGTACCCCAGACGAGGGGGGTTGCATCAATGAGGATTTTGGTCATCGCGGCTGCGGTCATGGCGCTGACGGTTGCATCGGCGCAGGCGCAGGGCCGGCGGCCACCCAATGAGGCAGCTAAACCGGCGGACAACAAGCCCAAGGTCGACGAGAAAGCCTACAAGGCCGCGCTTGAGCGCATTCCCGAGCCCAAGGACAAGTACGACCCGTGGGGCGGGGCCCGCCCGAGTGAACCCGCCAAGAAGCCGAAATAGGGCGAGGCGAGCGTTGCGGACCGGCCTGCGATTTCCGATCGGGCTCGTTGCGCTGCTGTTGATCGCCGTGCGGCCAAGCGCGGCCTGGGAGAGTTGGGGCGGCGATGCCGGCGGCTCGCGCTTCTCGCCACTGCAACAGATCACGCCCGACAATGTCGGCAATCTGGTTCGGGCCTTCGAATTCCGCACCGGCGATCTCGCGGTGCGCCCGCCGCAGGTGATGCGGCGAACCAAATTCCAGGCAACGCCGCTGTTCGTCGAGGACAGCCTGATCTTCTGCTCGCCCTTCAACGAGGTGATTGCGCTCGATCCCGGCTCGGGCGCGCAGAAATGGCGTTATGATCCGAAGATCGCGACCAATCAGCGTCCCGCCAATCGTTACGTCTGCCGCGGCGTCACCCACTGGACCGACGATGAGGCGCCCGCGAATGCCGCCTGTCGGTCGCGCATTTTCATGGGCACGAACGACGTCCGCCTGATCGCGCTCGATGCGAAGACGGGAATTCCCTGTGCCGGTTTCGGCAATAGTGGCGAAGTGAAGCTCGATATCGGTATTGCCCTGGAATGGCCCGGCGAGTTCCAGATCACCTCGCCGCCCGCCGTCGGTCGCGGTGTCGTCGTGGTCGGCTCCTCGATCTCCGACAACCGACGCGTCGATGCGCCGAGCGGCGTCGTACGTGCGTTCGATGCGCGCACCGGCCGGGCGCGCTGGAGCTTCGAGCCGCTCAAGCGTGACGGCATCGAAGCCGGGCACGCCAATGTCTGGGCGCCGATGTCGGTCGACACGGCGCGCGGCCTGGTGTTCCTGCCGACGTCTTCGCCGTCGCCGGATTTCTGGGGCGGCAAGCGGCCGGGCAACAACGAGCATGCCAATTCTGTGGTCGCATTGCGCATCGAGACCGGTGAGCTCGCATGGGCATTCCAGACGGTGCACCACGACGTCTGGGATTACGATCTGGCGGCGCAGCCGACGCTTGCGCGCCTCGATGCGGGAGACGGCCAGCGCGACGTCGTGATCCAGCCGACCAAGCAAGGTTTTGTCTTCGTGCTCGACCGCGATAGCGGCAAGCCGGTCTGGCCGGTGGAAGAACGTGCGGTGCCGCAGGGCGGCGCGGAAGGGGAAACGTTGTCGCCGACGCAGCCGTTTCCGACGCATGTGCCGGCGCTGACATCACAGGCGATCTCGACCGACGACGCGCTCTCGCTGTTGCCGGAACTGCGCCCCTCGTCCTGCGAGCGCCTGTTTACGGAGGCGCGCAACGAGGGTCTGTTCACGCCGCCTTCCGTGCGGGGCACGCTGGAATTTCCCTTCACCGGCGGCGGCGTGAACTGGGGCAGCGCGGCCTTCGATCCGGTCCGGCAGATTCTCTACGCCAACACCGGGCGCGCCGTTCATCTCATCAGGCTGATCCCGCGCACCGAGGCCGCCGGATTCAATCCGCCGCCGGGGCATGATTTCGGCCAGCAGCGCGGCGCGCCGTTTGCGATGTCGCGCGCGGTGGCGATGTCGCCGCTCGGTCTGCTCTGCAACAAGCCGCCCTGGGGCGAGATGGTTGCGGTCGATCTGAAGGCCGGCAAGATCCTCTGGCGTTCGACCGTCGGGACCACCGAAGACCTGGCACCACTCGGCGCGCCGCTGCCCTGGGGCGCGCCTCTCGTCAACGGAGTGGCGGTCACGGCAGGCGGCCTCGTCTTCACCGGCGCGATGGATGCTTATCTGCGCGCCTTCGATGCGCGAAGCGGCAAGGAACTGTGGCAGGGACGGCTGCCGGTGCCCGGCGTCGCCAATCCCATGACCTATCTGTGGAAGGGCGAGCAATATGTCGCGATCGGCGCCGGCGGCCACTCCGAAGTCGGCACCTCGATCGGCGACAGCGTGGTCGCGTTCCGCCTGGCGCGGCCGGGCGAGGCGCCGACATTGTGGTCGCGCACCATCGATCGTCCCGGTGGACGATTTTTCGGAGCATCCGCGGCGATCGGAATCGCAATCGCCGCGCTCGTGATCGCAAGCCTGCGCTGGCGTCGCCGTCGTCGTATCACGCAATCATAATCGTGTTGTGGATGCGATGCGAACGTTCGTTCACATCGCGCGCGCTATTGCACGAAGGCGAGGCCGACGCGCTTGTCACTGCGCCAAACTGTGCGACAATTCCGCACGAAATCGTCGCGCGCGATCGATAGCGTGAACGATTGCGGCAATGTGACGGGGGTGTCGAGGTCGATCGCCGCGCCGCCCGCCGACATGTTTCGCACGGTGCAGGGGATGCCGCTGCTTTCGAAGGTGATCGTTCCACCCTTGAAAACACGGTGCCGCTGCGCTGTACGCTTCTCGATCATCCGCGTTGGTCCATCATGATGATTGTGAAGTAATGCATAGAAATTACGTTGAACTAAACTCAATACTGGCGCTACTTGCACAGCGCTTCAGACTTCGTTTACGACGTTGACGCGGAGAATCTCTCCGCCGACTTTCCCCACACGCACTTCTTTTATGGCGCTACGCGCCGATGGAGATACTGATGAAGACCACGCTTTCGATTTTGCTCGCCGCCGCGTTCTCGCTGTCGTCGATGCCCGCCCACGCCGTCAAGTGGGACCTTTCGACCATGAGCTGCAAGCAGTTCCTCGAGAGCGGCGAAGACAACATCCAGGTCGTGCTGACCTGGATGGACGGCTGGTACAAGGGCGACGAGGACAACGCGATCATCGACACTGACGTGTTCATCGAGAACGCCAAGAAGTTCGGTGCCTATTGCGGAAAGAATCCGACCGCCAGCATCGTCACCGCAGCCGACGAAGTGCTCGGCAAGTAATCTTTGAAGCCACCTTTGAAGCTTGCCGACTGAAGCGCGGACGCAATCGTGCTTTCCGTCTCTCGCTTTGATGAGAACGTCATCGAGAGCCGCGGTGCGCTTTGCGCCCACGCGGCTCTCTTCTTTTGAGATGCTGCTCAGCCCGGCAGCATCGCGAACGCGCTCGATACCATCGCGATCGGTTTGTTGTCGGTCGCCGAGAGCAGCGTGACGCGGCCAAAGCTCATGGTGCGCCCGAGCCGCACCACGCGCGCGTCCGCCAGCACGTCCGACGAGGAGGCCGCGCGCATGAAATGCGTGGTCTGGTCGACCGTGGTCATGGGGCGGTAGCCGCGATTGGCCGCGAGGTTCGCGATCACCATCGCGGTGTCGGCGAGCGCCATCAGGGCCTGGCCGCAGACCATGCCGCCGTTCCGGCACAGCCGCTCCGAGAACGGCATGCGCAGGAGTGCGCCCGGCTGCCAGTCCGGCGCATCCGCCGGCTGCACGTGCTCGAGGCGCTCGACCGCAAGATTGAGATCCTGGACCCAGGGCGCAATAATCTCGCCGAGGATGCGTCTGGCGTCGGAGAGGCCGAATTCGGTGTCTGGCTGCATTTGCATTGCTGGCGCGCTCTTCTGTATTGCCGGATGTTTCGTCCCATTGTGCGCGCATCGGCGCGGCAAAGTCACCCGGTCTGGGGCCGGTCCCGTCGGCTTGAAAATGCCTGACTTGGCCCGATATGATGGCTTGCTCGGGGTATGGGTGGATGATGTTGCGTCGGTGTGTCCTCGTCTTTTGTATGGCCGCGCTCGGCCTCGCGCTGAGCGGGTGCACCAAATGCGGTCCGATCTGGGACGACTGGCTGCATGCGCCGAAATCGTGCAGATCGGATCGGCTCTAGGGGCCCGGACGGCCTCGGCGGTCGCGACCGGCCGCGACAAGGATGACCAGGCGCGGGCGAACCGTGCCTCCATGGATGATCAAGGAGTAGACGATGAAGCTTTTCCGTTTGGCCGCGGTGCTGGCCGTGCTGGCGGGACCTGCCTATGCGCAAATGCCCAATCTGAATTTGCTGCAGGACGCCCCGAGCAAGACCCCCGAGGAAAAGGCCGCGGAAGCCGAGCGTGACAAGGCCTATAAGGAAACGCTGAAGAAGATCCCGGATTCCAAGACGTCCAACGATCCCTGGGGCGGCATGCGCTCCGATCCGCCGAAGCAGCCGGCGGCGCCGAAGGCCTCGGCTGCAACCAGCGCGCCGAAGAAGTCCAAGAGCGGCACCGCCGCCAACTGACGAGCGGCGCCAGCTGACCGCAGCTCCATCCGGGGGCGGCACAACGCCTTCGGGAGGGGACTCCTCTTCGTCCGGCCCACGCCCTACATTTGGCTGGACCGTAGCGCGTAGAGGAGGAGGACATGGCCGATCGTCCGCGGGATCTCGCCGAGCGGATGGCGGGCCGGCGCAAGATCGCCGGCAAGCCGGGCCAAACGGTCGGCGACGGCTATCTGCGCGAGACCTTCACGCTGCCGCGCGCGGCGGCACGGGAAAGGGCGCAGGCCTTCTTCGCCCGCTACCCCAAGGCCGGCTACATGAGCGCGGTCGAGACCTGGCGCGAGCTGCCCGGCGGCGACATCGAATTCACCATGCGGCGGCTGCCCAGCGCGGATTGAAGCTGCTTGCTAGTCGAGGGTTTCGGCAACGATGCGGATCCGGAACACGGGCTCCTTGGCCTCGTCCAGCAGCTCCATGTGCCATTCGGAATTTTCCTGGAGCTTGCGGGCAATGCCGGCGGTCATGTCGGCGCAGACATTGGTCATCTCTTTCCAGGCCGAATCGCGATCGGCGAATTCCGTCGCCTGGTCCGCGCAGCCCGAATAACGGCCATTCCGGATTCGAAAGAAATACAGTGGCATGGCTGGCACCGATCGCGCGCGTGATGGCCTTGCCCCCAGGGCCATGAGCGCGCGCAGTCCAATCCCAAACCACCGTCAGATCAATTCCGGGCGGCTACGGATGATGTTCCGCCGCCAGCCGCGGCGGCACAAGGCGCCATCCGACGCCGACCTTCATCCGGCCGGTTCAGTCGGCCCGGCCGATCGCTTCAGCTCCCGATCGATGCGCAGCTGCACGCGCCGGATCGCCAACAGATCGATTTTCGTCTCGGTCTTGCCGGTCTTGACCTGCTCGCCGATGCGGAACTGCCATTGCCAGATTCCGGGAATCGCCGTCTTGGCGACAGTGAATTCGATGCCCCTGTGATTCATGGTGACCTCCCCACGATTCACTCTCCATGTCTGCAAACATGTTGGGCGTCCCAATATTCCGGAGACAAGCAAATTCTGTCGGTAAGCCCCGGATAGTTCGGGGATATCTCGAAAGCGCGCGTGCGCCGAAACAAGCGGAGCCGGCTTTCGAAAGACGCCGGGCCGTGAGACAGTAAGGCTGTCGCATACCCGTGGTTCTCCGACCATGAACAAAGTTCCTGGGCTGCACCCGGTTGCGCCGGTACGCCGATCGGACGGGGCCGCGGGGGGCCCCGCCGAGGATCACTGATTTCCCTGCAAGCGGCGGCATATGCCTTGCTTGGTCTGAACGACGGCAAGAAACAACATGGGCCCGGTCATGCTCGGCATTCCCCGCCGCTACAGTCATTTCGTCTTCGGAATCATCCAGTCCGGACTGACCTCGCTGATCGCGGCGGGGATCGCCAGCTTGCCCGCCGGCAGCGCGATGAGCTTCGTCGGGCACTGGATGGTGTCGTGGCTGATCGCATGGGCCGCGATGCTGCCGATCGTTCTGCTGGCTGCGCCCGCGATCCGCACTTTCTCGCTGCTCCTGACCCAGGAGGAGAGAGATCCGCGAACCGCCCGGCACGGATGAAAAAGCCCCGCCTGGGGAGAGCCAGGCGGGGCAAAAAGTTATTGGAGGCTGAGGTGCTGGGCTGCAACACCATAGCCACATCATTCTAGCCGGCTGCGCTTACGGCAGCCTGACAGGCGGCGGATTTCCGGGCCGAGCGTCGAGGCCGCAGACTGGCCCCGCACCGGTCCCAATTTCGACATCCGTTCGCACAACTGCGGACACACCGGTCGGCAAGATTCCACATCGTTCGGCGCAGCCATGGGGGAAACGTGGCACGCCGACCACGGGGTGGCATCATGGATAACGTAGAGCGGTCATTCGCCGCCGCGACAGCGGCTGGCTTCGTGGTGCTGGTGATCGGCCTCGTGCTGCTGGCGCTGCTTTAAAACAGGCGCGCGAGCGGCAGCCTTTCCCCGGATGACGGGTTACGGGGCGTGCCGCATTCTCAAAACTGGAAAAACAACCCCATGCACAGTAGGCGGCATGGAAATTCGGTTGTTCTTTCAGTGACTTATGAGTAGTGTTTAGATACCGTCATTCCGCGCGATGCGCCCCGTGGAACCGCTCAAATCGACTCGAGCTGCGCTGCCGACACCTTGCGGTGATCGGACGACTGCTTCCCGCCGCCGCCGCCAGCCGCATCGCCGGCGCGCCCTTATCAGCTTCGGACGCCGGCCCCCGGGCCAGGTTTAGTGGATCTTGATTTCGTTCAGGGGAAGGTGGAGCTCGGCGGCGCGCTCTTGGCGGTCCTTCTTGCGGAACTCGTTTTCCGCGCGCTCGAACTTCATCAGCTCCTCCTGCGCCGCCTCCAGCAGGGGATTGCGCCTGATCGTGTCGCGGTTCGTGTTGTCCGTCATGACTGAGATCCCCAAAGTTGCGGTCCCATCCTGGAGAAGGCCCAAGACCGCGAAAAGGTTCGGTGCCGCAGGATTACGGAATTCTGACGGCGGCCGGGCCATGCGTCTTTGATGCGCGTCAGCTTCGGCCGGGCAATGACGTTGCGGCAGCCCTGTTATTTCGGCGGTTGCAGCCCGGGGGATATGACCCAGTCGTGCAGATGATTGGCGACATCGGCCTGGCGGGCCTTCTTGAACAGGGCGTCCCGCTCGGGCCCGGGCGGAAGCCTGGAGGCCTGCTCCTCGACCTGCTTCACCCAGGCGGAGAGTCGATCTTGAAGCGTCAGCTGCTGCTTGAAACGTCGCCGCTTGAGCATGGCGCGCTCCTTTCCGTGCGAGGAAGGCGGGAGCGCAATCGGGCGTTCTCATCACCGATAGTGGCCACGGTTCGTGCGGTGATGGCCCATTGAGGACCATTAACGGGACCGGCGTCTGTCCAGTTGTGTGCACAACGCGAATGAGGAGAGGGACTGGGGGGATGCTCACGGACAACCCCCAAATCCGCAAAAGAACATATTGCGAACCTAGAACAAATGGGGTACGTTACTTTTATCGACGAGCCGCCTCGCCAATCGTTTGTCCCTCACGCGAATCCTCGCCATAAGGAGCACGACCCAATGTCCGCCACTGCCCTGCGTATCGTCGAAGGATCTTCCATGGACAAGAGTAAAGCTCTGGCCGCCGCGCTCTCTCAGATCGAGCGTCAGTTCGGCAAGGGCTCGGTGATGAAGCTCGGCAAGAACGACCGGTCGATGGACATCGAGGCGGTGTCGTCAGGCTCGCTCGGGCTCGATATCGCGCTCGGCATCGGCGGTCTGCCCAAGGGACGCATCGTCGAGATCTACGGGCCGGAATCGTCGGGCAAGACCACGCTGGCGCTGCACACGGTGGCGGAAGCGCAGAAGAAGGGCGGCATCTGCGCCTTCATCGACGCCGAGCATGCGCTCGATCCGGTCTATGCCCGCAAGCTCGGCGTCAACATCGACGAGCTTCTGATCTCGCAGCCCGACACCGGGGAGCAGGCGCTGGAAATCTGCGACACGCTGGTGCGCTCGGGTGCGGTGGACGTGCTGGTGGTTGATTCGGTCGCAGCGCTGGTGCCGAAGGCCGAGCTCGAAGGCGAGATGGGTGATGCGCTTCCGGGTCTGCAGGCGCGCCTGATGAGCCAGGCGCTGCGCAAGCTGACGGCCTCGATCAACAAGTCCAACACCATGGTGATCTTCATCAACCAGATCCGCATGAAGATCGGTGTGATGTACGGCTCGCCCGAGACCACCACCGGCGGCAACGCGCTGAAGTTCTATGCCTCCGTCCGGCTCGACATCCGCCGCATCGGCGCGATCAAGGAGCGCGACGAAGTGGTCGGCAACACCACGCGCGTCAAGGTGGTCAAGAACAAGCTGGCACCGCCCTTCAAGCAGGTCGAGTTCGACATCATGTACGGCGAGGGCGTCTCCAAGATGGGCGAGATCCTCGATCTCGGCGTCAAGGCCGGCATCGTCGAGAAATCCGGCGCCTGGTTCTCCTATGACAGCCAGCGTCTCGGCCAGGGTCGCGAGAACTCGAAAGCCTTCCTGAAGGCCAACCCCGACATCACCGCCAAGATCGAGACCTCGATCCGCCAGAACTCCGGTCTGATCTCCGAGCAGATTCTGGCCGGTACGCCCGAGAGCGACGCCGACGGCGAGGAGCCGGCAGACGAGTAAGACGAACCGCGAAAGCTTTTCGCGAGGAGCGGGCGCTGAAGACGTTGAGTTGCCGACGTCGTCAGCGCCCGTTTCGTTTTGCGTTGTCGGGATCGGGTGGTGGTGTGATGAAGCGTCTGATCCTGACCAGTGCGGCCGGCGCCAATCTCGCCAAATCGAAGCTGGCCGAGATCGTCGTTCTGTTCTTTTTTCGCTTCACGTGGGGGCCGTTGCCTTCGTCCGACTATTTCGCAGCCTATTTCGGGGCGCAGTCAGGGACGCTCAGGCCGGGCGATCATTGGTCGGATTGGGGTACAAAATGGCCCTCCAAGTTCAAGGAACTCAGGAAGCTACCCTTTGCCGATTTTTGCGAGCGCTATGACGAGATCGAACTTTGGTTCGATCCGAGCCCAGACGATCAACTGCAGCTGATCTGGCTGCTCGACTATCTTGCCTCATACCCTGAGTTGCTGAAAAAACTCAGGTTGCGTCTGCTTGCATCCGATCTCTTCGATCTGAGAGACCGAGTTTCCGAAGCGTCCGCGTCGCATATTCCTATGGTGGATGTTCAGGCCCGTGAACTTAGCACTGCCAGAATGGCCTGGCAGGCCTATCGCACGCCGACGCCCGAGGCCTGCGCCAACCTACTTTGGAGCGATCTGAGCGCCTTGTTGATGTTGCGACCGGCATTGCAAGAGCTGTTGGCAGAGCTACCGTCATCCTCGACGGGTCTTGGTGCGACCGAGATGCGATTCCTGGAGCTGCTTTCCAGAGGATTTGCAAATACGAACGCCCTGTTTCATCTGCGCTCGCAGCGGCGCACGTACGTGTTCAGCGAATTTGATTTGGGTTCGCTGTTGGAGGGGCTCGCGCTTGGCCCCAGGCCCGCCGTAGCCGGTTTGGGCGATGAACTGCGTACAATCGACCACGGCAATCTAAGGGCTCGGCATGAGGTCTATCTCCGCAGCCGATTGTCGTTGACCGAGTTCGGGAAGGCTGTCCTGGCCCATCAGGAGGATTTCAGCCGATACAATCCGATCGACCGCTGGTGGGGCGGCACGCATCTGACCAATGATAAGCTATGGCGCTACGGCGCAGTCCTGACGAAACCCTGAGGATCCCGCATGACGCGGCTCATCGTGACGACCGATTCGTCCGCCGCCGGCGCGATACAAGGCGCCGGCCTTGGCGATCTCGTCCTTGCGATCGGGCGCCGGCTTGTCTTGGGGCCGCTGCCGTCTGATGCGGAACACCGGGCATTCTTCTCCCCGCGAACGACCCAAGCGCTCGGCCTGCACTGGCTGGACCACACCCCGGCCTGGCGTCTGGAAGGGTCTGGGGTGAGGGGGCGCGGACTGGTCGACCTGTTGTCCGAATGCGACACGGCCGAACTGTGGATGGGATCAGAGCCAAATGCACAGTTAATTCTGCTTTGGTTGCTCGATCATTGCAGCACCGAGAAAGCGGCAGTTTCCAAGCTCTCGATACGTCACCTGGACTTTGCCGTGGGTGATGTCGCGCCGGAGCAACTTGTGAAGCTGAATCCGCCAATAGGAAAACTTGCGGAAGATCACCTTGAACTGGCCGGTCGCGCATGGTCCGCTTATTGCGGACCCACGCCGCAGGCCTGGTTCAACCTGCTTGAAGCGGACTTGAGTCCGCTTCCGCAGCTCGAGCATTGCGTTGTTGACCTGCTCGAAGAGCTTCCAAACGTGACCAGCGGCCTCGGGACCACGGAGAAACGGATGCTGCAACTCATCGCGCCGGGCGAAGTGCAGCCCTTTCACGTCTTCCCGGGACATCAGAAACCCAACGACCGGCGCGTGTACGATTACTGGGAGGTCGGCGCGCTGCTCGATGGACTCGCGCGATGTCCAGTGCCGGCCGTAGCCGGGCTGGAGGAGGGGCCATTCACGCTCGACATGCATGACGATGCTCGCCGTTTCGCGCAATACAAGCAGTCCCTAATGTCGCTCACCGATTTCGGGATGGCGGTGCTGACGGGAGAAGAGGACTTTCGGCGCCATAATCCGTTTCGCCGCTGGTGGGGTGGCACACTTCTCACCAGCGAACGGCTTTGGCGATGGGACGCCGAGCACCGCGCGTTGATCGCACCTGACTAAGGGCGCGCAAGGCTCTCAGCGTTCCTGTACGCGAATCAATTTTTAAGAGGCGATCGTGTCTCATTTGATCTTATCCACGAACCACCTTGACGAAGACGTGCTTGCCCAGTCGCGCCTCGCGAATGTCGTGGTTGGATTCAATCTACGCTTCGTGTGGAGGAAATTGCCTCCCGAGGAACAACTATTGCTTGGGTTGGAGCGCCGATCGGCGAAGCACGGCAATCCTGGCGATCATTGGCTCGATGAGGCTTGTCGCGGCTCGCTGGAGGGGTTCGGAACGCGTGATATCGGTTTCTTCGAGCTGTGTGCGAAGTTCGACTCAATTGAAATCTGGGTCGACCCTCGACCAAACGATCAGCTTGTGCTGATCTGGCTGCTGGACCTGCTTCGCCCCTACAAGGAGATTACGACGAAGCTCAGTCTGGCGCACACAGATGATCATGTTGCGGACTATGCTCCGGAATCTGTCGCAAAATGGAAGCTGCCGGCCTTCAAGGTGACCGAAAACCATTTGGCCTTGGCACGCCGCGCCTGGCAAGCCTATCGGGCTGAAACGCCAAAGCCCTGCTTCGATCTTCTGATGACGGATCTGACGGCCCTGCCGAGACTTCGGCCGGCGCTCATCGCGTTGCTCGAAGAGCTTCCGGACAGTGTGACGGGCCTGGGTGCCAGCGAAATGGATATTCTGGAGTTTGTGAACGATGGGCACACCGACCCGAGGATCGTCGAGGGAGCGAGGTGGCTTCGCAATGTGTTTGACGAAAACGACGCGTTTGATGCCTTGCTCGAACTGGGGGCGCACCCGGCCCCGCCGATCCTGCTGGGCGATCCGGCATTCGACAATGAGGATCGCTATTTCGGCAGGAGCGAGTGGAAGGTCACGCTCACTGAACTCGGGCGTTCAATTTTTGCGCGCGAGGATGATATGTGGCGCCACAACCGGATTTATCGCTGGTGGGGCGGGACCGAACTCACCAACGAACGGCTCTGGCGCTGGGATCGTGAAGGCCGGCTGTTGATTGCGCCATAGCGGCGCATCCGGTGCCGTAGGGTGGAAAAAGGCGCGCAAGCGCCGTGCCCACCATTTTCAACAAGCAAGAGGTGGTGGGCACGCTGACGCTTTGCCCACCCTACGAGAGCTCCGCCGACGAGACCTCCGTCGTGGCTTACTCCGCAGCTTGCGCGTAATCGCTCACGGGCGGGCAGGAGCATACGAGGTTGCGGTCGCCGTAAACGTTGTCGACACGGCCGACGGGGCTCCAATATTTGTCGGTGCGAGAGGTGCCCGCGGGGAAGCAGCCTTCGGCGCGGGTGTAGGCGCGCTTCCAATCGTCGTCCACGATGTCGTGCACGGTGTGCGGGGCGTGGCGCAGCGGCGAGGCTTCGATCTTGAAGCGGCCGGCCTCGACCTCGGCGATCTCTTTCCGGATCGCGATCATGGCATCGCAGAACCGATCCAGCTCGGCCTTGGATTCCGACTCGGTCGGCTCGATCATCAGCGTGCCTGGCACCGGGAAGCTCATGGTCGGGGCGTGGAAGCCGTAATCGATCAGGCGTTTTGCAATGTCGTCGACGGTGACGCCGGACGTCGTCTTCAGCGGACGGGGGTCGACGATGCACTCATGCGCGACGCGGCCCTTGGCGTTCTTGTAGAGCACCGGGAAGTGCGGATCGAGGCGCGCTGCGATGTAATTGGCGTTGAGGATCGCGATCTCGGTGGCGCGCTTCAGGCCTTCGCCGCCCATCATCAAAATGTAGATGTAGGAGATGGTGAGGATCGAGGCCGAGCCGAACGGCGCCGCCGAGACCGGGCCGACCGAAGCATCGCCTTGGGTCGCGGGGTGACCGGGCAGGAACGGGGCGAGGTGCGCCTTGACCCCGATCGGGCCCATGCCGGGGCCGCCGCCACCGTGCGGGATGCAGAAGGTCTTGTGCAGATTGAGATGGCTGACATCGGCGCCGTAATCGCCGGGCCTGCTAAGGCCGACCTGCGCGTTGAGGTTGGCGCCGTCGAGATACACCTGGCCGCCATGGCCATGCACGATGTCGCAGATCTCGCGGATGTGCTCCTCGAACACGCCGTGCGTCGAGGGATAGGTGATCATGACAGCGGCGAGGTCGCTCGAATGCTTCTCCGCCTTGGCGCGGAGATCATTGACGTCGACGTCGCCGTTTGTCTCGCAGGCGACCACCACCACGTCCATGCCGACCATCGCGGCCGAGGCCGGATTGGTGCCGTGGGCGGAGGAGGGGATCAGGCAGATCTTGCGATGGCTCTCGCCGCGCGCGGCGTGATAGCCGCGGATGGCAAGAAGTCCGGCATATTCGCCCTGCGCGCCGGAATTCGGCTGCAGCGAGATCGCGTCATAGCCGGTGATGTCGCACAGCCACTTTTCCAGCCGCGCGAACAGCGCGTGATAGCCTGCCGCCTGCTCACGCGGCACGAATGGATGCAGCGAGCCGAACTCCGGCCAGGTCAGGGGCATCATCTCGGTGGTCGCATTCAGCTTCATGGTGCAGGATCCCAGCGGGATCATGGCGCGATCGAGCGCGAGGTCGCGGTCACTGAGCTTGCGCATGTAGCGCAGCATCTCGGTCTCCGAACGATGCGCGTGGAAGACGGGATGGGTGAGGAAGGAGGTCGCGCGCTTCAGTGCCTCCGGCAGCGCCTCGCGCGTGGTCGCCTCTAACTCGGCATAGGCGAGCTTGCCGCCGAACGCGCGCCAGACTGCTTCGACCGTCGCGGGCGTTGTGGTCTCGTCGAGCGCGATGCGCAAGCTGGTGTCGCCGACCCCGAGATTGATCTTCTCGGCCGCCGCGCGCGCGACGATCTCGGCGCGCCTGGCGCCGGCATCGACGCTGAGCGTGTCGAAGAAATTCTCGCTGTCAGGCGCAAAGCCAAGCTTGCGCAGGCCGCTCGCGAGCACGGCGGCGCGGCGATGCACGTTGCGCGCGATCTGTGAGAGGCCCTCGGGCCCGTGATAGACCGCATACATCGAGGCGATCACGGCGAGCAGCACCTGGGCGGTGCAGATGTTGGATGTCGCCTTCTCGCGGCGGATGTGCTGCTCGCGGGTCTGCAGCGCGAGGCGGTAGGCCGGTGCCCCGCGCGAATCCACGGAGAGGCCGACGATGCGGCCGGGCAGCGAGCGCTTCAGCGCATCGCGCACTGCCATGTAGGCCGCGTGCGGTCCGCCATAGCCCATCGGCACGCCAAAGCGCTGGGCCGAGCCGATCGCGATGTCGGCCCCTAACTCGCCCGGCGAGGCGAGCAGCGTCAGCGCCAAAAGGTCGGCGGCGACAATCGCGAGTGCGCCCTTGGCCTTCAGCGTGGCGATTGCAGGCCGGAGGTCGCGCACCGCGCCGGAAGAACCCGGATATTGCAGCAGCGCGCCGAGCACGTCGGCCTGGTCGAGATCGGTGAGGGGATCGCCGACGACGAGAGTCCATCCGAGCGGCTCGGCGCGGGTGCGCATCACGGCCAGCGTTTGCGGATGCACGTCCTTGTCGACGAAGAACGCTTGCGCTTTCACCTGCGAGTGACGCTCGGCGAGCGCCATGGCTTCGGCGGCCGCGGTGGCTTCATCGAGCAGCGAGGCGTTGGCGACGTCGAGCCCGGTGAGGTCGCAGATCATGGTCTGGAAGTTGAGCAGCGCTTCCAGCCGGCCCTGGCTGATCTCGGGCTGGTAGGGCGTGTAGGCCGTGTACCAGGCCGGGTTCTCCAGGATGTTGCGCTGGATCACCGCGGGCAGGATCGTGCCGGAATAGCCTTGGCCGATCAGCGAGGTGAAGACCTGGTTCTGCCGTGCGAGCTCGCCCATATGCGCGATCGCCTCGGTCTCGCTGAGCGGCTTGCCGAGGTCGAGCGGGGCGGCCTGCCGGATCGAGGCCGGCAGCGTCTCCGCCATCAGCGCGTCCACACTCTTGGCGCTGACGGTTTCGAGCATGGCGGTGACATCGCGCGCCGACGGGCCGATGTGGCGGCGAACGAAACTGGCGGCGGTGTCGCCGTTGGTCTTGCGGTGCGCGGTCATCGCTTGCTCCATCGTCCTTAAGCCGTGTGCGCCTTGTAGGCGGCTTCATCCATGAGGCCGCCGAGTTCGCTTCTGTCGGCCATCTTGATCTTGAAGAACCACGCCTTGCCTTGCGCGTCCGAGTTCACCAGCGCCGGCTCGGCCGCGAGCTCGGCGTTGGTCTCGAGCACTTCGCCTGTCACGGGCGCGTACACGTCGGAGGCCGCCTTGACGGACTCGACCACGGCGGCGGCTTCCGCCTTCTTCAGCGTGCGGCCGACCTTGGGCAGTTCGACGAACACGACGTCACCGAGCTGCTGCTGGGCGTAGTCGGTGATGCCGACGGTGGCGACGTCGCCCTCGATGGCGAGCCATTCATGGTCGGAGGTGTACAGCGTCGTGGTCATTCTCGAATCCTCAGCGTTTGTAGGTGTTTTTGACGAAGGGCATGGCCGCGACAGCGACCGGCAGACGCTGGCCGCGCACCTCGGCGAAGAGTTGTGTGCCGAGCGCGCTCGATGCGGTGGGCACATAGCCCATCGCGACCGGCGCATTCAGGCTTGGGCCGAAACCGCCCGATGTGACTTGTCCGATCGGCTCGCCGCCCGCGTCATTCGCAAACAGCAGCGCGCCCTCGCGCACCGGCGCGCGTCCCTGGGCGAGCAGGCCGACGCGGCGGCGGGCCGCGCCGTTGTCGAAATGGGCGAGGATTTTTTCGGCACCGGGAAAGCCGCCGGCGCGCGCGCCCCCGCTGCGGCGGCTCTTCTGCACCGACCATTCCAGCGCGGCCTCGACCGGCGTGGTCATGGTGTCGATGTCGTGGCCGTAGAGGCAGAGCCCGGCTTCCAGCCGCAGGCTGTCGCGGGCGCCCAGGCCGATCGGCAGCACGTCGGGATTTTCGAGCAGCGTTTTGGCGAGACGTTCCGCATCGGCCGCGGGAACCGAAATTTCAAAACCGTCCTCGCCGGTGTAGCCGGAGCGCGAGACGAAGCAGTCGAGGCCGGCCACCTTGCGCGGGCCGGAATCCATGAACTTCATGGCGGGCGCCTCTGCACATAATGTCGCCAGCGCCGCCTCGGCCTTCGGCCCCTGCAGCGCGATCAGCGCACGATCTGCGAGGGAAGCGATGATGCAGTCGTCAGAGAGATTCGCGCGCAGATGCGCCTCGTCGGCGTCCTTGCAGGCGGCGTTGACAACCAGGAAGAGGTGATCGCCGAAATTGGCGACCATCAGGTCGTCCAGAATGCCGCCGTCGGCGTTGGTGAACTGGGCGTAGCGCTGCCGTCCCGGCGCGATCGCCACGATATCCTGCGGCACCAGCCGTTCCAGCGCGCGGGCGGCGTCCTCGACCCTGCCGGATTTCGGCCGGAGCGCGATCTGGCCCATATGGGAGACGTCGAACAGGCCGGCGGAGGCTCGGGTGTGGAGGTGCTCCTTCAGCACGCCCGCAGGGTATTGCACGGGCATGTCGTAGCCCGCGAACGGCACCATCTTGCCGCCGAGGGAGACATGAAGCCCATGAAGGGGCGTACGTTTCAGGGAATCTTGGTCGTCGCGCGCTAGCATCACAGGGGCCCTCGGCGGTTCCCCCGGGACGATTCCCTGAGGACACCAGTCGAAGCCCCATCTGTCGCTGTGCCTGAGAGTATTATCCCGTCGGCGGGAGCCATCCGGGTCTAAACCCGTCGGCGCCTCTTTCCAGATGCTGTCAAAGCCACGCGGTCCTTTTGCCTGAGAGTTTCCGGGGCGGTTGCTCCTTCGGCGCCGGCTGCCTAAAGCCGGTCTCTCCCGACGTGGCCGTACGATACAGATGGGTACAGACCACAGCGGGGCCAAGCCTGTCAACGCGTCCGCTTGCCCTATCAACGGGATTGCAGCGGGGATTGAGCGGCTGCGGCAACCCTCTGATCTCCTTGCACAGTTTCTGGACAGCGAAGCTGGCCTTGTCTAAAAGCGCTGTAGCCCGCAGATATCAGCCTAAATGTCAGGTTTGGATGGCCTATAGCGGGTCCAAGCACACCCGATTGGATGAACATGAGCGGCGTCAACGAGATCAGGTCGACCTTTCTGAACTTCTTTGCCGAGAACGGCCACGAGATCGTGTCGTCCTCGCCATTGGTGCCGCGCAACGATCCGACGTTGATGTTCACCAATGCCGGCATGGTGCAGTTCAAGAACGTCTTCACCGGCGTCGAGAAGCGGCCCTATCAGCGCGCCACCACGTCGCAGAAATGCGTGCGCGCCGGCGGCAAGCACAACGACCTCGACAATGTCGGCTACACCGCGCGCCATCTCACCTTCTTCGAGATGCTCGGCAACTTCTCGTTCGGCGACTACTTCAAGGAGCGCGCGATCGAGCTCGCCTGGAAGCTGATCACCAAGGATTTCGGCCTCAACAAAGACAAGCTGCTCGTCACCGTCTACCACACCGACGACGAGGCGCACGGGCTCTGGAAGAAGATCGCCGGCTTCTCCGACGACCGCATCATCCGCATTCCGACCTCCGACAATTTCTGGGCGATGGGCGACACTGGTCCGTGCGGCCCGTGCTCGGAGATCTTCATCGATCGGGGCGATCACATCTGGGGCGGCCCTCCGGGCTCGCCGGAGGAGGACGGCGACCGCTTCCTCGAATTCTGGAATCTCGTGTTCATGCAATATGAGCAGGTGACGAAGGAGGAGCGCGTGGATCTGCCGCGTCCCTCGATCGACACCGGCATGGGCCTCGAGCGCATGGCCTGCATCATGCAGGGCGTCGACAGCGTGTTCGAGACCGACCTGTTCCGTCATTTGATAGATGCGACATCGTCCGCGCTCGGCAGTGGACCGAATGAGCAGACCGTCGCCTCGTTCCGCGTCATCGCCGACCATTTGCGTTCCTCGGCCTTCCTGGTCGCGGACGGCGTGCTGCCCTCGAACGAGGGCCGCGGCTATGTGCTGCGCCGGATCATGCGCCGCGCGATGCGCCATGCTCAGCTGCTCGGTGCCAAGGAGCCGCTGATGCACCGCCTGGTCTGGGCGCTGGTGCGCGAGATGGGCCAGGCCTATCCCGACCTGATGCGCGCGGAGAACCTGATCGAGGAAACGCTGCGGCTGGAAGAGACCCGCTTCCGCAAGACGCTGTCGCGCGGCCTTGCCATCCTCGACGAGAAGAGCGCGTCCTTGAAAAAGGGCGACATGTTCGACGGCGACGTCGCCTTCACGCTGTACGACACCTACGGCTTCCCGCTCGACCTGACGCAGGACGCGCTGAAGTCGCGCGGCATCGGCGTGGATCAAGCTGCGTTCACCGACGCAATGGAGCGCCAGAAGGCCAAGGCGCGCGAGTCCTGGAAGGGGTCCGGGGAAGCTGCGTCCGAGGCGATCTGGTTCCCGCTGCGCGAAAAGCTCGGCGCCACCGAATTCCTCGGCTACGAGACCGAGAGCGCCGAAGGCGTGGTGTCGGCGCTGGTGAAGGACGGTGCAGAGGTCGCCAGCCTGAAGGCCGGCGACACCGGTGCGATCGTGCTGAACCAGACGCCGTTCTACGCGGAGTCGGGCGGCCAGGTCGGCGACACCGGCGTGCTCACGGGCGAGGGCGGCATCAAGTTTCGCGTCACCGACACGCAGAAGAAGCTCGGCGATTTCTTCGTGCATGTCGGCAACGTGGAGAGCGGCGAGCTGAAGCTCGGCACCGCGCTGCAGCTCGAGGTCGATCATTCCAGGCGCTCCTCGATCCGGGCGCATCATTCGGCGACGCATCTCATCCACGAGGCGCTGCGCCAGGTGCTCGGCGACCACATCGCCCAGCGCGGCTCGATGGTCGCGCCGGATCGCCTGCGCTTCGACTTCGTGCATCCGAAGCCGATCACGGCAGAGGAGCTGGCCCGCGTCGAGGACATCGCCAACGACGTGGTGCTGGAGAATGACGAGGTCACCACGCGTGTGATGGGCGTTGATGAGGCCCGCGAAGCCGGCGCGCGCGCCCTGTTCGGCGAAAAATACGGCGACGAGGTTCGCGTCGTCTCGATGGGCCGGACCGCGCGCGAGCGCGGCGCCAACGCGCTCGGCTGGTCGGTCGAGCTCTGCGGCGGCACCCATGTCAAGCGCACCGGCGACATCGGCCTGATCACGCTCACCGGCGAGAGCGCGGTTGCTTCGGGCGTGCGCCGCATCGAGGCGCTGACCGGCAATTATGCGCGCAGGCACGCCAACGAGACCATGGCGCTGGCCAAGACCGCGGCGAACGAGCTGCGCACGTCGCTCGACGACGTTCCGGCGCGCATCACCGCGCTGATGGAGGAGCGCAAGAAGCTCGAGCGCGAGCTCTCCGACGCCCGCAAGAAGCTGGCGATGGGCGGCGGCGCTTCGGCCGGCAGCAATGGCGCAGCTTCAGGCGTGCGCGAAATCGGCAACGTCAAGCTGATGGCGCGCGCGGTCGAGGGCATCGAGATGAAGGATCTCAAGAGCCTCGCCGACGACGGCAAGAAGCAGATCGGCTCCGGCGTGGTCGCCATTGTCGGCGTCACCGAGGACGGCAAGGCCGGCATCGTGGTCGGCGTCACCGCGGATCTCACCGCGCGCTTCAACGCGGTCAACCTCGTGCGCGTTGCCTCCGAGGCGCTCGGCGGCAAGGGCGGCGGTGGCCGGCCCGACATGGCCCAGGCCGGCGGCCCTGACGGGGCCAAGGCGACCGAGGCGCTGGCGGCGATCGAAAAAGCAATGGCAGGCGCGTAAACGGCCATGCGCCCCGGTCTGCGAGGGCGTGGGCTTCGCGATCCCAATTTGAGGGATCGCCTCTACGAATTGCTGGAGCACGATCCGCTGGCTTATTCAGCCGGATCGCGCTTCATCCAGCTCATCATCGGCGTCATCGTGCTCAATGTGGCCGCGATGATCCTCGCCTCGGTGCCGGAGCTGGACGCCCAGTTCGGCACGGTGTTCTCGGCCATCACCGTCCTGTCCGTGATCGTGTTCGCGCTGGAATATCTGGCGCGGCTGTGGACCGTGGCGGGCCACACCCAGCGCAAGGGCTCCGCGCTGTCCGACCGGCTGGGCTACGCCTTCTCCGCGCTCGGCATCATCGACCTCATGGCGTTCCTGCCGGCGGCAATCGTGCTCGCCACCGGCCGGCACGCGACGCTGGCGGCGCTCGGGGTGCTGCCGTTCTTCAAGCTAATCCGCTATTCGCCGGCGATGCGCTCGTTGCTCGCCGCCGTGCATGCCGAGCGTCGCGCGCTGATCGGTTGCATCGTCATCCTGATCGGCGCGGTCCTGACCTTCGCCTCGCTGCTCTACGCCATCGAGCGCGACGTGCAGCCTGACAAGCTCGGCACCATCCCGCAGGCGATGTGGTGGGCGATCGTGACGCTCGGCACCGTCGGCTATGGCGACGTCGTGCCGGTGACGCCGCTCGGCAAGCTGGTCTCCACCTTCGCCATCATCTCAGGCTTCGCCATGATCGCGCTGCCGGTCGCGATCATCTCCACCGCCTTCGCCGAAGAGGTGAAGCGGCGCGATTTCGTCGTCACCTGGGGCATGCTGGCGCGGGTGCCGCTGTTCTCGCATCTGTCTGCCGCGGAGATCGCCGACATCATGCGGCTGTTGCGCGCGCGCACCATCGAGCAGGGCGAGATATTGGTCCGCCGTGGCGATGTGGCCTCGTCGATGTATTTCATCACCGCCGGCGAGGTCGAGATCGCGCTGCCGAGCCAGCATGTGCACCTCACGGACGGCACCTTCTTCGGCGAGATCGCGCTGCTGCATAAAACAAAGCGCAGCGGCACGGTGACGGCGACGCGCAAGACGCGCCTTTTGGTGCTCGACGCCCAGGATTTTCACGCTTTGATCGAACGGATGCCGACGCTCGCCGACCACGTCCACACCACCGCCAAGGCACGGCTTGCCGACAGCGGCGATCTCGCGCTCGCGGAGCTGGCGCAGGCGGAGAAAGACGGGACCGACCGCTGAGCGGTCAGCCTTTCTTCAGGAAAACATACTCGGCCGAGTAGGGTGCGCTCCTGAACTCGCCGGCCTTGTCGCACGCGCCGTCGAGCTTGCCGCCATGGGTGTTGATGCGCTGCACGGTCGTCACCGGCGTCAGTACACCGCTGCCGCGGCGGGCGGTTACGTCCAGCTTCAGCCAGGGGATATCGGCCGCCGTTGCGCCCGGCGCGTTGCCAATGGCCTTGCCGACGACGGCGCTGCCGTCGGCGAGCTCCCAGTTCGGGCCGGCATAGTGCCGGCCGATTGTCTTGCCCTCGGACAGCAGCGTCGCGATCGGTTCGCGGAAGGCCCAGGCGAGCTTGCCGTCGGTGCCGGCCTTGCACTCATAGACCTGCGCGCCCTCGGCGTGGACGCTAAGCACGACGCTCTCGCCCGGCGCGGCGATGGCGTCGGGGAGCGGCTCGGCAGCCCCGGCCGGTCCGATCAGGGCCGCGAGCAGCATGGTGGGGCCGGCAAGCTTGATGAACATGGTGGCATCTCCGCGCAAGGTCTCAAAAAGAAACGGGCCGCGCTGTTGCGCGGCCCGTGATGATGTCTGGCCCAGTCGGGCGAAATTGCGGTCGGCTCAGGCCGCCAACTCTTTCGTGAGGTTCTCCGCGACCTTGTCGAGGAAGCCGGTGGTCGAGAGCCAGCGCTGGTCGGCGCCGACCAGGAGCGCGAGGTCCTTGGTCATGTAGCCGGCCTCGACGGTGTCGACGCAGACCTTCTCCAGCGTGTTGGCGAACTTGGCGAGCTCGGCATTGTTATCGAGCTTGGCACGGTGGGCGAGGCCACGGGTCCAGGCGAAGATCGACGCGATCGAGTTGGTCGAGGTCTCCTTGCCCTTCTGGTGCTCGCGGTAGTGGCGGGTCACCGTGCCGTGGGCGGCTTCGGCTTCCACGGTCTTGCCGTCGGGGGTGAGCAGCACCGAGGTCATCAGGCCGAGCGAGCCGTAGCCCTGCGCGACCGTGTCGGACTGCACGTCGCCGTCGTAGTTCTTACAGGCCCAGACATAGCCGCCGGACCATTTCAGCGCCGAGGCCACCATGTCGTCGATCAGGCGGTGCTCGTAGGTCAGGCCCTTGGCGTCGAACTCCTTCTTGAACTCGCGGTCGAAGATGTCCTGGAAGATGTCCTTGAAGCGGCCGTCATAGACCTTGAGAATCGTGTTCTTGGTCGAGAGGTAGACCGGATAGTTGCGCAGCAGGCCGTAGTTGAACGAGGCGCGGGCGAAGTCGATGATGGAGTCGTCGAGATTGTACATCTCCATGGCGACGCCTGCGCCGGGCGCCTTGAACACTTCCTTCTCGATCACGGTGCCGTCCTCGCCGACGAACTTCATCGACAGGGTGCCCTTGCCCGGGAACTTGATGTCTGTGGCGCGGTACTGGTCGCCATAGGCGTGGCGGCCGATGATGATCGGCTTGCTCCAGCCGGGAACCAGGCGCGGCACGTTCTTGCAGATGATCGGCTCGCGGAAGATGCAGCCGCCGAGGATGTTGCGGATGGTGCCGTTCGGCGACTTCCACATCTGCTTGAGGTTGAACTCCTTCACCCGGGCTTCATCCGGGGTGATGGTGGCGCACTTGACGCCGACGCCGACCTTCTTGATGGCTTCGGCGGCGTCGATGGTGACCTGATCGTTGGTGTGGTCGCGGTACTCCATGCCCAGGTCGAAATACATCAGCTCGACATCCAGGAACGGGTTGATCAGCTTGTCCTTGATGTACTGCCAGATGATCCGGGTCATCTCGTCGCCATCGAGCTCGACGACGGGATTGGATACCTTGATTTTTGCCATGATCGGGGAAGCCTCTTGGGAACGGCGCTTTTGGCGCGCCACGGGAATATCCGCCGCCTCTTAGCACCCAGACGCGGCGGGCGAAAGCCAAGGGATTATGCACTTTTAGCTCATCCAGCTTCCCCAGACGTGGGGGCAGGGCCGCCCTGCCGCAGGGCCGGATCCGAGGATCCAGTGGAGATTCAAAAGTCGATTCCAACCCGTTATTTCCCTTGAGAATTTCGTCAGGACAGGCAAACGAGGCGGACAGCGCCGGCCGGCCCAGGGACGACTTGGGAAAGGCTGGCTTGAATCAATTCCTGAGAGTGCCCTGGCAAGGCCTTGAGACGAAGAGTGAAAGCGAAACGAGATGTCGGGGACTGACAAGAGCAAGGCGGGTTTGTCCCTCGACGGTCCCATCGTGATCCTGGTCGAGCCGCAGCTCGGGGAAAACATCGGCATGGCCGCGCGCGCCATGGGCAATTTTGCGCTCGGCGCCTTGCGCATCGTCAACCCCAGGGACGGCTGGCCCAACATCGCGGCACAGCGGGCCGCCGCCGGCGCCGACCACATTCTGGAAAAGGTCGAATTGTTCGGCACGGTCGAAGAGGCCGTCGCCGACCTCGACCTGCTGTTCGCCACCACGGCTCGCCCGCACGACCAGGCCAAGCCCGTGGTCGGGCCGGAGGCAGCCGCCAGCGAGATCGCAGGTCACGTCGCGACCGGCGGCAAGGCCGGTATCCTGTTCGGCCGCGAGCGCTGGGGCCTGACCAACGAGGAGGTCGGCCTCTCCAACCGCATCATCACCTTCCCGGTCAACCCGGGCTTCGCCTCGCTCAACCTCGCCCAGGCCGTGCTGCTGGTCGGCTATGAATGGTTCAAACTGATGACCTCGGGCGAGCTGCCGCACGCCATGCCGGAGCGCTCCGAGCGCGCCTCGCAGCACCAGATGCAGGCCTTCTTCGACAACCTCATCCGCGAGCTCGACAAGGTGGAATTTTTGCGCCCGGCCGAGAAGCGCGACACCATGCTGGTGAACCTGCGCAACATCTTCAGTCGGATGGAGCCGACCAAGCAGGACATGCACACCCTGCACGGGGTGATCATGGCGATCGCCGAGGGACGCAAGGGCCCGGCCAAGGGCGGCGTGCTCGACGGCGAGCAGGCGACGCGCCTGCGCGCGCTCTTGGCCGAGCACGGGCAGGGCGGCGGCGTGCCCGACAGCGGCTCGACCGTGCGCGGCCTCGCCCGCCTGCTTCGCCGCAACCCGACCGATGCCGAGCGTCTGCTCTGGCAGGCTTTGACCCGCGACCGTCGCTTCGCCGGCCAGTTCAAGCGCCAGACCCCGGTCGGCCGCCACATCCCGGACTTCGTCTCCTTCCCGCATCGGATCGCGATCGAGCTGGTCAATCCGGGCGAGGGGGAAGCGATCGCAGCGGATCGCGCATCGCGGCGGGCCTGGCTCGAGGCGCGGGACTATCGGGTGCTGGAGATTCGCGCCGCGGATGTGGAGCGGGATCTCGAGGCGGAGCTGGCGCGGCTGCAGGGGATGATCGAGCAAGCGATGTAGGTGCCGTAAGGCATAGCTCTCGTAGGGTGGGCAAAGCAAGCGTGCCCACCATCTCTCGCTGATCATCAAGAGAAGGTGGGCACGGCGCTTACGCGCCTTTGCCCACCCTGCGGCACTTCCTGCTGGTCGGCAGCGGATGACGTCAGCGCTGAAACACGACCTTGCCGCCCACGAGCGTCATGTCCACCTTGATGTCCTTGATCTGCTCCTCCGGCACCGCCGTGTAATCCGCGGAGAGCACCACGATGTCCGCAAGCTTTCCGGGCTCAATGGTCCCTTTACGTGCTTCATCGAACGTGTAGCGCGAAGCCGCGCTGCTGTAGAGCCGTAGGGCCTGCTCGCGCGTAATGGCTTCTGCCGCGCCGTAGACGTTTCCGTTGGGGTCCTTCCTGGTCACCATAATGTACATGTTGAGGAAGGGGTTGATCGGGTTGACGGGAAAGTCCGTCCCGGCGCCGAGACTATTGAGGCCCATTTTTTCGATTAACGTCCTGGTCGGTACGGCGCGGTCAGCGGTCGCTTTCCCGAGAAATCGTTCGACGGTCGCTGCCTTATCCCACATGAAAGCGTTCTGGAAATCGACACGGGCTCCCAGCTTCTGCGCCCGCTCCATCTGTTCTGGCCGGATCAGGCTGGCATGAATGAGGACGAAGCGACGGTCTCGGATCGATTTCTCCTTATCCGCGGCCTCGAACGCATCGAGCACCTGGTCAATACCAAGGTCACCCACCACGTGGACACCGACCCGCCAGTCATATCGGTGGCAGATGGAGACGAGTTGTTTCAATCGCTCAGGTGTCTGCTGCGCAACGCCATGATAGTTGTCATGTGACTCGGGATACACCTCGCGCATGAGCGCTGTCTTCAGCGTCATGCCGCCGTCGTAGAAGATCTTGATTCCTGCGAACTTCAGCCAATCGTCGCCAAAGCCTGAAGAGGCCCCATTGCCTGCCATGATCGCTTCCCACGCGGTCAGATCGGCCGGGGGCTCCGGTCGAAACATCACGCCGGTGCGCAATGTGGCTTTCCCGGATGCGACATGCTTCTGCAGCATGCGGATATCGCGTGCCTCTGTCGCGCCTTCGACCACGCTCGTGATACCGAAGCTGTTCAGCACACTTTCGGCAATCGTGAATTGCCGCATCTCATCGTCTTCTGTCCAGGGCGGTACGGCCTTCTCGACCCGATCGATCGCCGTCTCCACCAGCACGCCGGTCAATTCACCGGCCGCGTCGCGCTCAAACTTTCCCCCGTTCGGATCCGCGGTGGTCTTGTCGATTCCGACCCGCTGTAGAGCCATGCTGTTCGCCATCGAGAAATGCCCGACGGTGCGAAGATAGACCGGATTGTCTGGAGCAACGCTATCAATCTCCTGCCTGGTCAGATATCGCTTCTCGGCCAATTGTGAAGGCGGATGCCACGCGCCACCTACAATCCACTCGCCCGGCTTCTTCTTCGCAGCGAATGCCTTGATGGCCTCGAGCGCTTCGGCGACCGTCTTGGCTCGGCCCATGATGACGACATAGTCGCCAAGACCAGCGGCCTTGAAGTGAGCGTGTGTATCGATCAATCCGGGGATGACGGTCTTGCCAGCCACATCGAGCACGCGGGTCCGAGCGCCGGCGAGCGACCTCATCGAAGCACTGGTTCCGGTTGCGATGATCTTTCCATCCGCGACGGCCACTGCCTCCGTGATCGTCGATCGCTCATCCAGCGTCAGAACCTTTCCGTTGATGAGGACCAGGTCTGGCGCGTTGAGCTCCGGCTGCTGCGCCTCAACATTTGCGACGCCAGCGAACCACATGCCCGCGGCAACGATTGCAAATGCCATTAACTTGCGAACCATCACGTCCCCCTGGATCTTGTTTTTTCTGGACGAAGATTTTCAAGGGTATCTTTGATCAAACACGGGTTCAACGCTTCTCAAGGCCTGGCAGCGTCCACATGTTGGGCAAAGTGGATCGCGCCCCGGGCCAGCCGAGCGGCTGGCAGGCCCGGGCTGGTGCCAGGCGCTCGTGTCGCCCCTACGAAAGACGCCCGAGCTGCACGTCGCGCTCCACCGCAATCCATGTCTCTCGCCCCGTAGCCGCGGACCAGGGCCGCCTTGTCGTCGGAGCCGACGCCGGCGACGACGCGCAGGCCGAGATGACGGCCGAGGTCGACGGCGGCAAGCCCAACTCCGCCGGCCGCGCCGGTAACGAGCAGCGTTTCGCCGCGCTCGACTCGCGCAACGGCGCTTCGCGCCTTTGCCTACCCTACGAGATCAATGCAAGCTCACACCGCCTCTAACTGATCCGCCGCGCGCTTCTTCTTCGCCTTCGATTGCCCGAGCAGCGGACCCGCGGTGAGCGCTGCCGTGTCTGCCACGCCGGGATCACGCGAGATCATCGCGGCGACGATGGCACCGTCGATGATGAGGCCGAGCTGATGCGCGAGCATTGCGGGCTCGCTCGAGCCCAGCTCGGCGGCGAGCTTCTCGATGTGGCCGAGTACGATCTTCTTGTGCTTCAGCGCGATGTTGCGGAATTGCTTGGCGTCCTTGTCGTGCTCGCCGACCGCGTTGATGAAGGGGCAGCCGTAGAACCGCTCTTCGGCAAACCAGCTCTTCAGGGCCGGGAAGATGCGCGTCAGCTTGGCCTGCGCGTCGCCGCCGCCATCTTCCATGGCGCCGATGAACCATTCGCGCCATTGCTTGCCTTCGCTCTCCAGCACCGCGTTGACGAGGTTGGTCTTGGAGCCGAACAATTTGTAAAGCGTGGTCTTCGCGGTGCCGGCCTCCTCGATGATCGCATCGATGCCGGTGGCGTTGATTCCGTTCTTGCAAAACAGATGCGAGGCGGCGCTGAGCAGGCGCCCGCGCGCGGATTCGTCATCGCCGGCGCCTGAATGCGGCGCGTTCTTCTTCGACGACATCTTGTTCAGTGAAGGCTTGTTCAGTGAAGCTTTGGCCATGGATTGCAACTTAATCGCAGCCGCGCGGTATCTTCAAGTCGCATCTGCTCCGCGCTAAAAAGATTCGCACTGGCGATCTCATCTGCATGGCCTTTGAGCAGAGCGCGGCTGATCAATCCGCAGGCAGCCATCGCTAAGCGGCTCCAATGCCTCGCATTTCGTTTTCGGTCTCGTCTGGCACGCTCCATGCAAGGAAACAGACCGTTCGGTATCCTGCCGTTTTCCACGGCTGCCAGGGAGAAGATGATGACTGCCGTCGTTCAAAAGACAGTGCTGACGGGGTGCCTTGCGCCCATCGACAAGAATGGCCTCGAGCAACTGATCGCGAGCGGCAAGGCCAATCCGAAGGTCGTCAAGACCTTGAAATGCAAGACGGTCGCGGAAGGCAGATTCCGCCACGCCAACTACATCCGCAATCTGCAGCCCTATATCGTCGACGAGCCGCCGGGGCTGCTGGGCGACGACACCGCGCCCAATCCGTCGGAAGCCTCGCTTGCTGCGCTCGGCTCGTGCCTCGCGGTCGGCCTGCACGCCAACGCCGTGCATCGCGGCTGGATCGTCAACAAGCTCGAGCTCGAGCTCGAAGGCGATCTCAACATCACGGCGGTCTGGGGCACTGGCGACACCTCGGACAAGCCGGTCGGCTTCACCGATGTCCGCGTCAAGGTCGACATGGCGTGCGAGGGCGTCTCGCAGGCCGAGATCAACGCACTGGTCGCCCATGTGAAGAAATGGTCGCCGGTCGCCAACACCTTCACGCGCCCGGTCAATCTCGAGGTCGGCATCTAGCTGTTAGCAACCAGGACAAGGTGCGGGAGACGATCATGGAGTCACTGGCTTTATCGCGGGCCGAGGTTTTGGATCAGCCCGCACCGTCCATTGCAGGGGAGGTGGCGCGGATCGCGCGCGAAGATCTCGCGTCGCTTGCCCCCGGCATCGACGACGGCTCGGTCTATCCGGCCGAGGTGCTGCGCAAGTTCGGCGCGGTCGGCGCCTGGGGCAGTCACGTGCCGCATGAAGGTCCCGCGGATCTGCGCTGCGCGATCCAGGCGATGGCTGCGATCGGGGAGGTCTGCGGCGCCACGGCCTTCATGGCCTGGTGCCAGAACACGCTGGTCTGGTACGCGGCCAACTCGACCAATCTGAAGCTGGCAAAACGTTTCGGCGATGCGTTCTCGACCGGCCGCGTGCTCGGCGGCACCGGGCTTTCCAACCCGATGAAGAGCTTTTTCGGCATTGAGAAACTGAAGCTGAAAGGCAAGAAGGTCGAGGGCGGTTATATCGTGCGCGGCGCGCTGCCCTGGGTCTCCAATCTCGGCCCCGATCATTATTTCGGCACCATCTTCGAGCGTGAGGAGGATGAAGGTACTGTGATGTTCCTGGCCGATTGCTCGGACCCCGCGATCACGCTGACGCCGTGCAAGCCGTTCATGGCGATGGACGGCACCGGCACCTATGGCGTGCAGTTCCGCGATGTCTTCGTGCCGGACGAGCTGGTCCTTGCTGATCCTGCGGCGCCCTTCGTGAAGAAGATCCGTGCCGGCTTTATCCTGCTCCAGGCCGGCATGGCGCTGGGAGTGATCCGCGATTGCATCAACATCATGGACGAGGTCGGAAGTCCGCTCGGCCATATCAACCGCTATCTGCCGCAGCAGCCGGTGCATTTCCGCGATCTCGCTGCCGAGCTCGAGGCCGAGACCATGGCGCTGGCGCGCGATCCCTACAACGAGGACGAGACCTACTGGCGCAAGGTGATCGCGCTCAGGCTTCGCGCCGGCGAGGCCAGCGTCGCGGCGGCGCATGCGGCGATGCTGCATTGTGGCGCACGCGGCTATCTGAGGAGTCACCGCGCGCAACGACGGCTGCGCGAGGCCTATTTCGTCGCGATCGTCACGCCGGCTACCAAGCAGCTGCGCAAGATGCTCGCCGATTACTGAGCTTCACGAGTCCACCCCAGAAGACCACTTAACCTCAACGGAGAGGCTGCCAATGACGGACGTTCTGATCTCTGCCAGCGAACTTGCCGATCTCTTGAAGCTCGAACCCTGTGTCGTCATCGACACCCGCAATCCCGACGCCTATGGCGCCGGGCACCTGCCGGGCGCCGTGAACGTGCACGAGATCTTCACGTTTCTCGCGACCTCGACGCCGGAAGGCATGAGCGAGCTGAAGACCAAATTCGCCGACGCCTTCGGTGCTGCCGGCCTCTCCGGCAAGGAGACCGCCGTGATCTACGAGCAGTCGATGAATTCCGGCTTCGGCCAGTCCTGCCGCGGCTACTATCTGCTCACCATGCTCGGCTATCCCAAGGTGAAGGTGCTGCATGGCGGCTTCGACGCGTGGTCGGCCGCGGGTCTTCCGGTGACGAAGGATGTCCCGGCGCCGGCGAAGGCCTCGTTCGCGGTCGTGCCGGAAGCCGGCGATATCCTGATCGATGCGAAGACCATGCTCGCCGCGGTCGGCAAGCCCGGCATCGCCATTCTTGACGTGCGTGATGTCGACGAATGGATCGGCGACAGCTCTTCGCCCTATGGAAAGGATTTCTGCCCGCGCAAGGGCCGCATCCCCGGCGCGGTGTGGCTGGAATGGTACCGCATGATGAAGCCGACCGCGGAAGGGCCCCGCTTCAAGTCCAAGGACGAGATCCTGGCCGAATGCGCCACCGTCGGCATCTCGCCGACGACGCCGGTCTATCTCTATTGCTTCAAGGGCGCGCGCGCCTCGAACACCTTCCTGGCGCTGAAGAATGCCGGCGTGAAGGACGTCCGGATGTATTTCGGCTCCTGGAACGAATGGTCGCGCGATCCATCGCTGCCGATCGAGCAGGGATTGCCGATTGCATCGGGGGTGACGACCAAGGCGGCGTGAGCGCGCTTCCATCCAGCCTGACTAGATCGGGCCGTGTTGCCACGAAGGAAGTGCACTCCCTCTCCCGCTTGCGGGGGAGGGTTGGGGTGGGGGTGTTCCTCAGCGGGATTCCCAGTGTGGAGAGAGCCCCCACCCGGCGCTTCGCGCCGACCTCCCCGGCAAGCGCGAGAGGTGAAATGAGCCCGTGGCCAGCATCGAAGCTGATCGCTTCATGCCAAACCGTTGAGGCCAGTCCGCGAACGCGGCGCAATTCCCAGCGCCTTGATCCGCGAGGCCAGCGTGGTCGGCTTGATGTCCAGCATCTCGGCCGCGCCGCCGGGGCCGAAGACTTTTCCAGCGCAGGCCTCGAGCGCGGCCAAAATGTTGGCGCGCTCGTGGTCGCGCATTTCCGACGACGTCATGACGGCGGGACGCGCGTCGAGCTTCTGACGAGCGGCACCGCTAGGCGCTTGCGCGCCGGAGGCGTCAGGCAGATCGATGCGCAGGCGGCCGTTCTGCGACAGGATCGCGGCGCGCTCGATCACGTTCTGCAGTTCGCGGACATTGCCGGGCCAGTCGTAGCGGGTCAGCCGCCGCGCGTCGCCCTCCGACAGGCGCAAATTCGACTTCAACGCCTTGCTCTCGCGCGTCAGGAAGTGCTGGGCGAGCAGCGGAATGTCCTCGCGCCGCTCGCGCAAGGGGACGGTCTCGATCGGGAACACGTTGAGGCGGAAATAGAGGTCTTCGCGAAAGCGGCCGCGCTGGACCTCCTGCTTGAGATCGCGATTGGTCGCGGCGATGACACGAACGTCGACCGCGCGGGTGCGCGCCTCGCCGACGCGCTCGAAATGGCCTTCCTGCAGCACGCGCAGCAGCTTACCTTGGAGTTCGAGCGGAATCTCGCCGACCTCGTCGAGGAACAGCGTGCCGCCGTCGGCGAGCTCGAAGCGGCCGATGCGGTCGCGCGTCGCCCCGGTGAAGGCGCCTCGGACATGGCCGAAGAACTCGCTCTCGAACAATTCGCGCGGGATCGCGGCGCAATTGACGCGGATCAGCGGCCGGTCGCTGCGGGTGGAGTCCTCGTGGATGGCGCGCGCGATCAGCTCCTTGCCGGTGCCGGATTCGCCGTTGATCATTACCGCCGCGGTGGTTGGCGCCACCAGCTTGACCTGCCGCAGCGTCTTCTGGATCGCCTCGCTTTGACCGATGATGCCGCGCGGATTGGTCTCGATGCGGATTTCTTCCTGGAGATAGGCGTTTTCCAGCTCCAGCCGTTCGCGCAGGCGGTCGACCTCGGCAAGGGCGGCGTGCAGCTTCTCGTCGGCCTCACGGCGCTGGCTGACGTCGCGAAACACCACGACGGCGCCGACCACGACGCCGCGATCGCGGATCGGAGTCGATGTGTATTCGACCCAGGCGGGCGAGCCGTCCTTGCGCCAGAACACCTCGCCGTCGACCTGGTGCACGGCGCCGTCGCGGAAGGCGGCATAGATCGGGCAATCGTGGTTGTGATAGTGGCGGCCGTCGTGATGAGTGTGGTGGACGATCGGGTGGATCTCCTTGCCGACCAGCTCTTCGGCGGTCCAGCCGAGCATGCGCTCGGCCGCGGGATTGACGAAGGTGGTCTTGCCTTCCGCGTTCACGCCATAGATGCCTTCGCCGGCGGCGCGCAGGATCAGCTGGTTCTCGCGTTCGATGTCCTGAAACACGCGCTCGACCCGCTGCCAGGTCGAAATGCCGCCGCGCATGTGGTCTTCGGCGGCGGCATCGACATTGCGCCGGCGGCGCGCTTCGAGATCGGTCAGCGTCAGCAGCAGCAGCGAGCGGCCGTCATGCGGCAGCAGGCAGCCGGCATATTCGAGCCGGAGATCTTGCCCCGTGGCATGGCGGGGATTGAGCGCCGTGGTCCAATAGGCGCCCTTGTGCAGCACGGCCTGGGTGAAGACGGTGAGGGCGGCAAGCTCGCCGGCGTGGAGCGTGCTGGGCCTGGTCTGCCGGAGCAGGGCGCGGTCGTAGCCGAGAAGAGCACAGGCGGCGGGATTGGCATCGACGATCTGGTCGCCGTAGGGGTCGACCAGAAGCGTCGCCTCGACGGAGAATTCGAACGCCGCGATGCGCGGGTCGATGGCGGAAGCCACATCATCGTGGACGGGCACTGGCGTCGTTGCCATTACGAAATCTCGTCATTGAACTACGAAAATTCGTTTATCACGAGTTTTCGTAGTGGCCAAGCGCAGGCGAAATTACTGTGTCATCAAGGCGCTGGCCGCTTCTAGGGTCGTGGCATGCTCCTTGCGTAATTCCTCCCCGCAATGACGCGCAGGAGGGCCGATGTCCACGTTCGACAATCCGTTTGATCCCGATCGCAACCTTCGAGCCGGCTGTATCTGCGGCCAGCATCGCTCTGCGGCGGAGCACGAGCAGGCGATGGCTCTGCATTGCGAACCGGTCGAAAGCCAAGAGAAGCGTTACGAGGGCGTCGTCGCCTCCGCGGTGATGCGCGCGATGTTTCCGCAGGACGTGGCGCGGCGTGCATTCCTGAAGTCGGTCGGCGCATCGACTGCGCTTGCCGCACTGTCACAGTTCTTCCCGCTCAAGACGGCGACCGAGGTGTTCGCGCAGGCCGGTACGCCCGAGAAGAAGGACCTCAAGGTCGGATTCATTCCGATCACCTGCGCCACGCCCATCATCATGGCGGCGCCGATGGGCTTTTACTCCAAGCACGGACTCAATGTCGAAGTGGTCAAGACCGCCGGCTGGGCCGTGATCCGCGACAAGACCATCAACAAGGAATACGACGCCGCGCACATGCTGGCGCCGATGCCGATCGCGATCTCGCTGGGCCTGGGCGCAAACGCCATCCCGTTTGCGGTGCCCGCGATCGAGAACATCAACGGGCAGGGCATCGTGCTGGCGGCCAAGCACAAGGACAAGCGCGACCCCAAGGATTGGAAGGGCCTGAAATTCGCCATCCCGTTCGACTATTCCATGCACAATTACCTGCTGCGCTACTATCTCGCCGAGCACGGTCTCGATCCCGATACCGACGTGCAGCTGCGCTCGGTGCCGCCGCCGGAGATGGTCGCCAATTTGCGTGCCGACAACATCGACGGCTTCCTCGCGCCCGACAACATCTGCCAGCGCGCGATCTATGACGGCGTCGGCTTCATGCATCTGTTGTCGAAGGAGATCTGGGACGGGCATCCCTGCTGCAGCTTTGCCGCAAGCCGCGAGTTCATCACGTCAGCGCCAAACAGCTTTGCGGCGCTGACCCGCGCGATCGTCGATGCGACCGCCTATGCCTCGAAGGCGGAGAACCGCAAGCAGATTGCGGAGGCCATCGCGCCGGCCAACTACATCAACGCGCCCGTCACGGTGCTCGAACAGGTCCTGACCGGCACCTATGCCGACGGTCTCGGCGGCGTGAAGACCGACGCCAGGCGCGTCGATTTCGATCCGTTCCCCTGGCAATCCTTTGCTGTGTGGATGCTGACGCAGATGAAGCGCTGGGGCCAGATCAAGGGCGACGTCGACTACAAGGCGGTGGCCGAGCAGGTGTATCTGGCCACCGACACCAAGAAGCTGATGACGGAGATGGGCCTGTCGCCGCCGGCGAGCGCATACAAGTCGTTTGCGGTGATGGGCAAGACTTTCGATCCGGCCAAGCCGGAGGACTATGTCGCGAGCTTCAAGATCAGGAAGTCGTCGTGATGGGCTGCGCTTTCTCCCCAGCGTCGTCCCGGCGAACGCCGGGACCCATACCCCCAGGGAGACGTTTGGCGAAGACTCGTCGTTCGGTATGCCCACCGATTGCGATCGATAGATTCCGCGGTATGGGTCCCGGCGTTCGCCGGGACGACATTGGGAGAGGGAGATGACCAGCTCCTCCCTCCGTCTCCGCGCCGGTCTCGTTTCCATCGCGCTGCTCGCCGCGTTCCTCGGCATCTGGCATCTCGCCACGCGCTCGACGGGCCCCGTCGCCACGATGAGCCCCGAATATGCCAAGCTGATGGGGCTGACCGCGACGCAGGGCAAATCGGCGATGCCGGGGCCGCTCGACGTCGGCGCCAAGCTGTGGGAGCATCTGAGACGGCCGTTTTACGACAACGGGCCGAACGACAAAGGGCTCGGCATCCAACTTGGCTATTCCATCGGGCGCGTCGGCACCGGCTATCTGCTCGCGGTGCTGGTCGCGATCCCGCTCGGCTTCCTGATCGGCATGTCGCCGCTGCTCAGCAAGGCGCTCGATCCCTTCATCCAGGTGTTGAAGCCGATCTCGCCGCTGGCCTGGATGCCGCTCGCGCTCTACACCATCAAGGATTCCTCGATCTCGGCGATCTTCGTCATCTTCATCTGCTCGATCTGGCCGATGCTGCTCAACACCGTGTTCGGCGTTGCCAGCGTGCGCAAGGAATGGATCAACGTCGCGCGAACGCTCGAGGTCGGCACCGTCAGGCGCGCCTTCACCGTGATCCTCCCGGCGGCGGCGCCGACGATCCTGACCGGCATGCGCATCTCGATCGGCATCGCCTGGCTCGTGATCGTCGCTGCCGAAATGCTCGTCGGCGGCACCGGCATCGGCTACTTCGTCTGGAACGAGTGGAATAATCTGTCGATCACCAACGTGATCATCGCGATCCTCCTGATCGGGATCGTCGGCATGCTGCTCGACCAGATCCTGGCGCGCTTCACGCGCATGGTCACGTTTCCGGAGTAGGGGCGATGACCGACAAATTCATCTCCATCGAAGCCATCGCGAAGCGCTATCCGGGCGCCGGCGGTGCCACGACCACCGTTTTCGAGAACCTGTGGCTCTCGATGGCGCGGGGCGAGTTTGCTTGCGTGATTGGGCATTCCGGCTGCGGCAAGACCACGGTGCTCAACATCCTCGCCGGCCTCGATGCGCCGAGCGAGGGCGCCGTCATCGTCGACGGGCAGGCGATTTCGGGCACCAGCCTCGACCGTGCGGTGATCTTCCAGAGCCACGCGCTGTTGCCCTGGCGCACCGTGCTCGGCAACGTCACCTATGCCGTGAGCTCGAAATGGCGCAGCTGGGACCGCGCCAAGGTGAAGGCGCACGCGCAGAGCTTCATCGACCTCGTTGGTCTCACCGGCTCCGAGCACAAGCGGCCGTCAGAGCTGTCCGGCGGCATGAAGCAGCGCGTCGGCATCGCACGTGCGCTCTCGATCACGCCGAAGATCATGCTGATGGACGAGCCGTTCTCGGCGCTGGACGCGCTGACGCGCGGCACGCTGCAGGACGAGGTGCGGCGCATTTGCCTCGAGACTGGGCAGACCGCGTTCATGATCAGCCATGACGTCGACGAGGCGATCTACCTCGCCGACAAGATCTTCCTGATGACCAACGGGCCCGGCGCGGTGCTCGCAGAGGTCGTGGAGAATCCGCTGCCGAGAGACCGCGGCCGCATCGATCTGCACCGCCATCCGCTCTATTACGCGCTGCGCAACCACATCATCGATTTCCTGGTGACGCGCAGCAAGACGTTTACCGCCGAGACACCCGGTCACGATCCGCGGAATGTGCCGCTGGTGCATATCGGCAAGCCCGGCCTGACGATCGCGACCAGTGGTGACGAGCAACGCCAGACCTTGATTCCCGGGACCAGTCCCGGACTGACTGCCTGAAACGGAGACCTGACATGAAACGCGAAGACCTCACCGAGAAGCTGCTCGACATCAAGCGCGAGAAGGGCTGGAGCTGGAAGCACATCTGCGACAAGATCGGGGGGTATTCCGAGGTCCTCATCGTCGGCGCCATCCTCGGCCAGATGAAGCTGACGAAGCCGCAGGCGGCCAATGCCGGCGAGCTGTTCGGTCTGTCGAAGGCGGAGACGGCGATGCTCAACGAGGTGCCGATGCGCGGCGCCGGCACGCCGATGCCGCCGACCGATCCCTTGATCTATCGCTTCTACGAAATGGTGATGGTGAACGGTCCGGCCTGGAAGGCGCTGATCGAAGAAGAATTCGGCGACGGCATCATGTCGGCGATCGACTTCGACATGGGAATCGAACGCGTCGCCAACCCGAAGGGCGACCGCGTCAAGATCACCATGAGCGGCAAATTCCTGCCGTACAAATATTACGGCGCCAGCGGTAACGTGCCGGAATACGGCTTCAAGGAGGAGTGACTGCGGCGAAGGCGGCGCGCAGGTCCTTGATCGGTGCCATCTCGCGAACATAGGTGAAGGAGCCATTCTCCTTCATCTCGCGCGCGCTCTTCAGGAAGGCGGCCAGCGCGTATCGCGACATGGCGCCACCGACGCTGATGCGCTTGACGCCGGCCGCGGACAATTGCGCGAGCGTCAGCGTCGGATCGGCAAAACCCATCACGAGGTTGAAGGGTTTTCCGACCGAGGTCACGACCGTCCTGATCGTGGCAAGGTCGTGGACCCCGGGGGCGTAGAGGACATCCGCGCCCGCCGCTTCGTACGCCTGAAGCCGCCGGATCGTGTCGTCGAGATCGTTGCGCCCGTGGAGAAGGTTTTCCGCCCGCGCCGTCAGCGTAAAGGGAAACGACAGCGAGCGCGCCGTCTCGACGGCCGCCTGCACGCGCTCGACCGCCAGTGAGAAGTCGCAGATCGGCCGATCGCGATCGCCCGTCGAATCCTCGATCGAACCGCCGACCGCACCGGCCTCGGCGGCGCGCCGGATCGCCTCGGCCGCGCGTCTCGGATCGTGCGCGCCGCAGTTTTCCAGATCGACGCTGACCGGAAGATCGGTGGCCTGCGCGATCGCGCGGCAATTCTCGAGGATCTCGTCCAGGCTGACGGTCGAGCTTCCCTGCATGTTGGCAAGGCCGAGGCTCGTGGTTGCGAGCGCCTCGAAGCCGGCCGCGGCGAGCAGTTTTGCGGTGCCGACGTCCCAGGGGTTGGGAATGATGAACGCACCGGGCCGCTCGTGCAGGGCGCGAAATGCTTTCGCTTTGTCCAATTGGCTCGTCATGGCTCGTCTCCGCTTGACCTTGTCTGCCGGCAAGCCTTAGGGGCATTCTCGCCATCCGCCAAATTTGTTATTCCTCTTATAGTCATCAGTTTTTTGCATGAGGTGTCCGCCATGGACAGCGATGCCCTCAATACCTTCCTGACCGTTCATCGCAGAGGCGGGGTCTCGAATGCCGCGAAATTCCTGCATCGCTCGCAGCCGGCGATTTCGCGCCGTATTGCGCTGCTGGAGCAGGAGCTCGGCGTGCCCCTGTTCGAGAGGATCGCGGGCCGTACGCGGCTCAGCGACGCCGGGCGCGTGCTGATCCCCTATGCCGAGCGCGCCGTCGCGGCGGCGCAGGACGCCGAGCAGGCGATACGCGCGCTGACCAAGCAGCCTTCGGGTCCGGTTTCGCTGGCCGTGACCGGCACGCTCGCCGACGGCCGCCTGTCGGGCATCATGAAACGGTTTGCCGCGGATAATCCCGCGGTCGCGCTTGCCCTGCGGACCGCGACCAGCGCGGAGGTCTCTGATCTCATCCGGCGCGGCGAGGCCACGATCGGCTTGCGTTACAATACCGACCTGGCCGGCGATCTCGCCTGTGAGCTGGTGCTGAGCGAGGCGTTGCAGGTGGTCTGTGCGTCCGACCATCCGCTCGCCAACAAGCGCGTCAAGCGGCTTGCCGAGCTTCGCGGCGAGCGCTGGATCGCGTTCCCGGAAACGCGCGGCCGCCGTGAGATCGCAGCGGCTCACGTGTTCGCGCTGTTCCTGACGCAAGGCCTCGGGGACGTGGAGTGGACGGCGGTGGACAGCCTCACGGCGCAGAAGCGGCTCGTGGAGGCGGGCTTCGGCCTTGCGCTATTGGCGCGGAGCCATGTGGCGGAGGAGCTGCATGCGGGAGCGATCTCGACGATCACCGTCGGCGATCTCACCGCGGACCAGCACATTGTCCTGGTGACTCGTCTCGGCGGCTTCCTGAGTGCTGCCGCTCAGCGTCTGCTGGAGACCATCCGCCGCGACTACGCCACGTTCGACGGCCCGGCCAGGCGGGGCGCCCAAAAAAGACCGCCGGCGCGCAAGGTCATTGCGCGCCGGCGTCGGGCCTGAACGTATTATTTCCCCGCCTTCACCTCGGCGGCCGCTACCGCGAGCAGCTCGCTCATCTTGGCGCGAATCGCCTGCTCGGTGACGGCGACGTTCTTGGCGGCGAAATCGGTTGTCAGCTTGCGCAGGACGTCGGCATCGCCGGCCTCCTCGAAGTCGGCCGCGACCACTTCCTTGGCATAGGCTGTGGCGGCATCGCCGGACATGCCGAGCTTTTCGGCCGCCCACAGCCCGAGCAACCGGTTGCGGCGGGCCTCCGCCTTGAATTTCTGCTCCTCGTCGAGGGCGTATTTCTTCTCGAAACCTTCCTGGCGCTTGTCGAACTCGCTCATACCTGTTCCAAATCCCCTGCTGAATGGAGCGGGAGCCTTCCGTTGCGGCGACCCGACTGCATGCCTACATAGATAGCACGAATCGGCAAAACAACGGGCCGTTAAGCCGCAGGCAAGACGGTATAAGTTGGCGCCGGACGGCCGGATCGATTGTGCTCGGTCAGCCAATCGGATAGGTTGCCTGAAGGCATGGTTCCCGTTCTGTTTCCAAGGGTTATGGACGGGTTCCGAGCTGTTCACGGCAGCTCCGCTGTGGGTCGTAATCCTAGTAACCGGAGCACACCAAATACATGGATTTCAACAAAACACGGTACATCCCCATGAGCCGTCGGCGTCGCATTTATGAAGGCAAGGCAAAGGTTCTGTATGAAGGCCCGGAGCCCGGTACCCTGATCCAGCACTTCAAGGACGACGCGACCGCGTTCAATGCGAAAAAGCATCAGGTGATCGAGGGCAAGGGCGTCCTCAACAACCGGATCTCGGAGTACCTGTTTCAGCACCTCAACGACATCGGGGTGCCGACCCACTTCATCCGCCGTCTCAACATGCGCGAGCAGCTGATTCGCGAGGTCGAGATCGTGCCGCTCGAGGTAGTGGTGCGGAACGTCGCTGCCGGCTCGCTGTCACAGCGCCTCGGCATCGAGGAGGGCACCCAGCTGCCCCGTTCGATCATCGAATTTTACTACAAGAACGACCAGCTCAACGACCCCATGGTGTCCGAAGAGCACATCACGGCCTTCGGCTGGGCGACGCCGCAGGAGATCGACGACATCATGGCGCTTGCCATCCGTGTCAACGACTTCCTCACCGGCCTCTTCCTCGGCATCGGCATCCGCCTCGTCGACTTCAAGATGGAATGCGGACGCCTGTTCGAGAACGAGATGATGCGCATCATCGTCGCCGACGAGATCTCGCCGGACAGCTGCCGTCTGTGGGACATCAAGTCGAACGAGAAGCTCGACAAGGATCGTTTCCGCAGGGATCTCGGCGGCTTGCTCGAGGCCTATACTGAAGTTGCAAAACGCCTCGGCATCCTCATGGAGAACGAGCGTCCGCAGGGCTCCGGCCCGGTGCTGGTGAAGAGCTGAGGGGATTTTTGACGTGAAGGCACGTGTCACCGTTACCTTGAAGACGGGCATCCTCGATCCGCAAGGCAAGGCCATCGAAGGCGCGCTGAAGTCGCTCGGCGTCGACGGCGTCGCCAGCGTCCGCCAGGGCAAGGTGTTCGACATCGAGCTCGCCGGCGCCGACAAGACCAAGGCGGAAGCCGCGCTGAAGGAAGCCGCCGCCAAGCTGCTGGCGAATACCGTGATCGAGAATTATCGGGTGGAGCTGCTTAGCTAGGCCCGCCTTTGTAGCCCGGATGGAGCGAAGCGAAATCCGGGGCTATCCGCTATGGCACTTTCCCGGATTGCGCTTCGCTCCATCCGGGCTACGGGGTGGTTCGCTCACAACCACCCGGCGCGGCGAAACCGCCAATACAGCGAGCCGCATGCCGTCAGCATCACGCCGAGCAGCATGAAATAACCGTACTCCCATTCCAGCTCCGGCATGTGCTTGAAGTTCATGCCGTAGATCCCGGCCAGCGCGGTCGGGATCGCGATGATCGCAAGCCACGAGGCGAGCTTCTTCGACACCGCCGTCTCCTGCGCCTGGCCGACCAGCAGGCTGGCCTCGAAGGCGAAGGCCAGCACCTCACGCATGGAATCGATGCGCTCCTGGATGTTGCGGACGTGGTCGGTGACGTCGCGGAACAGCGGCTGCATGGCCTGCCGCACCATCGACAGCTCGTCATGCTCCAGCCGGCGGCAGACCTCCACCAGTGGCCCGATCGCGTTGCGCAGCCGCAACAGGTCGCGGCGCAGCATATAGAGCCGCTCGATCTGGGCCTTGCTGATCGGCTTGGACAGCACGTCGTCCTCGATGCCCTCGACCTCGTCGTGAATGCTCTCGAGCACGGGCGAGTAATTGTCGACGATGAAATCGAGGATCGCATAGAGGATGTAATCCTCGCCGCGCGCGAGTGCCCGCGGGCAGCTTTCGCAGCGTTCGCGCACCGGCGTGTAGGACGTCGAGGCGCCGTGGCGCACCGAGACCAGATAACCTTCGCCGACGAAGATGTGGGTCTCGCCGAAGGCGATGCGGCCCTCGACCAGCTGCGCCGTCCGCGCCACGATGAACAGGGCCTCGCCATATTGCTCGATCTTGGGTCGCTGATGGGCGTGGTTGGCGTCCTCGATCGCCAGTTCGTGCAGGTCGAATTGCTTCTGCACCGCGCCGAGCAGCGCCATGTCGGGCTCGTGCAGGCCGATCCAGACCACGTGGCCGGGCTTGGCCCGCCAACTCGAGGCCTCGCTGATGGCGATATTGGCGATACGGCGGCCATCGACATAGGCGCCGGCGGCGACGACGCCCTCGGTGGACACGGGCTCGGAGTGGGATGTGGGCAGCGACGGGACGTTCATGGCTTCAATCCCGGGCAAGATCGCGGGCAAAAGTGCCTCGGCTATGGCCTGTGTACAAGGCCGTCCGGCAAGGCTAGCACTGGTAAAATCCCCGTCAAATGGCTATGTCTCTTCACGAATTGGCCCTTTGGCCAGCCCGATTCCCATCACCGTCGGAACCCGAACATGAAAGCCGCCATCCTCGTCTTTCCCGGAATCAACCGCGAACGCGACATGGCGCGTGCACTGAGGATGATCTCGGGCAGCGAGCCGGCGATGGTCTGGCACGCCGAGACGGCGTTGCCTGCGGGCACGGATCTCGTGGTGGTGCCGGGTGGCTTCTCCTACGGCGACTATTTGCGCTGCGGCGCCATTGCCGCGCGCGCGCCGGTGATGGACGCGGTGCGCGACTATGCGGCCAAGGGCGGCCTCGTGCTCGGCGTCTGCAACGGGTTTCAGATCCTGTGCGAGTCCGGCCTGTTGCCGGGCGTCTTGATGCGCAACGAGCGGCTGAAATTCATCTGTCACGACGTGCATCTGCGCGTCGAGCGGTCCGACACGCCGTTCACCCGCGGCTACAATGCCGGACAGGTGATCCGCGTGCCGGTCGCCCATGGCGAAGGCAATTACGAGGCGGATGAAGAGACCATCAAGCGGCTCGAAGGCGAGGGGCGGGTGCTCTATCGCTACTGTTCCGCCGCCGGCGTGGTCGACGATGACAGCAACATCAACGGCGCGGCGCATTCGATCGCCGGCATCGTCAACGACAAGGGCAACGTGCTCGGCATGATGCCGCATCCGGAAAACCATGTCGAAGACATCATGGGCTGCACCGACGGCCGCGGCCTGTTCGCCGGCCTGACCGCGCATCTGGAAAAGGCCGCGTGATTTCGTTCGGGCTGAAGCGGTCGCTCGCCGCGATCGCGGCGCTGTCGCTCGCGTCATTTTCGTTCGCAACTGGCGCGTTCGGGCAGGATTATCCCAAGCGTCCTGTTACCATGATCGTGCCGTTCGCGGCCGGCGGCACCTCGGACGTGATCGCACGCGCCGTGGCCGAGCAGATGGGCATCGCGCTCGGCCAGACCATCGTGATCGAGAACGTTGCGGGCGCCGGCGGCTCGACCGCGCTGGCGCGCGCCTCCCGCGCCGAGCCCGACGGCTACACCATCGCGATCGGCAATGCCGGCACCAACGCCGCGACCTACACGATCTATCCAAAACTGCCGTTCACGCCTGACTCTTTCGTGCCGATCGCCATGGTCGCGAAGACGTTTGGCATCATCGCGCTGCGCAAGGACTTTCCGGCGAAGGACCTCAAGGAGTTCATCGCCTACGCCAAGGCCAATCCCGGCAAGATCAATCTCGGCCATGCCGGCGTCGGCTCCTCGAACTATCTGATCTGCAAGAGCTTCGTCACCGCCGCGGGCATCGACGCGACGCTGGTCGGCTATCGCGGCGCCGCGCCCGCGCTCACCGACGCCGTCGGCAGCCAGATCGATGGCGTCTGCGATGCCGCCGCCTCGGTCTCGCAATCGATCAACGAGAAGCTGGTGAAGGGGCTCGTGGTCGGCTCGACCGTGCGGCTCGCCACGCTGCCCGACCTGCCGACGTCGGTGGAGGCGGGCCTGCCCGAATTCGAGGCACAGGGCTGGAACGGCCTGTTCGCGCCGAAGGGCACGCCAGCGGCCGTGATTGCCAAGCTGAACGCCGCAGCGCGCACGGCCGTGGAGACCGACGCGGTGAAGAAGCGCTTTGCCGACCTTTCGACCGTTGCGCCCGATGCAGGCGAACATACGCCGGAGCTGCTGCAGCAGCTCGTGACGCGAGACGTCGAAAAATACCGGAAGATGCTGGCGGACGACGCCAAGTAGCAGGCGGCTTCTGCCGGCTCCCCCGTTGGCGGGAGACGGCTTTGCACGACTCAAGGAATCCGCGCGACGACCTTGATCTCGAAGTCGAACCCGGCAAGCCAATTCACGCCAACAGCCGTCCAATTCGGATAGGGCGCGTCGCCGATCTCAGTGCTGCGGACAGCCATCACGGTATCGATCTGTTGGGCAGGATCGGTGTGAAACGTGGTGACATCCACTACATCGTCCAGCGTGCATCCGGCAGCTGCGAGCACCGCGCGCAAATTGGCAAACGCACGCCGGACCTGGTCCTCGAACACGGGCTCGGGTGAGCCGTCCTCGCGGCTGCCGACCTGTCCCGATACGAACAGCAAGTCGCCGGACCGGATCGCGGCAGAATACCGATGGGCTTCATAAAGTGCGTGACGGTGAGCGGGGAAGATAGCCTCGCGCTGGAGCATGTGGCTGTACCTTTCAAAGGGATCGCGAATTGCCTCGCGGCGCCGGTCGTGACATTGTTCATATACGGTTCGTATGTGAGTGTATCGCTCACATACGAGGCGTATGTCAACAGGAAATGGGTCGCGCATGATCGAGGGAAAACGTGCCGCAGCCATGGCGGAAAATCGGGCCAAGCTCATCCGCGCTGCGCGCAAAGCCTTCGCCACGCAGGGTTATGCAGAAGCGTCGATGGATGAGCTGACAGCCTCGGTTGGGCTGACGCGGGGCGCGCTCTATCACAATTTCGAAGACAAGAAGGGACTGCTCTGGGCCGTCGTCGCGCAGATCGATGGCGAAATGGCGGAACGGCTGCGCGCGATCCGGGAGCAGGCGCCAACCTTGTGGCAGGGCCTGCTCGCAGAGGGCAGTGCCTATATCGAAATGGCGCTCGATCCCGAAATTCAGCGCATCATGCTTCTTGATGGACCTGCCGTACTCGGTGATCCATCCAAATGGCCCGGCGAGAACGCCTGCCTGGATATCACCATGCGAACGATCCGGTCACTGATCGACGAGAAGGTGGTGAAGCCTTTGGATGTTGAAGCAGCCGGGCGACTGCTGAACGGCGCCGCGCTCGGTGCCGCATTATGGGTCGCCGCAGCCGAGGATCCGGAAGTCGTGCTGAACAAGGCCGTGGACGCGTTTCGAGCGCTGGCAAGCGGATTGTTGCTCAAGCCGGCTTGACTGCGCATGATGCAAATGTTCGTGCCCCGCCCTGCGCAGCTCGCGGCCCGACATTAGGCGCGCTGCCGCTGATTCTTGAACCCCCATCGCGTTCAAGACGACTGACTCCTCGTCGCCATCAAGGCGCATGCGTTCGATATCGTGGATTTTCGCGAGAAGGAGCAACTCAAAGTTGTTTCATCGTATGAGTTGCGATATCAGGAGGCTTGCGCTGCCGTTGTGCTGTCCGGATGTCACATGCCCGTCGCTTTGGTCGTTCTGCTGCTCGATATCACCCTGATCTATCACGCCTCGCGAACCGGACGGTTGCGGCCCTGGGCCTTCATCATCCTGATGGTGCCGCTGATGGGCGCGATCGCCTATATCGCGGTCGAGCTCATTCCCGAATGGTTTTCCAGCCCCGGCGCGCGGCAGGCGCGCCAGCGTGTTGCCAACCGGCTCGATCCCGAGAAGCGCTATCGCGAGCTGTCCGACCGGCTGGCCGGCACCGACACCATCTCCAACCGTGCGGCGCTGGCGGAAGAGTGCGCAAATATCGGCCGGTTCGCCGAAGCGGAATCGCATTACGATCACATCCTGAAGCTGTCGATGGGCCACGATCCCGCCTATGCGCTGCGCAAGGCGCAGGCGCAGTTTGCCGCCAGCCGCCCGGCCGATGCGCTTGCGACACTGGACTATCTGCAGAAGCAATGGCCGGATTTCGATTCCGCCGACGCGCATCTGCTCTATGCCCGCGCGCTCGCGGAGGTCGGCCGGCTCGACGAGGCGCTCGAGGAATATCACGCGCTCGCCGGCTACTTTCCGGGCGCTGAAGCGCGGGTGCGCTACGGCATGCTGCTGCAAACGGTCGGCCGCATCGCCGAGGCACGCATGGTCTTCAACGAGCTCCTGATCCAGATGCGGCGCGCGCCGAAATATCTGCGCAAGGCGCAGGCCGAATGGCTGTCGATCGCGGAGAAGCAGATTTCGGCTTGAGCGGTGGCGGCGGGACTCGGCTCCCTCTCCCGCTTGCGGGAGAGGGGTGGGGAGAGGGTATCTCCGCGGTGGGACTCCCCAAGAGGATAGAGCCCTCACCCGTATCGCATCTTCGACGCGATACGACCTCTCCCGCAAGCGGGAGAGGTGATCCCGTGCTGGCCCAGCATCGATTCAAGCCAAGCTCATTGTGCTTCAGCGCAGCTTCAGACGCTCCGCCGGCACCGTCATCGCGGCGACGCCGGTCATGACCAGCACCAGCCCCAGGGCGAGGTTCGACGGCACCCTCTCGCCGAGCAGCAGCACGGAGAGGCCGACGCCGATCGGGATGCGCAAATAGCCTTGCGCGTTCGTGGTCAGCGTGCCGAGCCGGCCGAGGCAGACGTAGAACAGCATCAAGCCCAGCGCGCTCGAGACGATGCCCATGACGATGGTGGCGACGATTGCGGTCGAGGTCGGCTGCAGCGTCCAGGGCTGATCGATGATCAGCGAGGGCGGCAACAGGATGAGGCCGCCGAACAGCAGCGAGCCGGCCGCCACCACCATCGGGTCGTATTCGGAGAGGCGAAGGCCGAAGATCGTGGCGCAGGCAAAGGAGATGGTCGCGAGCAAAATCGCGATTTCCGCCACGATCTCGCTCCCAAAGCCGCGCAGCGCGTCGAGGCCGACGATGAGAATCGTGCCGGCGAGTCCCAAAATCGCGCCGGCGAGCTTGAGCAGCGTTGCCGGCTCATGCCGGGTGATCAGCGAGGTGATCAGGAATGCGAAGATCGGTGTCGTCGAGGCCAGCACCACCGTGTTCGACGCCGGCACATATTGCTGCGACCAGGTGATGATCAGGAACGGAAAGGTCGAGTTGATCAATTGCTGGGTCGCGAACAGCTTCCACGCTTTCGCGTCGGTCGGGACCCTGATGCCGCGCATCCACAGGATCGCGAACAGGAAGGCAGCCGCGATCAGCGAGCGTGCCGAGATGAAGGTGATGGGCGGGATGGTGGGAAGCGCCAGCTTGGCCAGCGGGTAGGTCGAGCTCCAGCAGCAGGCGAGCGCGAGCAGCAGCGCATAGTCGCGCCAGTTGCGCGCGCCGGTGGCGGCCATGGACGGCAACGGCGATGAAACGGAGGCCGCTGAGCGCCCCGCCTCCGATGTGCTCTGCGGCACCTTGTTCCTGCTCCCCGGCGCGATAGCGCTTGCCGGGAAGTCTGGGCGAGGGCGCGTGAAAAGGGAAGGCGCCGAGCTATGCGTTTGGCTGAGGTAGCGCCTTCCGCTTCATCCGCTTGATCGTGCCCGAAAAGGTCAGCAGCACCCGTGTCCCGGACATCATCTTGCCGCGCAGGAAGATCAGCGAGCCGCCGGCGCGGGTGACCTCGCCGGTGCATTCGATCAGCTCGCCCTCGCGTGCCGCGTCGAGGAATTCGCACGCGAAGTTGGTCGTCACCGCCCGGCTGTCCAGGACATGGGTGGCGATCGCAAACAGGGAATAGTCGGCAAAGGCCATGTAGCAGCCGCCGTGGACGTTCCCGGAGCCGTTGAGGTGCTTTTTCTCGACCCGAAAGGCGCTGCGGACGCTGCCGTCCGCCTCGATCCGGTGCCAGAAGGGGCCAACATGGGACTCAAAACTGTCGCGAATCCAGGTCCGCCAGCCCACAAATTCGCCCTCGGTGGCGACGTGGAGGTCGGGGCGGCGGGGCGGGGACGCCTTGGTCAATTCGTGCAAGGAAATGGGCCTTCAATTGCGGGTCTTTAGCCCTTAAATCCGATCCGTCCGCGCCGTGCAATTCCTGTTCCCGCCGTCCCCGCCTGCAAAACGTGGGACAGCGGGAAAATGCGCCAGAAAGGGCTTTCCGGAAGCCCCCGATGTTCCTAAGAACGGCCAAACCGCCGCCGAAAGCCTCGAATCCATGAAGAACGAACCCAAGATCACCCCCGAACTGGTTGCCGCCCACGGGCTCAAGCCCGACGAATACGAGCGCATCCTGAAGCTGATCGGGCGGGAACCGACCTTCACCGAGCTCGGCATCTTCTCGGCGATGTGGAACGAGCACTGCTCGTACAAGTCGTCCCGCATCCATCTCAAGGGCCTGCCGACCAAGGCGCCCTGGGTGATCCAGGGCCCCGGCGAGAATGCCGGCGTGATCGACATCGGCGACGGCCAGGCCGTGGTCTTCAAGATGGAGAGCCACAACCACCCGAGCTACATCGAGCCCTATCAGGGTGCGACCACCGGCGTCGGCGGCATCTTGCGCGACGTGTTCACGATGGGGGCGCGGCCGATTGCCTGCCTGAATGCGCTCAGCTTCGGCGCGCCCGAGCATGCCAGGACCCGGCATCTCGTCTCCGGCGTCGTTGCCGGCGTCGGCGGCTACGGCAATTCCTTCGGCGTGCCGACGGTCGGCGGCCAGGTGCGCTTCCACACCCGCTATGACGGCAACATCCTCGTCAACGCGATGGCGGTAGGCCTCGCCGATGCCGACAAGATCTTCTATGCGGCGGCCTCCGGCGTGAACATGCCGATCGTCTATCTCGGCTCCAAGACGGGGCGCGACGGCATTCACGGCGCCTCGATGGCGTCGGCCGAGTTCGACGACAAGTCCGAGGAGAAGCGCCCGACGGTGCAGGTCGGCGATCCCTTCGCCGAGAAGCTGCTGCTCGAAGCCTGCCTCGAGATCATGGAGAAGGGCTGCGTCATCGCGATCCAGGACATGGGCGCGGCGGGCCTGACCTGCTCGGCCGTCGAGATGGGCGCCAAGGGCGACCTCGGCGTCGACCTCGATCTCGATGCGGTGCCGACCCGCGAGACCGGCATGAGCGCCTACGAGATGATGCTCTCGGAAAGCCAGGAGCGCATGCTCATGGTGCTCAAGCCCGAGAAGGAAAAGGAAGCCGAGGCGATCTTCAAGAAGTGGGGCCTCGACTTTGCCGTGGTCGGCTACACCACGCCGAGTAAGCGCTTCGTCGTCAAGCATGGCGGTGACGTCATGGCCGATCTGCCGATCAAGGAGCTCGGCGACGAGGCGCCGCTCTACGACCGTCCGCATGTCCCCTCCGCCGCGTTGCCGGTCGTGCATGCGCGCGACGTGCCGGCGCCGATGGGCCTCGGGCCTGCGCTGGAGAAGCTGATCGGCTCGCCTGACATGTGCTCTAAGCGCTGGGTCTGGGAGCAGTACGACCACGTCATCCTCGGCAACACCATGCAGCGTCCCGGCGGCGATGCAGCGGTCGTGCGCGTCGAGGACGGGCCGAAGGGCCTCGCGCTCACCGTCGACGTCACGCCGCGCTATTGCGAGGCGGACCCGTTCGAAGGCGGCAAGCAGGCGGTGGCGGAAGCCTGGCGCAACATTACCGCGGTCGGTGGCAAGCCGCTCGCGATCACCGACAATCTCAACTTCGGCAATCCTGAGCGGCCCGAGATCATGGGCCAGTTCGTCGGCTGCCTGAAGGGCATCTCGGAAGCCTGCCGCACGCTGGACTTTCCGGTCGTCTCCGGCAACGTCTCGCTCTACAACGAGACCAACGGCCGCGCGATCCTGCCGACGCCCTCGATCGGCGGCGTCGGGCTCCTCGACGATTTCACCAAATCTGCCTCGCTCGCCTTCAAGGCCGAGGGCGAAGCGATCCTCCTGGTGGGCGAGACCCATGGCTGGCTCGGCCAGTCCGTTTACCTGCGCGATATCTGCGGTCGCGAGGAGGGCGCGCCGCCGCCGGTCGATCTCGCCGCCGAGAAGCGCAACGGCGATTGCGTGCGCGGCATGATCCATGGCGGTACCGCAACCGCCGTGCACGACCTCTCCGACGGCGGTCTGTTGATCGCGCTGGCCGAGATGGCGATGGCGGGCGGCATCGGGGCCAAGCTGCTGGCGGCGCCGACCTCGCTGATCTCGCAGGCCTATTGGTTCGGTGAGGACCAGGCGCGCTATCTCGTCACCGTGCCGGAAACCGAAGCCGGCCGCGTGCTCGCCAAGATGCGCGGCTGCGAAGTGCCCTGCGTGCGGATCGGCACCACCGGCGGCGATGCGATCGCGATCGCGGGCGAAGCGCCCGTGGCGATCGATGCGCTCCGTAAGTCGTTCGAGCGCTGGCTGCCGGAATATATGGGTGGGAAGGCGGCGTAGCGACGCCATCCGTCATTGCGAGGAGCCACCGGGTCCCGCCTTTGGCGGGCCCGATGACAGGCTCCGCGACGACGCAATCCACACTGCTGCCTGCGGTGAGATGGATTGCTTCGCTGCGCTCGCAACGACGATAGGAGGCCGGTGCCGCTTCCTCAAAGCACCTTCGTCGCGCCCGGGATCTGCCGCAACGCTCGCGTCAGCGCCCAGCTCGCCATGACTGTCAGTACAAATCCGATCGTGGCCTTGACGATCGCCGGCAGGCCATAGTCGAACAGCCAATATTGCAGCCACAGTGCGATCGGATAGTGCACCAGGAACATGCCGAACGCGTCGCTCTGCATTGGATCGAGCAGCTTGGCTGAGCCTGATTGCCTGAACCTCTGGAAAAAGGCCAGGATCAGAAACATGATGGCCACGCTGAAGACAGTGAAGCAGATGGCATAGAGCGCTTCATACCAGTCCGGCAACGGCGACGGGTTGCCCAGTATTTCGCGCTTGATAAAGATCAGCACCCACAAGAGGCAATACGGAACGATCGCCAGCACCATCCAGTCCCAGCTGACCTTTGCCATCCGGCCGTCGACAGCGAGCAGCCCGCGATCCATTTGCGCAACGCCGATGCCTGCACCGAAAAAGAAGTAGGTCGCGTAGAGCATCACGCGCCCGTGCTGGACCGAGAACGGCCCGAACTCGAACCAACTGCTTGGTCCGAAGTGAACCCTCCCGGGAATGTAGAACGCCGCGGTGACGGCAAGCATGACCGCGAAGAACACGGCGGGCCGACGGCGACCGTATAGCGAGAGGCGATTGATCGGATCGAGCAGATTGGGCGACAGCCGGTGCAGCAGGCAGGCAACCAGGTCGAAAGCGAACAAGACCCAAAGGAACCAAATCGGCCCGCTCGGCCACGGGCCCTTCGTGACCATATTCCACCAGAATTCCGAAAAGCCGATCTCGGGATGCTGCCGCAGGGAGATCGCGTAGTAGGCGAGCGGAATGACCGTAAGGGCGCAGATCGCGAAGGGTAAGCCAAGCCGAAGCAGGCGATCTGCCAAATAGCTCCGTGCTCCCTTCCGGGCGATGCCAGACCAGGCGAACAGCCCCGACAGGAAGAAGAACATCGCCATGAAGAAACTGTCGGTGGCGAGCACGATCATGTCGAAGCCGAAGAAGTACTTCGGATCGGTATGACCGAAATAGGTATAGGGGATCACCGCGTGATGCAGCAGCACCACCAGAGTCAGGAAGGTGCGGGCGCGATCAATCGCCAAATTGCGCGCCTTGCTCTTCGGCGCGGCATGCACCTCCGCGCCGATCGTCGCTGAATCTGCCATCGTCATCTTGGTCGCCCCCGCACTCCTGCCCCGGGCTGGACTGTGCCGCCGCGAGCCGGATTCAGCAAGGCTCGTTTGCGCGGTAGTTGAGCCCCACTTGAGCCCGACTTGGGTCCTGACACCCGTAGGAACCAGTTCCGCGCAGCGAAGTTAGCGTCCGCCGAAGGGAAGGGCTGACGGCCGCGACAAGCGGCACAATTCGGAGCTGGCAATGACGATCCTGAAATGGGCGCTGATCTTCCTACTTGTCTCGATCGTGGCCGGCGTGCTCGGTTTCACCGGCATCTCGACCGTCTCCGCCGATATCGCCCGCTTCCTGTTCTACGTCTTCGTCGTGATCTTCCTGGTGCTGCTGATATTGGGGCTCACGATCTTCAGGGCGTAGCGGGCAGTAGGTCGGACCGGAACGGGCGCCGGCCCCCCGGCGCAGGCCGTCAATGGCTTGCGAACGGTCTTATGCGAGCCACCAGCTCCGCCAAGAACTCATCGGGGCGATCGAACGGAATGAAATGGTCTCCGCCGCGAACCCAGACGAATTCCTTATGCGGGGCCGTGATCAGGTTGAAAAATTGCTCGGCGGGTCCTCCCGGCGTCACGGCGTCTGCATCGCCCTCGATGAAGAACATGGGTATTGAAAACTCGAACCCCATTGAGGCCATGTCGCTCTGAAACATCGGCCCGTTCCGTCCCGTCAGGTACTTTGCCGAGAAGGCGGCGCCCTTCCGCCAATTGTACAGATCAAGCAGCGAGACGTCCGGCATGAAGAGCGGCGGGATGGGACCGGCCAATTGGAAGCCGTCGGCGAGCGGCAGACCCAGCACATTGCTCCATTTGTCCGCAATCAGGCGATTCTCCGGGGTGAGGACCGGCTGCGAAGCGATCGGCGCCAACTCGGCCAGAGCCTCCTTGTTGTTGGCCGCTGCCGCAAGCCGCTGCAGGCGCGCGATCGTGAGCTCGAAAGCCTTCTCGAAGGTCGCCCTGCCGACCACCTGGCCCGTGCCGACATAGGCCGAGAACAGATCCGGACGTTGCGTCGCCATCCGAATTCCCAGGAATGAGCCCCAGGAATGCCCGACCAGGACGATCTTGTCCTTGTGCAAATGCGTGCGCAGGTACTCGGCCAATTCGATGCCGTCTTGCGTCATCCGCTCCAGTGTCATCGTGGGGCCGAGCGCGTCTCCAGCCGCGCCAAAGGTGCGTCCAGTGCCGCGCTGGTCCCACTGCACGACGGTGAAATGCTTCTCCCAGGCGCGCCAACCCGAGGAGATCGGCAGGGTGGAGCCGCCGGGGCCGCCGTGGACGAACAGGAGAACCGGGTTATCCCGATCCTCGCCGCGGATTTGAATCCATTGCTTGATGCCGCCGATCTCGATGAACTCTCCCTCCTGCACGCCGGCAGGAGAGCGGATCGCGAGAGTTTGGGCAGCAAGGTGCTGACGATAGGCACGAAAACCCAGCCCGGCAGCAGCGAGCACAACAAGGATGCCGGACAATCCCAGCAACGAGACCCCAATCAGTCTTGCGGCCCGGCGCGGCATCTCGTGCGCCTTGTGTCGACTGGAAGGAGGCGATCCAGGATCGCCCCGGCGTCACAGCGCGTGCGCCTACCCCACTTCCTCGATCTTCACCTTATCCGGATAGAAGGCGAGATGGCCGGAAATCTCGCTCATCGCGGGAAAGGGCGTCTCGTAGGTCCAGATCGCATTATCGAGCACCTTGCCGTCGGCCTTGACGCTGTAATAGCTCGCATCCCCCTTGTAGGGGCAGTGGGTGACGCGGTCGGTACGCGCCAGCAGGGCCATGTTGGTGTCCTCCCGCGGCACATATTGCACCGCCGGATATCTGGCCTCCTTCAGCGTCAGCGCCTTGCTGGTTTCGGCGATCACGATGTCGCCCGCGGTGACACGGACGCGGCGGGGATTTGGGGTGATGGTGATGGGATGGTCGGGCCCTGGAAGCTTCATGATTTCACACCTTTTCGATCAATCTGCCGCGCGCGGCACTTTGTCGTGCCTTTATCCTGATGGGATCATGGATATAGTGCCGGAAAGCGTGACGCAGAAGTCCGTTCACGCTAAGTTTGGCCCTGCCGGAGAGGGGACCCCGGCAGCGATTCGAGACCAGAAGGAGCAAGACCCGAATGCCCATGGACGCCCACGATATCGAGGCGATGATCAAGGCAGCGATCCCCGATGCCGAGGTGACCATCCGTGACCTCGCCGGCGACGGCGACCACTATGCCGCGACCGTGATCTCGGAATCTTTCCGCGGCAAATCCCGCGTCCAGCAGCACCAGATCGTCTATCAGTCCCTGCGCGGCCAGATGGGCGGCGTGCTGCACGCGCTGGCGCTGCAAACCGGCGTGCCGGGCGCTTGATCTGATCGCGCGACGGGGGACGACGATGGCTGCGGACAATTCTCGCGGCGCGATGTTTCGCGTCATCGTGCCGAACCAGCACAGCCGCGTCACCAATGTCGAGCTGTTCTTCGACCTCGTCTTCGTCTTCGCCGTCACGCAGGTGTCGCATACGCTGCTGCACCATTTCACGCCGCTCGGCGCGGTGCACGTCACGGTGCTGTTTCTCGCGGTATGGTGGGTGTGGGTCTACACCGCCTGGGTCACCAACTGGCTCAATCCGGAGCTGACGCCGGTCCGCGTCATGCTCTTTTTGATGATGCTGGGCGGGCTGGTGCTGTCGACGACGATCCCGACCGCCTTCGACGGGCGGGGTCTGTGGTTTGCGATCGCCTACGCGGCGATGCAAATCGGGCGCACGGCCTTCTGGCTGTTCGCGACGCCGCGGCATCGGACCGCGGTCCGCCACAACGCGATCCGCATTCTGACCTGGCTCGCGATCTCCGCGGTGTTGTGGATCGCAGGCGGCCTGTCCGAAGACGAGACGCGGCTATGGCTGTGGATTGCGGCAGTCGCCTGGGAGTACGTCTCGCCGGCGGTGCGCTTCTGGGTTCCGAAGCTCGGCTTCTCGTCGGTCGAGGCCTGGGCCGTCGAGGGCGGCCACATGGCCGAGCGTTGCTCGCTCTTCGTCATCATCGCGCTCGGCGAAGCCGTCGTCGTCAACGGCGCGACCTTCGCCGAGCTGGACTGGACCGCGGACAACATCATGGCCTTCGTCTCCGCACTGGTCGGCGCCATCGCGATGTGGTGGGTCTATTTCCACAAGGGCGCCGAGGCCGGCTCGGAGCGGATCTCGAAGTCCACCGAATCCGGCCGCCTGGCGCGGCTCGCCTATACCTATCTGCACACGCCGATCATCGCCGGCATCATCCTGACCGCGGTCTCGGACGAGCTGGTGCTGAAGCACCCGACCGGCCATTCCGACGTGCGCACCATCGTGAGCACGATCGGCGGGCCGCTGGTGTTCCTGATCGGCACCATCCTGTTCAAGCATGCGATCCGCGGCTTCCTCCAGCTCTCGCACGGCATCGGCATCATGCTGCTGCTGTTGCTGTGGTGGTTCGCCGCCGGCCTCCCGCCGCTCTGGCTGTCGGTCGCGACGACGGTGATCATGATCATCGTCGCGGTGTGGGAATCGGTGTCGCTGGGATCTGCTCCGGAAGAGGCCGAGGAGCACTGACCCTGGAGCGGTCTGAGCAAGCGTCTCGAAGGATGCGCTGCGGGGAAAGCGCTCTCGCGGAGAGCGGCCGCAGCGTTTACTCCGCCACTTCCAGCGCATGCACCGAGAACATCTTCGCCGCATCCGTCCAGCTCTCGCGGACGCGCCAACCCGCGCCCTGTGCCAGCGCGGCAAAACGCTCGATGCTGTATTTGTAGCTGTTCTCGGTGTGAATGCTTTCGCCCGGGCGGAACGAGAAGCTGGTGCCGAGCAGGCGCACGGTCTGGCTCTTCTTGCTGAACAAGTGCATCTCGATGCGGTGCCGCTCGCGATTGTAGATCGCGCGATGGGTGAAGGCGGAGAGGTCGAAATTGCCGCCAAGCTCGCGGTTGATCCGCACGAGAACATTGAGGTTGAAGCGCGCGGTGACGCCGGCGGCGTCGTTATAGGCATCGAACAGCACGCGCTCATCCTTCTCGAGGTCGGCGCCAATGATCATCTGCGCGCCCCGGCCCAGGATCGCGCGTGCGCTCTTCAGGAAGGCCTGGGCTTCATGCGGCTCGAAATTGCCGATGGTCGAGCCCGGAAAGAAGCCGACCTTGGGCATCGAGGCGACCGCCCTCGGCAGCTCGAACGGCGTGGTGAAATCGGCGGTCACCGGATAGATGCCGAGCGACGGGAAGTCGCGCTTCAGGCCGTTCGCCTGCGCTTTGAGGAAGTCACCGGAGATGTCGACGGGGACATAGGCCGCGAACCTGCACTGGTTGAGCAGCAGGCGGACCTTCGTGGTCGCGCCGGCGCCGAACTCGACCAGCGCGGCGTGCTCCGGAATGATCTTCGCGATCTCGCTGCCACGATCCTTCAGGATCGAGAGCTCGGTCCGCGTCGGATAATATTCCGGCAGGCGCGTGATCGCCTCGAACAGCTCCGATCCCGTCGCGTCGTAGAAATATTTCGGCGACAGTGTTTTGGGCTGCTGCGAGAGGTCCTTGATGGCCTCGCGGGCGAAGGCGGTGGTCTGTTCGTCGGGAAGATGGGCTTCGGCCAAAGCGCTGGCGTGCACATTCATGATACTCTCCTGAACGCGCTGTCCGGCGCGCATCTGTCGTCGGATGAGAACTAGTCGTAATCGGCGAGCCGCAGTCCCGTGAACTGCCAGCGGTGGTGCGGATAAAAGAAGTTCCGATAGGTGATACGGCTGTGGCCTTCCGGAGTTGCAAGCGAGGAGCCTCGCAGCACCAGCTGGTTGACCATGAACTTGCCGTTGTACTCGCCGAGCGCGCCTTCGATGGCGCGGTAGCCGGGATAGGGCGCGTACGAGCTGCGGGTCCACTGCCAGACGATGCCGAAGGCGTCGTTGAGTTGGCCGGCGCGGGCCGCGACCTCCCACTCCATCTCGGTCGGCAGATGTTTGCCGGCCCAGCGCGCGAAGGCGTCGGCTTCATAGTAGCTGATATGGCAGACCGGCGCGGTGGGATCGACCGGCTTCACACCGGCCAGCGTCATCACGTGCCACTGGCCATCGATCTCGCGCCAGTAACCCGGGGCCTGCCAGTCTTCCTTGCTGGCTGCGGCAAAGCCGTCCATCAGCCACAGCGTCGCACGTCGGTATCCGCCGTCCCGCATGAAGGCCAGCCACTCGGCATTGGTGACCAGATTGCGCGCGACCCTGACCGGGCCGACGAGGGCGCGATGCGCCGGCTTCTCGTTGTCGAAATGAAAGCTGTCGTCGACATGGCCGACGGTGTGGATACCCTCGTTCAGCGTCAGCCAGTCGTCGCCAGCGCGCGTCGCGGCCGGGAAGCGCCAGTCCGGGTCATAGGCCGGATAGACCGGGTTCTGCGCGAAGGCGTGCAGGACGTCGGTGAACATCAATTCCTGGTGTTGCTGCTCGTGGTTGAGCCCGACCTCGACCAGCGGTGCGATCGCGCGAAGCTTGTCCTCGACGGTCTCGCGGAAGAATTTGACGACGGCCGCATCGACATAGTTGCGATAGGCGCCGACCTCGTTTGCGCTGGGACGGGTGATGTCGCCACGATGATTGCGGGCATGACGCGGGCCGGCGCTGACGTAATAGGAATTGAACAGGAATGCAAAATCGGGGTGGAAGGGCCGGTAGCCAACCGCGTGCTCGCCGAGCAAAAATTGTTCCCAGAACCAGGTGGTATGGGCCCGGTGCCATTTCGTCGGGCTCGCATCCGGCATGGACTGGATCTGCTGGTCCTCCGGCGAGAGCGGCGCGGTCCGGCGTTCGGTCTCGTTGCGGACGGCGAGAAAGGCGTCTTCCAGCCGCTGGGCGAGGTTACCGGCAGAGGACAGTGACGAAAGCGAGGGGGCGGCCGTAGCGGAGGCTTGTTTCGTCACGTTTTTCTCCAGACAGGACAAGAGAACGTCGTTGGCGTTGCCCGGTTCCAAAACCGAGGTTTGTCCTAGATAGGGGCTCCGTTACGGTATGAAAGTCCTCCCAGGCGATGATATTGATGTCATCAGCCTATGGATCCGGCTGGGGGGCAAGCCGGCCAGCGGGGCATGTCGCCGCCATTTTACTTTGGATGCACAACGGTTTGGGCTACATATATAGGCAGGTATCGGGTTAGATCGGCGGAGCCAGCCCGAATTGATTGGTGGGGGCTCCGCCCCAGAAGGACACGGAAATGAGCATCGAGGAATTCATCGCCAACGAAGTGAAGTCGAACGACGTGGTTCTGTTCATGAAGGGCACGCCGCAATTTCCGCAGTGCGGTTTCTCCGGCCAGGTCGTCCAGATCCTCGACCATATCGGCGTCGGCTATAAGGGCCTCAACGTTCTCGAATCCGCCGAACTGCGCAACGGCATCAAGACCTTCTCCAACTGGCCGACCATCCCGCAGCTTTATGTGAAGGGCGAGTTCGTCGGCGGCTGCGACATCGTCCGCGAGATGTTCCAGGCCGGTGAATTGCAGCAGCTTTTCACCGAGAAGGGCGTCGTCGTCGCGGCCTGATAGGTGACCCAGCTGACGCGCCGGATTGGCGGCGCCGAGCTCGAGGTCATTGTCGCAGACATCACCACACTGAGCGTTGACGCCATCGTCAACGCGGCCAACACGTCGCTCCTTGGTGGGGGCGGCGTGGATGGTGCGATCCATCGGGCGGCGGGGCCCGATCTGGTCGCCGAATGCCGCATGCTCCACGGCTGCGAGACGGGCGATGCCAAGATCACCAAAGGCTACCGGCTCAAGGCTGCCCATGTGATCCACACCGTCGGACCGGTCTGGAATGGCGGCACGTTCGGAGAGGACGATCTGCTCGCGTCCTGTTATCGTCGCTCGATGGAGCTGTGCGGGAAGCACAAGCTGACCTCGGTGGCATTTCCCGCGATTTCGACCGGCATTTTCCGCTTTCCAGCCGACCGGGCCGCCGATATCGCCGTTCGTACCACAATCGAAGGGCTCGCTTTGGCGCCGTCCGTGGCCCGCGTGGTGTTCTGCTGCTTCGCCGAGCCGAGCGCCAAGCTCCACGCCGAGGCGCTTGCGCGACACGCCGGCCCTTGTGCCTGATGGCGCGCTCAGTACACTCCGCCGGGCCATGTTCCGGGGAGGGGATATGATTTCACAGTCTGGACTGCGTGCGCTGGTCTGCGGCGCGCTGGTGTTGCTCGGCGCGATGTCGCTGGCGCGAGCGGAGGGCACCTACGAGATTCCGGCCGGCGCGCATTTCAATCAGGAGAAGCTCGGCAAGATCAGCGAATTCTTCAAGAACGAGGTTGCGACCGGCAAGATCGCCGGCGCGACCGTACTGATCCGGCAGCACGGCAAACCGGTCTATCACGAAGCCTTCGGCGTGCAGGACGTGGTCAGCAAGGCGCCGATCACGGACAAGACGATCTTCCGCCTGTTCTCGATGTCCAAGGCGATCACTTCGGTGGTCGCGATGCAATTGGTCGAGGACGGCAAGATCAAGTTGGATGATCCCGTCTCGAAGTACATTCCGTCCTTCGCCAATGTGAAAGTCGGCGTCGAGAAGAAGGCGGAGGACGGTACCAAGTCGCTCGAGCTGGTGTCGCCGAACCGGCCGATGACGGTGCATGATTTGATGACCCACACATCGGGCATCACCTATGGCTTCTATGGCGACAGCCTGGTCCGCAAGGCCTATCGCGATGCCAACATCTACGCAGGCGATTTCGACCTCGCCGAGTTCGCCGAACGCGTCGCAAAACTGCCGCTGCACAACCAGCCGGGTGCGCTCTGGCAATACGGCCATTCCACCGACGTGCTGGCACGCGTGATGGAGATCGCGGCCGGCAAGCCGCTGATCGACATCATGCGCGAGAAGCTGCTCGATCCGCTCGGCATGGTCGACACCGGCTTTTTCGTCACCGCTCCCGAGAAGCAGAAGCTGCTGGCGCAGCCGGTACCGAACGACAGCGACTTCCGCGTTGGCCGGATCAATGATCCGACCGTGGTCAAGAAGATGCAGTTCGCCAGCGGTGGCATGGTGACGACCATGGCCGATTATGAGCGCTTCGCGCAGATGCTGCTCAACGGCGGCAGCCTCGACGGCAAGACCATTCTCAAGCCTGAGACGTTCAAGCTGATGACGACCGATCAGCTCGGCCCCAAATCAGGCGTCGATCGCGATTATTTCTACTTCCCCGGCGACGGTTTCGGCTTCGGCCTCGGGCTCGCGGTGCGCACCGACCCCGGCAACGCAAAACCGCCGCCGCCCGGCAATCTCGGCGAGTTGAAATGGGACGGCGCCTCCGGCTGCTATTTCGTCATCGATCCCAAGCAGGACATGTTCTTCGTGCTGCTGGAGCAGACCCCGACCGAGCGCCAGCGCGTGCAGCGGACATTGAAGCTGTTGGTCTATGAAGCCATGGAAAAGTGACATGTTCGGGCGCCGCGCTTTCATCGCGGCGCTCGTGCTTCTGGTCGGAGCGGTCGGTGCGAAGGCCGGCTCCGAAGCACGCAGCGCTCGCACTCTCTCGGCCCAAGGGCTGGCGAAGGTCTCCGACTACATCCGCAACGAGATCGTGACCGGCAAGATTCCCGGCGCCATTCTGCTGCTCCAGCAGCATGGCAAGCCGGTCTATTACGAGAATTTCGGCGTTCGCGATGTCGCGACCGAGAGTTCGATGAGCGCGGACACGATCTTCCGTCTCTATTCGATGTCGAAGCCGATCACCTCGGTCATGGCGATGATGCTGGTCGAGGAAGGCAAGCTCGCGCTCGAGGATGCCGTCGCAAAGTACATTCCGGCCTTTGCCGATATGAAGGTCGGCGTCGAGAAGAAGGCGGAGGACGGCAAGGTCTCGCTGGCACTGGAGCCGCTGCAGCGTCCCGTCACGATCAAGGATCTGCTGCGCCACACCGCGGGGCTGCCTTACGGTTCTTCTGGCGGCGGCGCGGTGCGCGAGCTCTATGCGGCCGCCAACCTCTTCAATGGCGATGTTTCCAACGCCGATTTCGTCGCGAAGCTCGCGGCGCTGCCGCTCGCCGAGCAGCCGGGCACGCTGTGGGACTACGGCTTTGCCACCGACGTGCTCGGCCGGGTTGTCGAGGTCATCTCGGGCAAGACGCTGCTGCAGTTCGAGAAGGAGCGGCTGCTCGACCCGCTCGGCATGACGGAGACGGCGTTCTACGTCACCGACCCCGCCAAATTCCCACGCATCGCCGAACCGATGCCGGATGATCGCAACATCAATGCAACGACACCGGTTCGCGACATCAGGCGCCCGGCGATCTGGCAATCGGGCGGTGCCGGCCTCGTCGCCACAGTCGGCGACTACGCCCGCTTCGCGCAGATGCTGCTGAATGGCGGCAGCTATGAAGGCCGGCGCTATCTCAAGCCCGAGACCATCGCGCTGATGGCGTCGGATCACATCGGGCCGGAAACGAAGATCGCGCGCGATCAGAACTATTATCCGGGCGGCAGCTCCGGCTTCGGCCTCGGTTTTGCGGTGCGCACTTCGGTGCCCCCGGGGACGTCATGGCCGCTTGGCGAATATCGCTGGGACGGCGTCGGCGGCACCTTCTTCTTCATCGACCCCGAAGACGATCTGTTCGGGATCTTCATGGTGCAGACCCCGTCGCAACGCGGCCGGATCCAGCTGGCGTTGAAGACGCTGATCTATCAGGCGATGGGTCGGTAGACTCTCGTTTTGACGCGTTTTCTTTACGCGAACCGGTATCCACTTCGCTCGAAAACGCTCTGACTACGCCCCGCGCACGATCTCGCGCACGTACCCGATGGTCTCCTCGATCTGGCTCGCATCGACGTCGAGATGGGTGCAGGCGCGGATGCGGCCGTCCATCATCGCAAGTGTCACGCCGCGCTGGCGCAGTGCCGCGACCATCTTGTCGCCGGCAATGCCGGCGCCGTCGGGCTTGAAGAACACGAGATTGGTCTCGGGCTCCTGCACCTCGATGCCGGGGATCTGCGACAGCCCGCGGGCGAGCGCGCGCGCATTGGCGTGATCGTCGGCGAGGCGATCGACATGGTGGTCGAGCGCGTAGATGCAGGCGGCGGCGCAAATGCCAGCCTGCCGCATCGATCCGCCGAGGCGCTGCTTCCACTGCCAGACCGCATCGATGAAGGCGCGCGAGCCCGCGAGCACGCCGCCGATCGGCGCGCCCAGGCCTTTGGAGAAGTCGATCCAGGCCGAATCCCAGCCCGCCGTCATGTCACGCGGGGAGATGCCGCTGGCGACGGTGGCATTGAGGAGACGTGCACCGTCCATGTGGGTGACGAGGCCGTGCTGTTTCGCGATCGCGACGATCTCGTCGAGCACTGCCTTCTTCCAGATCGTGCCGCCGCCGATATTGGCGGTCTGCTCGACGCTGACGACGGTCTGCGGCGGCTGGTAGCGCGTGCGTGGATGCAGGGCTTTCCGGAATGTCTCCGGCGTGAACTGGCCGTCGGGGCCCTTGAGCTGCGTCACCTGAAAACCGCCGATCGCCGCATGCGCGCCGCCTTCGCGGGCGATGATGTGCGCGGTCTCGTGCGCCAGGATCTCGTCGCCGGGGCGGCAATGCACCAGCGTCGCGGTGACGTTGCACATGGTGCCCGAGGGCATGTAGACCGCGGCTTCCTTGCCCATCAGTGCGGCGACGCGCTCGCACAGCGCGTTCACGGTCGGATCGTCACCGACCTGCTCGTCGCCGACCTCGGCGCGCGCCATCGCCTCGCGCATCGCGGCCGTCGGCTTGGTCTGCGTGTCCGAGAGCAGATTGATGCGCACCGGCGGCGCCTTGGGATCGATCGGGGGAGGGGTGTAGAGCATGCGACGGCTCCTAACGCATTTGCGGCCACTGAATTGTGGCTCTTAAGCAAAAAGGCCCCGGCGAACCGGGGCCTTTCGATATTCAGATCTTAGCGCGAATAGAATTCGACGACCAGATGCGGCTCCATCTGCACCGGGAACGGCACGTCGGAGAGGCCGGGGATGCGCACGTATTTCGCGGTCATCTTGCCGTGGTCGACTTCAAGATAGTCGGGAGTGTCGCGCTCGGGGAGCTGGCTGGCTTCCAGCACGTGGGCGAGCTGCTTGGAGGCTTCCTTGACCTCGATCACGTCGCCGACCTTGAGCTGGTAGCTCGAGATGTTGACCTTGCGGCCGTTCACCTTGATGTGGCCGTGGTTGATGAACTGGCGAGCGGCGAAGATCGTGGAAACGAACTTGGCGCGGTACACGACCGCGTCGAGACGACGCTCCAGCAGGCCGATCAGGTTCTCGCCGGTGTCACCCTTGAGGCGGCTCGCCTCGACATAGATGCCGTGGAACTGACGCTCGGAGATGTTGGCGTAGTAGCCCTTCAGCTTCTGCTTGGCGCGCAGCTGCACGCCGAAGTCCGAGAGCTTGCCCTTGCGGCGCTGGCCATGCTGGCCGGGGCCGTATTCGCGGCGATTCACGGGGCTCTTCGGGCGGCCCCAGATGTTCTGGCCCATACGGCGATCGAGTTTGTACTTCGCCTCACTGCGCTTAGTCATCGCGTCCTCTTCAGGTACATGGTTTGAGGAAACGCGCCCTCCTGTGTGACGGGCTAGCCCGGCACTGACAGGTCCGATCCCCAAAGCTTCAAGGGAGAGGACCACGGGTCGCGAAACGCTTCGCGGGCCGAAATCGGCCCGCGAGCAGGCGGCTTTTAGGGGAGTTTGGGGTTCGCTGTCAATTGTTTAGCCCGTCATTCCGGGCGATGCGCCAGCATCGACCCGGAAATCTCGAGGTTCCGGGTTCGGCTCTGCGAGCTGCCCCGGAACGACGGTGCTTATGTCCCGACCACTCTTATCGGCTTTGACCCCGCCGCCCGCAATTCGGCAGCGATTTCAGTGTTCAGGACCTGTTCCAGCCGGGTCAGGACCCGGGCGATCGGGGCGGCGTCGGTGACCCGGTGATCCCAGCGGATCACGACATGAATGGTCTGGTCGGGCTCGACCAGGCCGTAGCTGACGATGAAGGGGCCCGGCGTGATCGGATGGAGCTCTCCGCCGCCATAGGCGGCCACCGAGCTCACCGCAAAGCTGCCGAACCAATTGCCACGCTGGCGGCCGAAATTGAGGCCGATCGCCCAGGACAGGCGCCGCAGCGGCAGCGGCAGGCGGGTTGCCCGCATGATCTTCCGGAACATCGGAACGTCTGCGATCGGCGCCGTTTTGCCGCGCCGGATCTCGGCATCGACCGCGGCCAGCGCCATGGCCTCGGGAGCCGCGATTCGCTGCGGCATCACGCATTCCTCGCCGTCCTCGACCCGGGCGATCGCCACCGACGCCACGCTGTTCGGCAATTCGTAGAACGTCGGCCAGGGCCATTTGGCGTAGACGGTGCGCAGGATCGGCTCGTCCCTGGCGACCAGGGCGAACGCCTTGACGAAAGTGGCTGCCCAGCCGGCCGGCGTGGCGGCTCCGGCGCGAGCCTCGAGCAGGGGGCGGATATTGAGCGAACGGGAGAGCGAAACGAACGGCACGTCCATCGACGCGCGCATGAGGTCGCAAATCAGGCGGCGCGGCAGCGAAATGGGCTTTGGCGTCCCCCGCATCGGTCTTCGGTTCCTACAGATGAAAAAATGTGCAGCGAGCGGGTCCCGCTCGCCGTTTCCTTTAGCACGAACCAACCCGCCAGGGGTTGAACGGTTCGACCAATCAGGGAGCCGGCGAAGCCAGCGGCTTGGTCTTGTCGACGACGTAAACTCCAAGCACTTTCATGGCTTTATCGCCATGAGCCTTGGCGTCATGCACGACGCCTGCCGGGATCTGGTAGGAATCGCCGGCTTTCAAGGTCTTCTCCGGCTGCCCGTCGACGAGGAGATTGAGCTCGCCTTCCAGCACATAACCGGTCTCAATTCCGGGATGGGTATGGCGTCCGGCCGCGCCGCCCGCCGGGACCTCCGCAATGGCGGTGACGGTATTATAGCCCTCCGGAAATTCGACTTTCTGGAGCGGGGTGCGCTTGATGCCAGGCTGCTGGGCGAAGGCGGCGACGGCGAGGCCGGTAAAGGTCAGAGCGAGCAAAGTCTTCTTGAGCATGGTTTTTCCTCCCTATTCGGCCGACCCTAGCAGGGCCGCAGTTCCCGGCAAGCTGGCAGTCGGCCTGCTCAGCGCCTGATGCCCTCGAACGCCGCCATGATGCCGCGCTGGAGCAGCGACCAGTCGAAGCCCAGCGCGATCGCGCGGTAGCCGCGGTCGACCAGGGCGTTGGCCTGGTCGGCGGAGCGGGCCACGCCGCCGATCGGCACGCCGCTTCTAAGGATGCCGGCCTCGGCGCGCGCGACCAGCTCCAGCAGTTCCGGATCGTCCATCTGGCCGCGCTTGTTGATGGATGTCGCGAGATCGCCGGGCCCGATCACCGCGACGTCGATGCCCGGCGTCGCCATGATCTCGTCGATGCGGTTGACGGCATCGACATGCTCGATGGTGATCATGCAGATCATCTCGTCGTCGGCGCTCGCCATGTAGTCCGGCATCGACTGGCCCCAGCGGAACGGCGCGTGGAAGGGCCCCCACATACGGTCGCCGCGCGGCGGGTAGCGCACGCTGCGGACCGCCTTCTCAGCATCGTTGCGGTTCGTGATCATCGGAAAGTTGATGCCGAAGGCGCCGATGTCCATCGGGGCTTTCGCAAGCCACGGCTCATTCGCCGCGATCCGCACCAGGGGAGTGCACGGCGTGCCTGTGGTCGCGGCGATCATCGCATGCGCTTCGGTCAGCCCGATGGGACCATGCTCGAGATCGACGATGATCCAGTCGAGCGAGCGCGCCATGATCTGCACCATCTGCACGCTCGGGATGGTCGCGATCGCGCCGAAAGCGGGGCGGCCATCGCGCCACAATTGGCGAAGGCGGTTGAGCGGCGGAGTCTGGACCGACATGGAAAGGCCTGCAGTGAGGTGACGACGGCAAAACCTAGCAGCGCGGCGCCGATGCGCAAAGTCAGGCCAGCGCGCGGCCGCCGAAGAACGGCGTCAGCGTAGCCGAAAGGCCGTGCACGCGGTTCGAGGTGAAGATCATTTCGGCGCCGGCCTGTGCGATGCCGCCGATGCGCGGGCCGAGCAGATCCGAGACGCGGCGGGCGATCGCCGGCGCGGGATCGATCCAGTCGACCGGCCAGGGTGCCAGCCGCTTCAGCCGGTCGAGCAGCAGCGGATAATGTGTGCAGGCGAGCACGACGGTGTCGGTGCGCGAGGTCGCGTCTTCGCCGACGAAGCAAGGGGCGAGTTCGGCCAGGATGTCGCCGTCGCTGACGGAAGCGCCGCTGAGTTCAGCTTCAGCCAGCGAGGCAAGCTCAGGCGAGCCGACCAGCGTCACCTCGCAGCCCTGCGCGAAATCGCGGATCAGGGCCTTGGTGTATTCGCGCTTCACCGTGCCCTTGGTGCCGAGCACCGAGACGCGGCGGGTCCTCGATTGCGCGCAGGCCGGCTTGATCGCCGGCACCGTACCGACGAAGGGCACCGAATAAGTGGCGCGCAAGTGGGACAGGACCAGGGTGGACGCCGTGTTGCAGGCGATGACGACGATATCAGGGTCATGCGTGCCGATCAGCTCACCCATCAGCGGCACGACGCGGGCGATGATCTCGTCCTCGCTGTGGTGGCCGTAGGGGAAGAAGGCGTCGTCGGCGACGTAGGCGAAATGGGCGTCCGGACGCGCGGCCACGACCTCGCGGAGCACCGTGAGCCCGCCAAGGCCGGAATCGAACACCAGGATCGTCGGAGGATTGGTCACGTCATTACCCTAGCCCGTCATGGTTACCATTCGGTTTTTAGGGCGATTTTGCGGCGGGGCCGTTTTGGAGGGAGGCTGGAGGCGCCGCGGACAGGACATACCCGGTGGGCTGGGCCCCGGCTCTGCAGCGCCGTCGAAGCGGCACCGCGCTGCATCCGGGACGAAAGACCGAGATGCGTCCCCGGCAATGGCAGGCTATACGCGTCTTCACGACGTGCCCAACTTACCGCTGCAGGAGGCCGCATGCTCACCGTCCATCATCTCGGCAAGTCTCAGTCCGAGCGCATCGTCTGGCTGTGCGAGGAGCTGGGGCTTGACTACGAGCTGAAGCGCTACGCCCGCGATCCCGTCACCATGCTGGCGCCCCCGGAGTACAAGGCGCTGCACCCGAGCGGGGCAGCGCCCGTCGTGACTGACGGCGATCTCGTGCTCGCGGAGTCTGGCGCCATCGTGGACTACATCGTCGCAAAGTACGGCAACGGCCGTCTGGTGCTCGGCCCCAATGATCCCGCCTTCCCGCAGTTCCTGTACTGGCTTCACTTCGCCAATGGCACGTTGCAACCCGGCATGGGGCGGATGATGATTCTGAATCGACTCGATCTTGCAAAGGACAACCCGACCCTGCTCGCCATGAAGGGACGGCTCGATCGCTCCTACGATCTCCTCGACGCCCGCCTTCGCGATGCCGAATATCTGGCGGGCAATGCCTTCACCACCGCCGACATCATGATGGGCTTTTCGCTGACGACGATGCGCTACTTCCAGCCCTACGATGTCCAACGCTGCCCGAACGTGGTCAAATATCTCGGCCGTGTCAGTGCACGTCCGGCCTATCGGCGCGCGATGGAGAAGGGCGACCCCGGCATGGCGCTGCTGCTAGGCTGAGCAGCGGCGATCACGCGATCCTGTTCGTCGTGGCCGCCCGCTCCGTGGCGAGCTGCTTCTGCAAACGATCGATGTTCTGCAGCAGGCGCTGGCTGGTCAGCACCAGGAAGTAATAGCCGAACTGCGGGTCCTGGAAGTAGATCTCGAGCAGCCGGTCGTAGGTGATCGTCAGCACCTGGCCGTCCTCGATGCATTCGATCGTTCCGGTGCGCCGGTTGTCGGGCGTCAGGAAGCCGAGCTCTCCCATCAGCGCTCCGGGCCCGATCTCGACATTGATCTCCTTGACCAGGAACTTGCCGGTGACCGTGAGGAGCATCTCCTTGGCAGGATCGCCCAGTTTGAACAGCGTGTCGCCGCTTCGATATTTGCGCTCGGTCATGAATGGCTTGAGCCATTCGATCGACATGTCGCCTTCGGCGGCATGGCGCGCCTTCTTGACCAGCTTGAGCATCTGCCGCAGGCGCAGGGCGTTGATCGGAAGCAGCAGCAGATAGAGCAGGAACGTCGCGACGTTGGCGGAGAGCGCGCCGAAAACGGCGAAGAACGCGCAGCCGATCATGTTGGCGACGCGCAGCGGCACCATGGTCCGCATCAAGAGGGTGGCGACGAAGAAACCGGCGCCGACCGCGGCGAACAGATTGGCAAACGTGATGTTGTGGACGAAAATCTCCAGCAGCCTATTGAAGATCGCGTCATAGGTGACGTTGTTCGGATCCAGGCCCATCTGGACCAGGATCTTCGCGATCCTGAGGTTGTCCGTTGCCGCATCGAGAATGCGGTCGAGGATCGAGGAAATGTCTGCGCTGCCGGACGGCATGGTACTAACCCCGCGTAAGGCTTTCAGTCCTGGTCGGTATGCTCGACACGTATAGCCGAAATCGAATGACGGCCGCCTGAAATGAAGCCTTTGGCCGTCACGCCGCAAGAGGCAAATTTTAGCCTGATCGGGCGTTTCGGCAATTGCCCGTTGGTTGTGCGTCCGGCCGCAACGCGGCCGTGATTCGGGGCGGGCTTCGGCGTCGCGGAACGGCCGGATGCCCCTGGTGGGGCGCGTCTGACGATCTTCCCCTTATGGCTTGGCGGCGGGTTGGATGACCTGCTGCTCGACGAGGCCAAGACGTCCGGGCAGCGAGCCGGCGCGCAGCAGCATGGCGACGCTGTTCGCCTCTTCCAGGGTGAAGTTGCCGGAAATCTGGACGGAGCCGCCGGTGATGGGCTCGCGGATCACCGGGGAGGAGATCACCTTGTCGTCGAGCGCGATGGCGAAGGGCATTCCAACGTTCTCTGCGGTGATGTGAGCGAAGCGCCGCGTACCGCGGCCGTTGAAGCGGAACGAGGCGATCGGCTCCTTAGTGCCGCTCGAGAATCCCGGTCCCGCGTAGCTGATGTCGTCGCCGTCGAGCACGCTGGCCTTGACGAGGTAGGGAAGCTTGTCCTTGAAGCCGAACATCACTTCCGTGCCCGCCGGAGGCGTGCCGGATTGCGCCTGCTCCGCCGACATCGTGACATCGATCAGGCGGAAGCTGACCTTGACCTTCCTGGCGAAGATCGCGGTGATGCGCTCGGGCTCCATCGTGCCCGGCAGGAAGATGCGGATGCGGTCCGTTCCCTCAGGCTGGACGCTGGCCAGAGTGACGCCGGCGTCCTTGAGGCGCTGCTCGATCATGGCGATGGAATCCTCGACGAGATCTGCGGCGGATGCGGCATCGGTCGGCACGAGCCTGATCAGCCCGTCTCCGGCGTCGGTCACGGCGAGGGCGTGCGTGGGCAATCCCTCTGCCGCCGAGGCGAGCTTGCGCGTCAGCAGCTCGCGGCCCTTGGCGTCCGCGATCTTGACCTCGACGCCGCCGTCACGAATCGCAAGGCCGGAGAAGGCGATCCGGCCCTCGCGCAGGGTCTTGTAGACGTCGTCGCGCAGATCCGTGGTGACCGCCTCCCGCAAGGCGTCACTGTCCACCTTGTAGATGATGCGCGATCCGCCCAGCTTCTCCATCTTGTCGGTGATGAATGCCGCGATCTTGGCCCGCATCTTGTCAAGCTGGCCGTCCGCGGCGAATGTTGCGGAGGGCAGCGCGATGGCTGTTGAGATAGCGCACGCGGCGATCAGCCGTGTGATGCGGTTCCGCAGGGACATCGTCATGGTGACCTCAAGTCTTGCGGCAGGGCGCTGGCGAGCGAATTCAGTGCCAGTTCTTGGTCCCCGGATCGGCCGCAGAGGTTCAAGCGCCTTAGGTTCGCGTTCGAGTGCCGCAGCCCGTTGGCAATGGACGAACGCCAAATCATCCATCATTCTGTCGGCGCCCGGCTGGCCATCGGTCGGGGCCTCGCCGACCCAAAAATGTCAAAAGACAGGGGGCGTGGACATACATCTGAGGGAGGACGGAATTCCATGGCGGGCATCCACGCGCTCGATCGGCTCATTGGCAATGACTATCCGGATCTTTTGACCGACGAGGAGGTCCGGGCGTTCGAGCGGGTCCCCTATGCGGACCGCATCGCTGCCGAGAGCACGCTTGACGCCATCAAATTGGGCGCGGCGCGCAATCCCGACGGCGCGGCGATCCAGTTTCTGCAAAATGCTGATCCCGCCGACACGCCACTGGTGGTCACCTACCGCGATTTCATTGCGCGCGTCACGCAGGCTGCCAACATGTTTCACGCGCTCGGCGCGGAGAAAGACGACGTCATCAGCTTCATGCTGCCGCTGGTGCCGGATGCCTTCGTGACGCTGTTCGGCGCGGAGGCCGCCGGCATCGCCAATCCCGTCAATCCGCTGCTCGAGCCGCACCAGATCGCGGAGATCCTGGAAGCTGCGAACACCAAAATCCTGGTGGCGCTCGGGCCGATGCCGGGCACCGATATCTGGCAGAAGGTCGAGCAGATCCGCCCGCAACTCAAGCACCTCAAGGCGATCGTGCAGGTGTTCGGCGGCGGCGATCCGGCGAATGGCATCTTTGCTTTCAGCGACCTGATCAAGCAGCAGCCGTCGGATCAGCTTGTCAGCGGGCGCAAGATTTCGGGTGCCGACATCGCGGCCTATTTCCACACCGGCGGCACCACCGGCACGCCCAAGCTGGTGCGGCACACGCATACCAACCAGGTCTACCAGGCCTGGGCGCTCAACCTGCTGCTAAGGGCGAAGCCCGGTGCCAATTTGCTGTTCGGCATGCCGCTGTTTCACGTCGGGGGATCGCTGACCCAGGTGCTGACGATGCTGTCGGGCGGCGGCTCGCTGGTCGTGCTGTCGCCGAGCGGCTGGCGCAATCCGAATGCGGTGAAGAATATCTGGAAATTGGTCGAGCGCTTCAAGCCGGAAGCGCTGTCGAGCGTGCCGACGGTGCTCGCCGCAACGCTCGCGGTGCCACCTGATCAAGCCGACATCTCAAGCCTCAAATATGCCGCCGGAGGCGGCTCGGCGATCCCCGTCGCGGTCGGCTCGGCGATCCAGGACAAGCTGAAGCTGCCCGTGGTCGAGGTCTACGGCATGACCGAGACCTCGAGCGTGCACACGCTGGCCTATCCATCACGGCCGATCCGGCTCGGCTCGGTCGGCTTGCCCATGCCTTATGCGCGCGTGCGCATCGTGCAACTCGATGCCGATGGTCGCCTGATCCGCGACTGCGCTCCGGATGAGATCGGGGTCGTCATCATGGCAGGGCCCGGCGTGTTCGGCGGCTATCTCAACGACGAGCACAACAAGGGCGCGTTCGTCGACGGGGTCTGGGTCAATTCCGGCGATCTCGGCCGGCTCGACGCCGACGGCTATCTCTGGATCACCGGTCGCGCCAAGGACCTCGTGATCCGTGGTGGCCATAACATCGATCCCGCGCCGGTCGAGGAGATCATGTTCCGGCATCCCGCGGTCGGCTTCGCCGCCGTAGTCGGCCAGCCCGACGCCTATGCCGGCGAACTGCCGGTGGGCTACGTGCAGTTGAAGCCCGGCGCGACCGTGGAGCCCGGCGAACTGGAATCCTGGGTTCGCGAGCGCACGCCGGAGCGGGCCGCCGTCCCGGTGCAGGTCATTCCGATCGACCCGATGCCGGTGACCGGTGTCGGCAAGGTATTCAAGCCTCAATTGCGCTGGGACGCGGCTGAGCGCGTGTTCACCAAGGTGCTCACGCCGCTGGTCGAGCGCGGCATCGATTGCAGGGTCAAAGTCGGTGCCCATGGCAGTCACGGATCGATCGCCACCGTGACCCTTGCCGGCCTGCCATCGGACCAGCGCGAGGCGGTTGCGAGCGAGGTACACGCGCTGCTTGCACCCTTCGTCATGCGCCACGAGGTGGTGCAAATGTAGCGGCCCCGACAGACGGCGGCGTCACCTGGAAAAACCAGGGTGACGCTTCGCCGCATTATCCTTACCCCCGTTAGACCGGCTTGTGTGACAGGAATCACATAGGAAGAATTAGCAATCGGCGACGCTAGCGAATAGTCTCAGGGAATTGCATCCGGGGGGACGCAAGTGATTCCGTTTCGGCTATTTGCTGTGTTGATATTTGCGATTGGCTTTGCCTGCGGACCGGCGCATGCCGACCGGCGGGTCGCGCTCGTGATCGGCAATTCCGCTTACAAGAGCGCGCCCAAGCTCAGCAATCCCGTGAACGATGCCACGCTGGTCGGCGGCATGTTCAAGAAGGCGGGCTTTGATTCCGTCGACGTCCGGCTGGATCTCAGTGCCAGCGAGATGCGGCGCATGCTGCGCGAGTTTGCCGGCAGGTCGCGCGATGCGGACGTGACGGTGATCTATTACGCCGGCCACGGCATCGAGCTCGATGGAGCCAACTATCTCATTCCGACCGACGCGACACTGGAGACGGACGGCGACGTTCTCGACGAGACCATTCCGGTCGAACGCGCACTTTTCGCGGTCGAGCCGGCCAAGCAGCTGCGCCTGATCATCCTGGATGCTTGCCGCGACAACCCGTTCGCCAAGTCGATGAAACGCACGCTGGCTTCACGCGCCGTCGGGCGCGGGCTCGCCAAGGTCGAGCCGACCAGCCCGAACACGATGATTGCGTTCGCGGCCAAGGCGGGATCGACGGCGTCCGATGGCGATGCGCGAAACAGTCCGTTCGCCGCTGCGCTGGTCGAGCATCTGCCGAAGCCGGGCCTTGATCTGCGCAAGGCCTTCGGCTTCGTGCGCGACGACGTGCTCAAGAGCACGAGCTACAAGCAGGAGCCCTATGTCTACGGCTCGCTCGGCGGCGACGACGTGCCCCTCGTCGTGCGGCCGGCCGCGACCGGTCCGCAGGCCAACCCGCAGGATGCCATTCGCAGGGATTACGAGCTCGCGCTTCAGCTTGCGACGCGCGACGGCTGGGAAGCGTTTCTGGCGGCGTATCCGGACGGTTTCTACGCCAACTTGGCCAAGGGCCAGTTGAACAAGATCGCCGCCGAAGAGACGCGCGCTTCGGCTGAGCAAAAGGCCAAGGCAGCCGAGCAGGAAAAGACGAGGCTGATCGCCGAGCGCGCCCAGAAGGCCGAGCAGGAGAAGGCAGCAGCTGCTGCCAAGGCGGCGGAAGAGGCGCGGATCGCCGCAGAGAAGCAAAAGCAGATCGAGCAAGCGAAAGCGGAAGCGGCCGAGCACCAGCGCAAGGTGGCTGAGGCGGCGGCTGCGAAGGCGCTTGCCGAGAAGCAGGCAGTGGAGAAGGCCAAGGCCGAGCTTGCCGCGAAGCAGGCGGCGGAGAGGGCTGAGCAGGCCGCAAAGCCGGCTGCCGACCGGCAGCTGCCCGAAGTCGAGAACCAGAAAGTGGCCGCGCTCTCGCCGGGGTCGACACCCACATTGTCAGCGGCTGACCTCGCCAAATCCGTACAGAGCGAATTGCGCCGCGTCGGGTGCCTGACGTCGGCCGCTGAGGGCGAGTGGAGTTCGGCTGCGCAGCGCTCACTGACGCTGTTCAACAAATATGCCGGCACCCAGCTCGACGTGAAGNTCGCGAGCGTGNANGCGCTCGATGCGCTGAAGGCGAAGCCCGGACGGGTGTGCCCGCTGGTGTGCAATTTCGGCTTCAAGGCCGACGGCGACCAATGCGTCAAGATCACCTGCCGCGCCGGCTATCGCGTCGGCGAGGACAATGAATGCGAAAAGGTCCAGGAAAAGAAGCCGGTCGCGACGCGCGAGGACACGCGGAAGCGCGACGCAGACCGCAGGGCAAGCGAAACCGCGCCGTCGGCACCGCAGGCATCCGGCCAGATATTCTGCAATGCTGCCGGCTGCCGCCCCGTCGGCAAGGGATGCAGAATAGAGCGCGCCAGCACCGCTGATGCGAGCGCCGTGATGGCCGGCCGAACGAGAGAGGTCTGCAATTGAGAGCGTATCGCTTCATTGCTGCCATCATCTTCGGGACCTGGCTCGTTTGCGGGCCAGCGCAGGCCCAGAAGCGCGTCGCGCTCGTCATCGGCAATTCCGCCTACAAGAGCGCGCCGAAGCTGGGCAATCCGGTGAACGATGCCGGCTTGATCGGAGGTATGCTCAAGAAAGCCGGATTCGACACGGTCGACGTCAGGCAGGACCTGAGCGCACCTGAAATGCGCAAGGCGCTGCGGGAGTTCGGCACCCGGACGCGGGATGCCGACATCGCGGTCATTTACTACGCTGGCCACGGCATGGAGGTGGATGGCACCAACTATCTGATCCCGACCGATGCCGCGCTCGAGGCCGACACCGACGTCTACGACGAGGCGTTGCCGATCGATCGCGTGTTGGTGAGCATCGAGCCTGCCAAGCAGCTTCGGCTCGTCATTCTCGACGCCTGCCGCGACAATCCCTTTGCCAAGACGATGAAGCGCACGGTGGCCTCGCGCGCGATCGGGCGGGGCCTCGCCAAGATCGAGCCGACCACCCCGAATACGATGATTGCGTTCGCGGCCAAGGCCGGTTCGACGGCGTCCGATGGAGACTCCCGGAACAGCCCGTTCGCTACGGCTCTCGCAGAGCACCTGCCAAAACCGGGCCTCGATCTGCGCAAGGCATTCGGCTTCGTGCGCGATGACGTGCTGAAGAGCACCGCGAACAAGCAAGAGCCTTTCGTGTATGGCTCGCTCGGCGGCGACGACGTGCCGCTCGTTCCTGCCAAGCCCGTTGCGACCGGCCCGCAAGCCAATCCGCAGTCTGAGCTCAGGCGAGACTATGAACTTGCGCTCCAACTCGGCACCCGTGACGGCTGGGAAGCGTTCCTGGCGCAATATCCTGAGGGATTCTATGCGAATCTCGCCAAAGGCCAGTTGAACAAGATCGGCGCCGAAGAGACGCGTGCCTCAGCCGAGCAAAAGGCGAAGGCCGCCGAGCAGGAAAAGACCAGGCTTATTGCCGAGCGCGCCCAGAAGGCCGAGCAGGACAAGGCGGCCGCTGCGGCCAAGGTTGCGGAAGAGGCGCGGATCGCCGCAGAGAAGCAAAAGCAGATCGAGCAAGCGAAAGCGGAAGCCGCCGAGCACCAGCGCAAGGTCGCCGAGGCGGCCGCAGCGAAGGCCTTGGCCGAGAAGCAGGCGACCGAGAAAGCCAAGGCCGAGCTCGCCGCGAAGCAGGCGGCAGAAAAGGCGGAGCAGGCCGCAAAGCCGGCCGCCGATCGGCAGCTGCCCGAAGTCGAGAACCAGAAAGTGGCCGCGCTCTCGCCGGGGCCGACACCCACATTGTCAGCGGCTGACCTCGCCAAATCCGTACAGAGCGAATTGCGCCGCGTCGGGTGCCTGACGTCGGCCGCTGAGGGCGAGTGGAGTTCGGCTGCGCAGCGCTCACTGACGCTGTTCAACAAATATGCCGGCACCCAGCTCGACGTGAAGNTCGCGAGCGTGNANGCGCTCGATGCGCTGAAGGCGAAACCGGGGCGGGTCTGCCCGCTGGTTTGCAATTTCGGCTTCAAGGCCGACGGCGACCAATGCGTCAAGATCACCTGCCGCGCCGGCTATCGCGTCGGCGAGGACAATGAATGCGAAAAGGTCCAGGAAAAGAAGCCGGTCGCGACGCGCGAGGAGTCGCGGAGGCGGGATACGGATCGAAAGCAAACGGAAGCCGCACCGTCGGCGCCCCAGGCGTCCGGACAGATGGTCTGCGGCAACGCGGGGTGTCGGCCGGTCGCAAAGGGGTGCCGTCTCGGAACGGCGAAGCAAAATCACGGAGTCACTGTCACCACCGAGATCTGCAATTGAGCGTGTATCGGCTCATTGGCGTGATAGCCCTTGCGACCTTGTTCGCTTGTGGGCCTGTCTGGGCCGAAAAGCGCGTCGCGCTCGTGATCGGCAACTCCGCCTACAAGAACACGCTGCGGCTCACCAATCCCGTGAACGATGCTGCCCTGATCGGCGACATGTTCAAGAAGGCCGGTTTTGATGCGGTCGACGTGAAAACAGACCTGAACGCCTCCGAGATGCGGCGGACGCTGCGTGACTTTGCCGGCAGGGTCCGCGACGCCGACATGGCTGTGATCTACTACGCTGGCCACGGCATCGAGCTCGACGGCAACAACTATCTCATCCCGACCGACGCCATGCTGGAGACCGACGGCGACGTTCTCGACGAGACGGTTGCGCTCGATCGTGCGCTGTTCGCCGTCGAGCCGGCCAAGCGGCTGCGCCTCGTCATCCTCGACGCCTGCCGCGACAATCCCTTTTCCAAGACCATGAAGCGCATGGTGGCCTCGCGCGCGATCGGGCGAGGTCTTGCCAAGGTCGAGCCGACCAGCCCGAACACGATGATCGCGTTCGCGGCCAAGGCGGGATCGACTGCATCCGACGGCGATTCCCGCAACAGTCCCTTCGCCACGGCGCTGGTCGAGCACCTGCCGAAGCCGGGGCTTGATCTGCGCAAGGCGTTCGGTTTCGTGCGGGACGACGTTCTGAAGAACACCGGCAACAGGCAGGAGCCCTATGTCTACGGCTCGCTCGGCGGCGACGACGTGCCGCTGGTGCCGGCGAAGCCGGCCGCTGTCGCGGGGCCGCAGGCCAATCCACAGGACAGCGTGCGCAGGGACTATGAGCTTGCGCTTCAGGCCGGCCTGCGTGAGGCCTGGGAAGCCTTCCTGCAGACATATCCAGATGGCTTCTACGCCAATCTCGCCCGCGTGCAGCTGAAGAAGATTGCCGCCGAAGAGGAGCGCACGGCGGCGACCGAGAAGGCCCGGCAGGCCGAGCAGGAGAAGGTGAAGCTCGCCGCCGAACGAGCCCACAAGGCGGAGATGGAAAAAGCCGCCGCTGCCGCCAAAGCCGCCGAGGACGCGCGGATCGTGGCGGAGAAGCAGAAGCAGATCGAGCAGGCGAGGGCTGAAGCAGCCGAGCGCGAGCGCAAGATCGCCGAGGCTGCGGCCGCGAAAGCGCTGGCCGAGAAGCAGACGGCAGAGAAGGTCAAGGCCGAACTCGCTGCGAGGCAAGCCGCCGAGAAAACCGAGCTGGCCGCAAAGTCGGCGGCCGATCGACAGTTGCCCGAGGCCGAGCAGAAAGTTGCTGCCCTCTCGCCTGTACCAGCATACACCTTATCGGCGGCTGATCTTACAAAATCCGTCCAGAGCGAGTTGCGCCGTGTCGGCTGCCTCACCTCGGCTGTGGAGGGCGAGTGGACGTCGGCCGCGCAGCGCTCACTGACGCTCTTCAACAAATATGCCGGAACCCAGTTCGACGTGAAGCTCGCCAGCGTCGACGCACTCGATGCCCTCAAGGCGAAGCCGGGGCGCGTCTGCCCGCTCGTGTGCAATTTCGGCTTCAAGGCCGACGGCGATCAATGCGTGAAGATCACCTGCCGCGCCGGCTATCGCGTCGGTGACGACAACGAGTGCGAGAAGGTCCAGGAGAAGAAGCCGGTCGCGACGCGCGAGGATTCAAGGAGACGGGATACGGAGCGAAAGCAATCCGAATCTTCGCCGTCCAAACCCGAGGCCAGCGGGCAGATCTTTTGCAATTCGGCGGGCTGTCGCCCGGTTCAAAAAGGATGCCGGCTTGTAAGCGGGGTTATCCAGGGAAGGGTCAGTCCAAATGCCGCGGCCGGCGGCAATTATGAGGTCTGTAATTGAGCGCCGCTCGCAGCGGACGTGGTGGGAGAACGTAGTCCGCGGCCGACGGACGCCGTGCTACGTCGCCGTCGTCTATTCCTTCGCGCCGAGGGAGATCGCGTACTGGTGCCGCCGACACCGAAAAAGCTGATCGACCCTCGCCCGAACGTCGCGCTCGCGGCCAAGACCTGTGACGCTTATGTCAGGCCCGACGGGCTGATGTTCGTCTCCGACTGGAACGCCGGCATGCATGTGCTGCAATATCAGGGATGAGAGTGGGCAGGGTGGGTTAGCCGAAGGCGTAACCCACCCTGGCCATATCCGCGGAAACAGAAGTGGTGGGTTACGCCTAGTCGATGCGCTTGCGCATCCACGGGGCTAAAACCCACCCTACAGACCTTCTACCCCGCCGGCATCCGTGTCTCGACCAGGCGCGCCCAGAACGAGGCGCCGTGGCCCAAAATGTTGTCGTTGAAGACATAGGCCGGATGGTGGCACTCGTTGCCGTCGCCCATGCCGACTAGCACCATCGCGCCGGGACGCGCCTCCAGCATGAACGAGAAATCCTCGGCGCCCATCATCGGGATGAACTTGTCGTTGACGCGATCGGTGCCGACGATGTCGCGGGCGACGTCGGCGGCAAGGCCGGCCTCGCGCGCATGGTTCATCGTCACCGGATACATCCGGCTGTATTTCGTCTCGGCCGAGCCGCCATAGGCGCGGGCGACGCTCTCGGCGACTTCGCCGATGCGGCGCTCGACGAGATCGCGCACCTCAGGATCGAGCGTGCGCACGGTACCGCCGAGCTCGGCGACCTCCGGGATGATGTTGAAGGCGGTGCCGGAGTGGAATTGCGTGATCGAGATGACGGCTGACTTCAGCGGATCGACGTTGCGCGCCACGATCGATTGCAGCGCGTTGACGATCTGCGAGCCGATCAGCACGCTGTCGACGGATTTGTGCGGACCCGCGCCGGCGTGGCCGCCCTTGCCGTGGACGGTGATCTGGATGTTGTCTGAGGAGGCCAGCATCGCGCCGGGCGTGGTTGCGAAATGGCCTTCGGGCAGGCCCGGCATGTTGTGCATGCCGTAGACCTCCTGGATGTTCCAGCGCGTCATCAACCCGTCCTCGACCATGGCCTTGCCGCCCCCGCCACCTTCCTCGGCGGGCTGGAAGATCATGATCGCCGTGCCGTCGAAATTGCGCGTCTCGGCGAGATATTTGGCGGCGCCCAGCAGCATCGCGGTGTGGCCGTCATGGCCGCAGGCGTGCATCTTGCCGGGGACCTTCGACGCATAAGGCACGCCCGACGTCTCCATGATCGGCAGCGCGTCCATGTCGGCGCGGAGCCCAATGGTCTTGCCGGAGGCGGACTTGCGGCCGCGGATCACCCCGACAACGCCGGTGCGCCCGATACCCGTCACCACTTCGTCGCAGCCGAATTCGCGCAACTTCTCGGCGACGATGCCGGCGGTGCGGTGGACCTCGTAGAGCAATTCGGGGTTCTCGTGGAAGTCATGGCGCCAGGCGGCCATTTCGTCGGAGAGGGCGGCAACGCGGTTGACGATGGGCATGGGGTGGGATCCGTTTTTTCTTCGTAGGGCGGGTTAGCGTAGCGTAACCCGCCGCGATGCCGGGACGGAAGGCGGATTACGCTACGCTAATCCGCCCTACAAGATGTCAGCTTTCGCCGAACACGCGCTTGAAGATCGTGTCGACGTGCTTGAGGTGATAGCCGAGGTCGAACTGCTCCTCGATCTCGGCGTCCGAGAGATACTTCTTCACCTCGGTGTCCTTCTTCAGCAGCTGAAGGAAATCGCCTTCGCCGCGCCAGACCGGCATCGCGTTGCGCTGCACGAGCTTGTAGGCGTCCTCGCGGCTCGCGCCCTTCTGCGTGAGCGCCAGGAGCACGCGCTGCGAATGCACGAGGCCGCCGAGGCGGTCGAGGTTCTTCTGCATGTTGGCGGGATAGACCAGCAGCTTGTCGATCAGGCCGGCGAGGCGCACCAGCGCGAAGTCGAGCGTCACGGTGGCATCCGGGCCCATCATGCGCTCGGCCGAGGAGTGCGAGATGTCGCGCTCGTGCCAGAGCACGACGTTCTCCAGCGCAGGCGTCACATAGGCGCGCACCATACGGGAGAGACCGGTGAGGTTTTCCGACAGCACCGGGTTGCGCTTGTGCGGCATCGCGGAGGAGCCCTTTTGTCCTTCCGAGAAGAACTCTTCGGCCTCCAGCACTTCGGTGCGCTGCATGTGGCGGATCTCTACCGCGATGCGCTCGACCGAAGAGGCGATCACGCCGAGCGTCGAGAAATACATCGCATGGCGGTCGCGCGGGATCACCTGGGTCGAGATCGGCTCGGGGACGAGGCCCATGGCTTTCGCAACGTGCTCTTCGACGCGCGGATCGATCTGCGCGAAGGTGCCGACGGCGCCTGATATGGCGCAGGTCGCGACCTCCTTGCGCGCCGCGATCAGGCGCTCCTTGGCGCGCGAGAATTCGGCATAGGCATAAGCGAGCTTGAGGCCGAAGGTCACGGGCTCGGCATGGATGCCGTGGCTGCGGCCGATGGTCGGCGTCATCTTGTGCTCGAAGGCGCGCTTCTTGAGCGCGGCCAGCACCTTGTCGAGGTCGGCGAGCAGCAGGTCGGCGGCGCGGGTGAGCTGGACGTTGAGGCAGGTATCGAGCACGTCGGACGAGGTCATGCCCTGGTGAACGAAGCGCGCCTCGGGGCCGACGATCTCGGCGAGGTGAGTGAGGAAGGCGATGACATCGTGCTTGGTCTCGCGCTCGATTTCGTCGATGCGGGCGACGTCGAAGGTGGCGTCCTTGGCCTTGGCCCAGACCGTTTTGGCGGCCTCCTTCGGGATGGTGCCGAGTTCGGCGAGGGCGTCCGCCGCATGCGCCTCGATCTCGAACCAGATCTTGAACCGGGTCTGCGGCTCCCAGATCGAGGCCATTTCCGGGCGGGTATAGCGGGGGATCATCTGATGGCTCCAGGAAGGTGGGCGGGCGATCCCGAGGGGCGGCGCCAGCCAAAATGCTTTTTACGCCGTGATTTAACAGAGCAGACAGGGCGAAACAAACGGTCTGGGCCCCGCGAGAGGGGGATTGCCGAGCTATCCACCGGACCGGAGGCAGGGGTTGGCGACCCCAGCCGCAAATATTAACTGTCAATCACGGATCATTGACTGACAGATATTGAAATCTGTCAGCGGGACGTGTATATCCGTTCTCGGACGCTCCGATTGGGCGTCCCGCGACAAGCCCCGGGGAGCCCGACATCCGAGCCAAGCTCGGATCGGAGGGCGGATTGAAGAGCGGGGACCGCGGACGAATGGAGACTTAAGACAATGACAACCGAAATCATCAACCTCACCGGCGCGATTGGGCATTGGCTCAATTTGCTGGTAGCGCGCCAGATCGCGGCGCAGGCTGCAAAACTGCCTCATTAAGGCGAGAGCTTTCCGAAACAGCCGGCATGGGCGCTTCGGAAGCAGCTCCATCGCCGGATAACTGAGCCCAACGGGAACATGGTGCTGGCATGAATGAAGCCGTTGTCTTGACGCCGGAGCGGATCCTCGAAGTGACCGAGGACGTCTTGCGGCGTTACGGACTTGCCAAGGCCACCGTGGTCGACGTTGCCCGTGCGCTCGATGTGAGCCACGGCAGCGTCTATCGCCATTTCCCGAGCAAGGCCTCGCTGCGCGAGGCCGTCGCCAAACGCTGGCTGGACCGCATCGACGCGCCGCTCCGCCAGATCGCCGCGGAGCAGGGCCCGGCGCCGGCGCGGCTCGAGCGCTGGCTGCGCACGCTGTTCGCCGCCAAGCGTTCGCGTGTGCTCGACGACCCCGAGATGTTCGAGACCTATCTGACGCTGGCGCGCGAGGCCTGCGCGGCCGTCAAATGTCACAAGGACACCATGATCGACCAGATCTCGGCGATCCTGACGGACGGCGTGAAGCAGGGCGCATTCGCCATCGGCGACGTCAAAACCACCGCGCGCGCGATCTTCGATGCCACCGTCCGCTTCCACCATCCGGCGCATGCCGACGAATGGAAGGACGCTGATCTGCCGGCGCGTGTCGACGCGACGCTCGCGCTGGTGCTGCGCGGCCTGAAGGCGGCCTAGACCCTGAAGGCGGCCTAGACCCGGAGGCCTATCTCACCCTCTTGCCTTGTGAAGAAGCGCACTCTCCCGAACGGGGGGCGCGGCCGTTGCGTGCCTGCGCGGCTGAAACGCACCGCCGTTGGTCGCCGGGACGACTGGCGGGCTCTCCGGATATGCATTGACCGCGATTTCGACGGCATCCTTTGACCGCTTTCGAAGGCGGTAGAATGTCAGCTCCTGCTCGAGCATGGGGCAGCGGAAGTGGACGACGGCCGTATCGGGCAGGCGGCAAAGTTCATCGATGAGCTCGCCTACGGTGATGATCGGGGGATGGTCGACTGCCTTGTGATGAGCCTTACTCATGGCGATTCCTCCACTCTACTCCTAACCGGAGCCGGATGGCCTCCGTTCCATCGGGCCCGGCAGATTCCAAATCTTCAAGTGACGTGGGGAAAGCGGCAGCCCCGCTGCTAGATCTTCGTCAGCCCGCAGGTCGCGGCGAGCCGCACCAGCTGCGCGTCGGTGCGCGCGCCGGTCTTGGTCTTGATCAAATAGTGGTAGTTCTGCACTGTCTTCACACTGAGATTGAGATGCGTCGCGATCTGCTCGGTGGTGGCGCCGCCGGCGAACTGGCGCAGGATCTCGATCTCGCGTTCGCCCAGCTGATCCAGCGCTGAGCCCGCCGACAGGCTGTCCTCGGCGAGGATGTGCGCGATATCGTCGCTCATGGCCCGCTCGCCGCGCGCGACAGCGCGGATCGCGGTGACGACGGCGGACGGCTCGCTGCTCTTGGTGACGAAGCCGCTGGCTCCCGCGCTGAAGGCGGCTTTCACCAGCACGGCCTCGTTGTGCATGGTGAAGACGAGGATCCGCGCCCGCGGACTGCGCGCGCGGATATTGCGGATCGCCTCCAGCCCGCTCGCGCCGGGCATCGAGATGTCGAGCAAGACGACATCAGGATCATGCGCCTTGAATGCGCCGTAGGCGTCCGCGGCGTTGTCGGCCTCCGCCACGACATGCAGGTCGCCCTGGCTTTCCAGCACGCGCCGATAGCCTTGGCGGACGATCGGGTGGTCGTCTACGAGCAGCACGGAGATGCCTGTTGCTGCAACCTCGCTCATTCCGCCCTCACGCGGCGAGTGGGATGGTGGCGGCGACACTGAGGCCGCCGCGGGCGGGCAGGATCGAGAGCGATCCGCCGGCCGCCGTGACGCGCTCGCGGATGCCGGTCAGGCCGAAGCCGGCCGATTGCGAGACGCGCTCCGCATCACCGCCGCCGTCGTCCTCGACGCGGATCAGCAGCGCGTCGTCCTCGCCGGCCCGGCGTTCGATGCGCAAAGAGATCTCGCGCGCCGCACCGTGACGCAGCGCGTTGGTCAGGCATTCCTGTGCCACGCGATAGGCCGTGGTGGCGGCCGGACCGCTGATGTCAGTGAGGTCACCCCTGAGATCGAGCTGGATCGTCGGCCGCGCCGCGCTCTGCGAGCGCCAGCTGTCGACGAGGTTGACGAGGCTTGCCTCGAGCCCGAGCTCCTCGGGCAGTGGATTGCGCAGACGCTTCAGCGCATCGCGGAGCGATGCCATCAGATGATGGGTCGCCTGCGAGATCATGCGCGCATCCTGCGCGATGCCATTATCCCGGTTGTCCTTCGTGCTCGCCGTTTCGATCGTGTTGGCGAAGGCGAGAATGGCGGAAAGATTCTGTCCGAACTCGTCGTGCAGCTCGCGGGCGAGGGCGCGGCGCTCGTCGTCGCGGATCTCGATCAGGCGCCGCGTCAGCGCGGCGCGCTGCTCGGTGGCTTCCTCCAGCCGGCCGCCGAGTTCGTCGACGGCGCCGCCGATCATCGCCAGCTCCATGGAGCGGAAGCGCGGCAGTTTGGTGCGATACTGCCCGCGCGCCATGCGCTGCAGGGCGGTCACGATCGTGCGCGCCGGTGCCAGCGCATGCGCGATCGCCAGCGAAGCCAGCAGCGCGATCGCCGCCGCCATCAGTAGCGCGACGTCTATCACGTTGAGGATGTATTCCCAGGCGAGCGAGATGGCGGCCGCGGCATCCGGCGTCGCGACCACGGTGCCGGCGGCCGCGGCGCGTGGACTGACGGGCCGAACCACCTCGGCGTGGCTGCCGAGGAAGGTCGGCACGATCGCGGCGAACCAGCGCGGCGGGATCTTGCCCAGCCCTTCGCTCTGGCCGCAGAGCGGCTTCTCGAATGCCGCGGCTGGCTGGAACTCGACGCAGACTCCGGGCGAGATCAGCTTCATGGTCTCCAGGGTGCGCCAGTCCGGAACGGGCAGGAGATGCTCGCGCGCTCTGCTGCTGCGCAACAAAAGCTCGCGCCAATACAGCGCCTGAAGCGCCTGCGCGACCCGCTGCGCCGAGGCCGCAGTGGACCGGTCGACGCTGCGATAGGCGTCGAATGTGGCCCATATGGTTGCCGCGCCAAGGCACAGGGCCACGATAAGCAGCAGACGGGCGACAAGCTGAAGCACGAGGCGCATGCGATCATCCCCGACGTTTGATAAGCTCAGCCTAACAACGCCGCCGCGCCTTGCCAATTGCGGGGTGTGGCGGGACTGCTGCTCGGGCAAATTTCCCAAGCCGGATTGGGCATGGGTCTTTGGACCTGATACGGCGGCTTTGATCTAATCGACCGGAAATCTTTGCAGGCCAATCGTTGCGGGCCGGGAGCAGTGCAGCATGAGTTCGATCACGATTGGACCGATCGCGGGAACCGCGACCGACCCATCCGAGCGCAGCGCGCTCCTGTTCTGGATGATCTTCACGGGGCTCTCGATCTTCGCCGTCGTGCTGCTGTGGCGGTTCGGCCTGATCCATCTGATGCTGACCTCGGACCGGACCTACATTTCGAGCGTCATCGCGGTGCTCTATGTTCTGACCTGCGGCCACTGCTTCCTGCGCACGCGGGCGATCGCGCGTGAAGGCGCAGCGGCGCGGCGCTGCCGCGAGGCGCTCGCCGCGCCTGATGGCGGCAAGGTGCTCGATGCGAGCGCGGCGGCGCTGCCGCGTGGCCTGGTGCGCGACCACATCCAGAGCCTGGTGACGAAAGCGGCCGCGCAGGGCTACCGCCCGGTCGACCAGACGCTGCTGCTGCGGACGCTCGCGGACCGGCTGCGCGGCTCCAATGGGTTCGGCGCCTTTGTCTCGGATACGCTGATGAAGCTCGGCCTGCTCGGCACCATCGTCGGCTTCATCATCATGCTGGCGCCGATCGCGGGGCTGGATGCCGCCGACAAGGTCGCGATGCGCTCCTCGATGGGGCTGATGAGCGACGGCATGGCGGTCGCGATGTACACGACGCTCGCCGGCCTCGTCGGCTCGATCCTGGTCCGTATCCAGTACTACATGCTGGATGCCGCGACCCAGCGGGTGTTCTCGGATGCGGTGGTGCTGACCGAGACCTATGTGACGCCGGTGCTGGAGCGCAAGGGGTCTGAAAAGGGGTCTGGGATCAAGGGTGCCGGGATCCCGTCATGATGGATGATTTCGGTCTCTATCCGCGCGAGGAGCCGTTCGATCCGCTGGGCGTGATGCTGTTCAAGGCGCTCCAGGTGATCGCGTTCCTGTTCTTTCTTGCGCTGCTCGCGGTCTCCCCGGATGCCAAGGAGGGCAAGATCGATTCCAAGGCGGAGTTCATGATCACGCTGGACTGGCCGGACAGCCACCCCGACGATCTCGACCTGTTCGTGCAGGATCCCGCCGGCAATATCGCCTGGTACCGCCATCGTGAGGCCGGCTTCCTGACGCTCGATCGCGACGACCGCGGCGGGGCCAACGACTTCATCATCGTCGCTGGCAAGAAGATCGCCTCGCCCATCCGCGAGGAGATCGTCACCGTGCGCGGCATCCTCGCCGGCGAATACACCGTCAACGTCTCGCATTTCGTGGCGACGACAGGTGAGCCCGTTACGGCCAATGTGAAGGTGCAGAAGCTCAATCCGACCGCGCAGGTGGTCTTCGACAACAAGTTCACGCTCGATCACACCGGCGACGAAAAGACCGCGGTGCGGTTCCGGATCGACGCCGAAGGCAAGGTCGTCAATGTGGACCAGCGGCCGAAATCGCTGCTGGAGACGTTCCGCAGCAGCTGGCGCAACGGGGCCGATCTCGACCCGAGGACCGGGGTGAGCAGTAACGCCAAGAGGATACGCCGTGACTAATCTGCAAACGGTCATCCTCACGCTGTCGGTTGCCTATGCCGTGATCGGTGCGCTGCTGCTGATCGTGCTGGTCTATGGGCGGCTGCACTGGTCGTTCAAGGCGGTCGCGGTGGTGGTCACCAGCGCGTTCTACATCGTCAGCTTCAGCGAGATGCGCGGCCTGCTCGGTTGGGCCAGCACCGACCGGCTGCCGACGACGTTCAAGCTGCTGAAGTCCCGCATCGTCGAGCCGCATTCGCTTCAGGGTGACCCCGGCTCGATCTATCTGTGGGTCGAGCAGCTGGACGAGGACAATCGCCCGAGCGGCATTCCGCGCGCCTTCCGCGTCCCCTACGACGACAGGCTCGCCGACAAGACCCATGCCGCGGAGAACGAGATCGCTCTGGGACATCCGCAAGGCGGCCGCGCCGCCGATTTCGGCGGCGGCGATGGCAGCCTCATCGATATGGTCCGCGAATATGTGACGCCGAAGACCATTTTGGAGACCACCGGCGGCGATTCCTCGACCGGCGAATTCCTTGCCCCGCCGGCCGGCGCGCAAGGCGCCGTGTTCACGCCGATACCGCCGCCCCGGATGCCGCCAAAGGACGAGCAATAGGCCCTTCGTCATCGCCGCAGGATCATCACCGCAAGGCTGCGCTGGTAAACGGCGCGGCGCTGGCGCATGGTTTTGACCTCCCTCAATTTGGCCTTACCGGCCTTCAATACGAATTGGAGGGTGGAGGGTGCGTGCTCCTAGCTGTCTTTTCGGATATCCATGGCAACAGACAGGCCTTCGAGGCCTGCCTGAAGGCCGCCCGCGCGAGGGGCGCGGAGCGGTTCGTCCTGCTTGGCGATTTCGTCGGCTATGGCGCCGATCCGGAATGGGTGGTGGATACCGCGATGGAGCTCGTTGCCCAGGGTGCGATCGCCGTCCGCGGCAATCACGACCAGGCGGTCAATTCCTCGACGGAGACCATGAACGCCGAGGCGCAAATCGCGATCGAATGGACCCGCGGCCGGCTTGATACCGCGCAGCGGCGGTTCCTGACCGAACTGCCGATGCTGGTGGAGGATAGCGATCGTCTCTTCGTGCATTCGGAAGCCTCCAGCCCCCAGCGCTGGCACTATGTCCGCTCGACGGTGGACGCCGCCAAGAGCCTGATCGCGACGCCCGCTCATGTTACGTTTTGCGGCCACATCCATCGTCCCGCGCTCTATTCGATGTCGGTGACGGCCAAGATGACGAGCTTCGTGCCGAAGACCGACGTTCCGGTGCAGCTTCTGCGCGGCCGGCAATGGCTCGCCGTGCTCGGCTCGGTCGGCCAGCCCCGCGACGGCGATCCGTCGGCAGCCTTCGTCTTGTTCGACACCGAGACGTGCCAGATCACCTACTGCCGCGCGCCCTATGACATCGGGACCGCGGCGGACAGGATTCGCGACAACGGCCTGCCGCACTGGCTCGCCGATCGGCTCTCGCAGGGGCGCTAGAGGCCGATGCCGAAGCCCCTGGTCAAATCCGGTGCGGTGATCGATGGTTACACCATCGGTGAATGCGTTCATGCCGGCGGCATGGCGACGTTGTGGACGGTCACCCATCCCGGCATCGACATGCCTTTGCTGATGAAGATCCCGCGGGTGTCGGAGGGCGAGGACCCTGCCGCGATCGTCTCCTTCGAGATGGAGATGATGATCCTGCCGCGGCTGGCGGGTCCGCACGTCCCGGCCTGTTTCGGCACCGGCGATTTCGCGCACCAGGCCTATGTCGTGATCGAGCGCATCGGCGGCACCACGCTCTACAAGCGGCTGCCTGACCTGCCGTTGCCCTACGACGAAGCGCGGCAGCTCGTCGCCAAGATCGCGACCGCGCTTGCCGATCTCCACCGCCAGAACGTGATCCATCACGACATCAAGCCGAGCAGCATCATGTTCCGCGAAACCGGCGAGGCGGTGCTGATCGACTACGGCCTGTCGCATCACAACCACCTGCCGGATCTTCTGCAGGAGGAATTCCGCCTGCCTTACGGCACCGCGCCCTACATGGCGCCCGAGCGGCTGTCAGGGGTGCGCGACGATCCGCGCAGTGATCTGTTTTCGCTCGGCGTGCTGCTCTATTTCTTCACGACTGGCGAACGGCCGTTCGGCGAGGGCGAGACGATGGGCGCGATGCGGCGCCGGCTGTGGCGCGATCCGTATCCGCCGCGAAGCTTGCGCACCGACTACCCGCTCTGGCTTCAGGAAATAGTGTTGCGGTGTCTCGAGATCGAGCCGGTATGGCGCTATCCGACGGCATCCCAACTCGCCTTCGATCTCGTCCATCCGGACCAGGTCAAGCTCACCGCGCGCTCGGAGCGGGTGAAACGCGACCCAATCGGCGTCGCATGGCGTCGCCGCTTCAACCAGGGTGTCATGGCGCCGCGCGCGAAATCGGATGTCGCCGCCCAGATCGCATCGAGCCCCATCCTCGCCGTCGCGCTCGACACCGTGGAAGGCGCACCGGAGCTGAACGAGGCGCTGCGCGTGACCACCGAGCGCATCCTTGCCACCTTGCCGTCAGCACGGCTTGCCTGCGTCAACGTGCTCAAGCTGAACCGGATCGCGATCGACCGTACCCTGGACGAGCAGGGGTCCAACAAGCATATCGACCGCCTGGTCGCGCTCAGGCATTGGGCGACGCCGCTCAAGCTGGATGAGAGCCGGCTGTCGGCTCATGTGCTGGAGGCGGTCGATCCCGCCGCCGCGATCCTGGAGTTCGCCGAGGTCAACCAGGTCGACCACGTCATCATCGGCGCGCGGCAGAGCTCGTTCAGGCGCACGCTGCTCGGCAGCGTCTCGGCCAAGGTGGCTTCGGAAGCGGCCTGCACCGTCACCGTGGTGCGGCCGCCGCGGATGGCTGGGGACGCCGGCGAGCCCAATGCCGGCGAAGTGCCGGGATAGGCCGCCTGTCGACTTGAGGCTGGATCAGGCCGCGTGGACGGAGTGAACGGTGCGCTTGCGGCGGATCGGCCAACAGAATTGCGGGCCGGGCTCGCCGTGATCCGGACTGCCGCCGAAATATTGGATGATCTCGCGGCAGGGCTCGCAATTGAACAGGTTACGCGACGCGGATGCCTTGGTCATTTCCTTGAGGCAGTTCGGGCAGTGCGGTTTCATGGGAGGTGGTCCGGAAAAGAGTGTCTCAGTGTCGGCGCCGCGAAGGAAACGAATGATCGAGGTCCGAACAGTCGAACCCGGCATCGTCGTCTAGCCCGCCATCGGCTCGCTCGAGGCGGCCGAAGAATAGTCGAGGCCCGGATGCGGGCGGCGCGGGATCCGGCACCTGCGCTTCGGCTGGCGCTTCACGAGTGCGATCTGCATGGACGTCAGCCCCTGTCGCGGGCGCGACGGATGTTGCGGGCCGAACGGGCCGGAGCCTCGACCGGGCCGGCCGACGGACCGAGCACGACAAACGCACTGAAACCAATCCACAACGCCACGCCAGTCCAAACCAGGGTCGTCGTCATGATGTGCTCCCGCGAAAACAGGCAGGAATCACTTGCAGTGATTTGCACGAATCAGTGAAGTCCGGATGAGTACGGACGAAGGCTACAATTTTAAGCTTTACCCGTAGAAGCCGCAATTCTTTCCAGGTGCGACCGGCTTACTTTGCCGGTGCGCGCATGATCGAGGATATCCCGGATGCGCCGTGCGTCTCGAACGCAGCGAAACCCATAGCGCCCGGTGTAGTCGGTATCGGGCGAACGGGTCGAGCGCCCTGACGCAAAGTTGAGGTGGCCGACGCCGCCGCCGATGTCGAGGATTTCGAACACTGCATCCATGGCGTCGAACGAAGTAGCCGTCACGCTGCGTCTGCTCCAGGCCGTGCGCACGATCAGCGCGCGGTGGTCGGTGATCACATAAAGCGTCTGCAGGTCTTGCAGCAGCATCACGAACGGAGCTGCAACAATCCCAACTCCAAGCATCGCGAGAGGTTGGGTCGCTTGGTCGATCCAATCGTTCCTGACGGCGATGACGGTCAGCAACAACCAGGGAAATCCGATACACCAGAGAAATCGCCACATTGCCGCGCGGGCGATGCCGTCGGGCTGCCCCTGCCAGACAACTTGCTCTCCATCCTGAAGGGACTCGGCGAGAAGACGAAGCAGGCCGGCAGAAAACGGAGTGGCGCGGAGTTCATCCATCCCCGTTGGTCGCAGCGGCAGCAGCTCCGGTTCGGACAGCGATGGTCTCAGACCGCCTCGCCGCGTGCCCCCAGTGCTGCGTTGCGGATCGCGGCGATGTTGGCTTTGTACGAGTCCAGCGTGCCGCCCTTGAACACGGATGTGCCGGCGACGAAGGCGTTGGCGCCGGCCGCGGCGAGCGCGCCCGCAACTTCGGGGCCGACGCCGCCATCAACCTCGATGTCGATCGGGCGTCCGGCCGTCATCGCGCGGATGTCGCGGATTTTGCCGATCGCGGAAGGGATGAAGGCCTGGCCGCCGAAGCCGGGATTCACCGACATCACCAGTACGAGGTCGACGAGGTCGAGGACATATTCGAGCGTGCTGATCGGCGTGCCGGGATTGAGCGAGACGCCGGCCTTCTTGCCGAGCGCGCGGATCGCCTGGAGCGAGCGGTGCAAATGCGGACCGGCCTCCGCATGCACCGTGATGTGGTCGCAGCCGGCTTTCGCAAAGGCCTCGAGATAGGGGTCACAGGGCGAGATCATCAGGTGCGCGTCGAACACCTTCTTCGTGTGCGGGCGCATCGCCTTGATGACATCGGGGCCGTAGGAGATGTTCGGGACGAAGTGACCGTCCATCACGTCGAGATGGATCCAGTCCGCGCCGGCGGCGTCGACGCTGCGCACCTCCTCGCCGAGCCTGGAGAAGTCCGAGGCCAGGATCGAGGGCGCGATTGCCAGGGGGCGGGGGGCGAAGGCTTGGGTCATGGCGCGGTTTCCCGTGGCGGCCGAAAGAAGATTGGGCCTCGCCTAACATGGGCCTCCGCGGTCGGCAATGCAGGGCAGGTGTGCTTCCTGTGGGCGGAAATTTCTGCCGCGACCGGCATGATTTGCCGGTGTTCCCGGGCCGTCGAAGGTGCGGTGGCGGCGGATTTCATTGAACTTTTTGCGCTGGCACGACGCTTGCTGACGTTACCCGACAGAACATTGGCCGCGGCATGCCGCGTCGGTTGGAGTTGTGCAATGCTGTTAGCCCTTGGCGCCGTGTCCAGCGCGCTCGACGCGATCCAGTCGCTGACGAATTCGAAGTCGTCCTCGTCGACGCAGAAGGCCGGGTCGGCGCAGGGCGCGACCAATCCGTTCGCGATCGATAGCGGCAGCAGCAGCACGACCAGCGGCGCGACCTCGTCGGGCAATGCGGGGAGGTATCCGCAGATTTCGGCGGAGACGATGAACGCGCTGTTCGCGGCGCAGAGCCAATCGGCCGACGGCTCGGCTTCGTCGAACTCGACGTCCTCGACGTCGAAAGGTCGGGAAGCTGCACTGAAAGATCTGTTTTCGCGGATCGACGCGGATGGCGATGGCAAGATCACAAAATCAGAATTTGAGGACGCGCTCGGCGCCGGTGGCACCAATCTGGCGAAGGCCGACGAGGTGTTCTCGAAGATGGATGCGAACGCCGACGACAGCATCAACCTCGGCGAAATGACCAAGGCGCTGACGAGCGGCCGTCACGGCCACCATGCGCATGGCGCGGACGGTGCGGGCGATGCCTCCGGCAGTGGCTCGGGTTCTTCCTCGCCCAGCGGCGGATCGACCACGACCACGACGACCGCTGCCGACGGCTCGACCACGACGACCGTCACCTATGCCGACGGCTTCAAGATGTCGACGACGGTGCCGGGCGCCTCCAGCCCCCGCAATTCGGCTTACGATCTGTTCGCGCAGTTGATGCAGCAGCAAGGCGGGCAAGGCTCTTCGGCGGCTGCCGGTTCGTCGATGTCGATGAGCGTGTGAGCGGCATCCGAGTCAGCCGGCATATTCGTGCGTGATGTCACGATAGGCGTACCGGTCGCGGATCTCGTGGTTGAAGAACGCCCCCTTTAAGCGCGTTTCCCTGAACGCCGCGGCGACCTCGGGCGGAACATCCTCGTAGACATAGAGGCGTCCGCTAACGAAAGTCACCTTCAGCTCGCGCGTTTCCGGCGCATAGCGGAAGAAGCGGATCACGGACGACGGCATGGCGGTACACCTTGGCCCGCCAGGACAACGCCGTATCCGCCGTTTCGTTGCTAGCCGAACCGGTCCATCCAGGCCGGCTGCGCTCCCGGGAACGGTAGCCCGGCTGCGCTATAGACGCCGCGGGCGATTGCGCGCGCGACCACGTTGGCCGCGACGGTGCCGAGCTCGGTGAGGCCGACCAGCGGATCGATCGGCTTCTCACCGGTGGCGGCCGCAAACAGCACGTCGCCATCCGTCGGTGCATGCACCGGGTAGATCGCGCGGGCAAAGCCGGTGTGTGCGATCATCGCGAGCCGCTTGGCCTGGGGCTTGGTCAGCACCGCGTCGGTGACGACCGCGCCAATGGTAGTGTTCTCGCGCGCGTTCGCGGCAGGGCCGCCCTTGATGCGCATGCGGAGCATGTCGTCTGTGAATTTGTCCGGCAGGCCGCGTCCGCCGAACTCGCCGTTCACCTCGAACGGCGCCGCCCAGAACCAAGGTCCGTTGCCGACGGTGACGCTTCCCACCGCGTTGACGGCGACGATCGCGGCGACCTTGACGCCATCGGGCGTCACCGCCGAGGCCGAGCCGAGCCCGCCCTTGAGCGTTGCGGTGGTGGCACCGAGGCCGGCGCCGACGCTGCCGATCGCGAAGTCGGTGCCGGCGGCGGCCGCCGCGGCGTAGCCGAGGTCGCGATAGGGCGAGAACCGTCCCCAGGCCTTGTCGCCCCCATTGAGCAGATCGAACAGGATCGCGCCCGGCACGATCGGGATCAGTGCTTCCCGAACCCGGTGGCCGCGGCCTTGCTCGGCGAGCCAGGCCTGCACCCCGCCCCCGGTATCGAGGCCAAACGCGGAACCGCCGGACAGTGCGATCGCGTCGACGCGCTCGACGGTGTTGGCGAGATCGAGCAGTGCATCTTCGCGCGTGCCGGGTCCGCCGCCGCGGACGTCGATCGCCGCGACCGCCGGCTGGTCGAAGATGATCGCGGTCGTGCCGGAGGCCACTTTCGTATCTTCGGCATGGCCAACGCGGACGCCGGCAATATCGGTGAGCAGATTTTTCAAGGCGGCCTCATCGTTGAGTGCAATTCGCGATCTGCGATAGCGCAGAGAGGACGCAGGCTCAACTGGCGAGTGCCGTCCTGAGCATCTTGGCAAGCTCGGACTTGCGGTAGGGCTTTGCCAGCAGCAGCACGCCGGAATCGAGCCGGCCGTGGTGGACGATGGCGTTCTCGGTGTAGCCCGAGGTGAACAATGTCTTCAGGTCCGGACGGCGGCGGGCGGCTTCATCGGCAAGCTGGCGACCGTTCATGTTGCCCGGCATGATGATGTCGGTGAAGAGCAGGTCGATGGTCTTGTCGTTGTCGATGATGGTCAGGGCCTCCGCGCCGTTGGCGGCCTCGAGCGCGGTGTAGCCGAGGCTCTTGACCTGGGTCACCACATATTGCCGCACCAGTGCGTCGTCCTCGACGATCAGGATCTTCTCGTCGCCGCCGGTGACGGGCGCGTTCTGGAGTACTTCGATCTCGGTCTCCTGCACGCCGCTCGAGCGCGGCAGGTAGATCTTGACGCTCGTGCCATGGCCTTCCTCGCTGTAGATCTTGACGTGGCCACCGGACTGCTTGACGAAGCCGAACACCATGCTGAGCCCGAGCCCGGTGCCCTTGCCAACCTCCTTGGTGGTGAAGAAGGGGTCGAACACCCGGTCAATCAACTCCGGCGGAATTCCGGAGCCGGTGTCGCTGACCGCGATCATCACGTAACTGCCGGCGACCATGTCGGCATTCATGCTGGCATAGCCGTCGTCGAGGAAGACGTTGCGGGTTTCCAGCACCAGGGTGCCGCCATCGGGCATCGCGTCACGCGCGTTCAGCGCGAGGTTGAGGATCGCCGTGGAAAGCTGGCCGGGGTCGACCAGAGCCGGCCATGCATCCTCGGTGAGCTGCGGCATGATGGTGATCTGCTCGCCGAGGGTGGGGTGCAACAGCTTGGCGGCTTCCAGCGCCAGCGCATTGACGTCGATCTCGCGGGGCTGGAGCGGCTGCTTGCGGGCGAAGGCTAGTAGATGCTTGGTCAGCTGCGCGCCGCGCTCGGCGGCGTCGTCGATCAGCTTGGTGATCGCAGCCAGCTCGGGCCGGTCGGCGACCGCGTCCGACAAGATGCCGATCGTGCCGGTGATGACGGTCAGCACGTTGTTGAAGTCGTGGGCGACACCGCCGGTCAGCTGACCGATGGAATCCATTTTCTGGACCTGCCGGAACTGGGCTTCGGCGGCCTGCTTCTCGGTGAGATCCCGGCCGATGAAGAAGTGACGCTTCACCGGCTCGGACCAGGTGCCCATCCAGTTCAGCGTGACCTCGTGACCGTCGTAGTGATAGTAGCGCGCCTCGAAGCTGCGTTTGACCGCACCGCGCCGCGCCGCGCGCATCTCCTCCCGGGTTCTATCGAGGTCGTCGGGGTGGATGAACTCGGTGGCGCTGTGCCCGATCAGATCTTCCGGGTTGAAGCCGAGGATGTCCTTCACGCTGGGGCTGACCTGGATGAAATTGCCGAAACCGTCGGTGACCAGGATCAGGTCCTGCGAGGTCTCGAAGATGCGCTGGCGCTCCTCGATCTCGCGGCGAAGCTTTTCCCTGCTTTGCTTCTCCTCGGTGATGTCGTGAGCGATCTTGGAGGCGCCGATGATCTCGCCGCTCTCCGCCCGAAGTGGCGAGACGTTGAGGACGACGTCGAGCGCGCGACCATCCTTCCTGAGACGGACGGTCTCGTGCTGGGCAATCGACTCGTTGCTGCTGATGCGATTGAGAATGCTCCTGACTTCCGGCTTGCGGTCCTCAGGCACGATGATGTCGATCGGCTTGCCGACGGCCTCTGCGGCGGAATAGCCGAACAGGTGCTCGGCCGCACGGTTCCAGCCGGTGATGGCGCCGTTGAGCGACTGGGTGATGATGGCGTCGTTGGAGGATTCGACGACGGCGCCATACAGCGCGAGGCGCTTGCCATAGAAGTCGCGATCCGACGCCGATTGCTCGCGCAGCCTGCCGACGAGACCCACCGTCCGGGCCTGAAGGCGAACATTCTCGATCAGCAACACCGCCAGCACGAAGCTCGACGCGCAGAGGCCATAGAGACGGCCGGCGTAGAAACCGAGATCGAAGCGCACGACGTTGACGATCGCAGACAGCGCGATGTCGAACAGCCATGCGCACATCACGACCATGAGCCATATGTCGATCACCGAATGCGGGCGCCGGAACCACAGCGAAACGAGCGCGGCGAAGCTCAGCGACCAAACAAAAGACACGACCCCGATCATGGTCGGTGTGTATCGGCTGTCGCGGAGCAGGACCGGCAACAGATCGTGCTGGGCGGTGACGATCCAGGTGAAGGCAGCCATGGCCACGATGACGCCGAGCACGATGGCGTAGATCACGTTGCTTGTCGTGCCCCGGATCGTGGGGCCGCCGTCCTTTTCCTTCAGCCAGGCATAGCCCAGCACGAACAGCGGGAAGGCGCCGTGCCAGACCATGTAGAGCCAGACCGTGGTCTGACTGCCGGCGCCAAACAGCCCGGTCGGCGCGAACAGGCCCGGGAAGGTGAGGGCATGGACCAGCGCTGCCGCGGCGGTGAACAGGTAGCCGGTCGACAGCCACAACAGGGCGCGGGTCCGCAGCACCGAAAACTGCGACAGCAACAGCACTGCCGTGATGATGTCGCTCACCGCCAGGGCGGATTGATAGCTCGCAACGAAGGCCGGAACCGGCGACAGCTGGATACCTGCGAACGGAACGGCCAGGGCGAACAGGATCGAGGAGACGCCGACGATCCACATTGCCGCGGTCCGGTCGGCCGGTGCGGCCGGCAGCGTTGAAAGAAATGTGCTTCGGTCGATCGTAGGCACGTTCATCTCATGCAGACCCGTTTTGAGCATCTCCGCAGTTCCAAGATACGGCAGTCTTGATCTCCACGGTCCCCACGGTAGCCCGTTCTGGCGCGTGTCGTGAACTGTTGCAGTGACGACTCAACCGAAGGTTACAGCTTACTTAATTTTGGTGGGAGCGCGGAATAGGGATGGGTAAGATGCGCTTTACTGGGCGGTGTCATAATGCCCTGCCGCCGCGGCGGGTTCCAGGCTTGAATCATACGATTTGGATCAATCTGTGGGGGTTGTTCCCATGCCTCGTATTCTCATCATCGACGACCAGAAGGACGTGCGCGCGATGGTCGCGATCGTGCTTCGGGTCAACCGTTACGAGGTTGCCGAGGCCGACAGCGGTGCGGCGGGGCTGAAAACCTTCGCGGAAGGCTCCTTTGACGCGGCAATCGTCGATATCTTCCTTGGTGACACCAGCGGCGTCGACGTCATCGCGAGCCTGCGCGAGCGTGCGCCGGGACTTCCCATCATTGCGGTGTCCGGGATGACGACGCTCGATTTCCTGGACCAAGCGCCTCACCTCGCCAACGTGGTCTGCCTGCAAAAGCCGTTTCGGCCGAACGACCTCCTGCAAGCACTGCGGAAGGCCCAGGCTGCGGCCAGCGGCGAACTGCCTGCGGCCGTCTGAACCGCCCGCGAAAAGAAACGCCCCGGGCGAGCCGGGGCGTGGTGACGATCGTATGGCGGCCCGAGGGCGCGTCAAGCGGGCTTAGGTGCCGTTGCCCTTGATCTCGGCATAGTTGCCCTTCGCGTCCCATTTGTAGACGACGTAGTCGATCTGCTTGATATCGCCCTTGGCGTCATACTCGATCGGACCGATCACGGTGTCCCACTTGCCGGCCTTCATCGCCTCCATGACCTTCTTGGCGTCGGTGGTGCCGGCCTTCTTCGCCGCCTGCGACCACACCTGCATCGCCGCGTAGGTGTAGAGGGTGTAGCCCTCGGGGTCGATATTCTTGGCCTTGAAAGCCTCCACGATCTTCTTCGCGGTCGGCTTGTTGCGCGGATCGGGGCCGAAGGTGAACAACGTGCCTTCGCCGGCCGGGCCGGTGATGGAGGCGTACTCCTTGTCGGCGAGCGCGTCGCCGGCCATCAGCACGGTCTTGAGGCCCTGGTCGCGCATCTGACGCAGGATCAGGCCGCTCTCCTGATGGTACCCGCCGACATAGACGAGGTCGATGTTGTCACGCTTCAAGCGCGAGACGATCGCGTTGAAGTCCTTGTCGCCCTTGTTGTAGGACTCGTACATCTTCTCGGTGACGCCGGCTTTGTTGAGCGCCTTCTTGGTCTCGTCGGCAAGACCCTTGCCGTAGGTGGTCTTGTCGTTGAGGATCGCGATGTTCTTGCCCTTGTAGTTCTTGGCGATGTACTGCGCCGCGATCAGGCCCTGCTGATCGTCACGACCGCAGACGCGCGCCACGTTCCAGAGCTTGCGCTCGGTGAACAGCGGATTGGTCGAGGCCGGCGTGATCTGCAGCACGTTGCCGTCGGCATAGGCTTCGGAAGCCGGGATCGACGACGACGAGCAATAGTGCCCGGCCACGAACGGGATTTTCGCGCCGGCGATCTTTTCGGCGATCGAGCGCGCCTGCTTCGGGTCGCAGGCATCGTCCTCGACGGAAAGCGCGAGCTTCTTGCCGTTGACGCCGCCTGCGGCATTGATATCGGCCACGGCCATTTCGGCGCCGTTCTTCATCTGGCGGCCGAAGGCGGATTCGCCGCCGGTCATCGGGCCTGCGACTGCGACGGTGACATCCTGCGCGAACGCCGCGCTCGAAAGCGCGATCGACGCGCCGAATGCCAGACCGATGAGCTTCAGTGACTTCATGAGATACCTCGCGGGTGGTCGCCTGTGGAAGTTGCCGGGCGTGCCCGGTTCAAACCGGCGCCATTCTCGAATGAATTTACCGAGAAGTCACCGGCAAAATACGGGCATCGGCAGAGATATCTCGCCACACGGGGCCGCACGCGGGTCGGGCTGCCGGCCGGTCAGCCGTGCCGGCCGCCTTCCAGGTAGGCCGCGCGAATCTCGGGGCGCTGCAACAATTCGGCGCCGGTACCGGCCAGCGTGATCAGGCCATTGACCATGACATAGCCGCGATGGGCGAGCTTGAGGGCGTGGTTGGCGTTCTGCTCGACGATCAGGACGGTCAAGCCGTCCTGCCGGTTCAGGGTGCGGATCGCATCGAAGATCTGGCGCGCGATCAGCGGCGCAAGGCCAAGCGAGGGCTCGTCGAGCAGGAGCAGGCGGGGACGGCTCATCAAGGCGCGGCCGATCGCCAGCATCTGCTGCTCGCCGCCGGACAGCGTTCCGCCGCGCTGGGCGTAGCGTTCCTTCAGCCGCGGAAACAGCGTGAAGACGCGTTGCAGCGTCGCCTCGCGTTCGCCCTCGGTGCATTCGGTGGCATCCGCCCCCATCTGGAGGTTTTCCGCCACGCTCATGCGCGGGAAGACGCGGCGGCCCTCCGGCGATTGCGCAATGCGCAAATGCGCGATCTCGTGGGTGGGGACGTCGGTGATGTCGCGGCCTTCGTACAGGATCTGGCCGGCGCGGGCGCGCGGCTTGCCGAAGATCGTCATCATCAGCGTCGACTTGCCGGCGCCGTTGGCGCCGATCAGCGCCACGATCTCGCCGGCATTGATCTCGACGTCGACGCCCTTCAGCGCCTCGATCTTGCCGTAGGCGGCGCGCAAGCCCCGGATTGCGAGCAGAGGAGAGGGCGCCGCGGTCACGACCCGCCCTCCATCACGGCTGCCGCCTCTTCCTCGTCGGCGCCGAGATAGGCGGCGATCACCTTGGGATCGTCGCGGACCTCGCGCGGCGTGCCTTCGGCGATCTTGACGCCATGGTCCATCACCACGATGTGGTCGGAGATCTCCATCACCACCGACATGTCATGCTCGATCAGGAGGATCGAGGTGCCGAGCTCGTCGCGGATCGACAGCAGGAGCTCGCTCAAGGCTGCGCTCTCGCGCGCATTGAGGCCGGCAGCGGGCTCGTCCAGGCACAGAAGCGCGGGTTCGGTGCACATGGCGCGCGCGATCTCGAGCCGGCGCTGGTCGCCATAGGCGAAATTGCCGGCGGCATCGTCGGCGCGGTCGAGCAGATTGACCCGCTTGAGCCAGTCCGTGGCGAGATCAATGGCGCGCTTTTCGGCGTCGCGATAGCCGGGAGCGCCGATCAGGCCGAGGAAGGTGAAGCCGGAGGCGCGCATCAGTGCGTTGTGCTGCGCCACCATCAGGTTTTCCAGCGCGGTCATGCCGGGAAACAGCCGGATGTTCTGGAAGGTGCGAGCCACCTTGGCTTGCTTGGCGATGCGGAAATCGTTCAGCCGCTCCAGCGCGATCGTCCTGCCGCCGTCATGGGTGAGGCGAATGGCGCCGCCGCTCGGTTTGTAGAACCCGGTGATGCAGTTGAAGACGGTGGTCTTGCCGGCGCCGTTCGGCCCGATCAGCGCGGTGATCTTCTTCCGCTCGGCGGCGAAAGAAAGGTCCTGCACGGCAACGATGCCGCCGAAACGCATGGCGAGCTGGTCGACGCTGAGAATCTTGTCGCCGCTCATCCGTGCCCTTCCTTGACGAGGTCGGAGGAGATCGCTTGCGCCTTGGTCAGATACACGGTCGGTGCGCGATGACCGATCAGGCCGCGCGGCCGCCAGATCATGATCAGCACCATGGCCATGCCGAACACCAGCATGCGATAGCCCTCCAGACTCCGGAACAGTTCGAAGCCGCCGATCATGGCGAGCGCGGACAGCGCGACACCGAGCTGCGAGCCCATGCCGCCGAGGACGACGATGGCGAGCACCAGCGCCGATTCCTGGAAGGTGAAGGATTCCGGGCTGATGAAGCCCTGCCGGGTGGCGAAGAACGCGCCGGCAAAGCCGCCGAACATCGCACCCGTCGCGAACGCCGTGAGCTTGGTGGTCGTGGTGTTGATGCCGAGCGCGCGGCAGGCGACCTCGTCCTCGCGCAAGGCTTCCCAGGCCCGTCCGATCGGCAGGCGGCGCAGGCGGATCGTCGCCCAGTTGGTGAGCAGCGCCAGCGCCAGGATCAGATAGAACAGGAAGACGATGCGGTGCGTCGGCGAATATTCGATGCCGAGCCTGGCGGCGAGCCCGTCGTCGCTGTTGTCGAGCGGGATGCCGAAGAAGGTGGGGCGGGGAATGCCGGAGACGCCGTTGGGGCCGCCGGTGAGATCCTGCCAGTTGATGATGACGAGGCGGATGATCTCGCCGAAGGCGAGCGTCACGATGGCGAGATAGTCGCCGCGCAGGCGCAGCACGGGGAAGCCGAGCAGCACGCCCCAGAAGGCGGCGAGGATGCCGGCGAGCGGCAGGCAGATCCAGAACGACCAGCCGAAATTGGTGGCGAGCAGTCCGTAGGAATAGGCGCCGACCGCATAGAAGGCGACGTAGCCGAGATCGAGCAGGCCGGCGAGCCCGACCACGACGTTCAATCCCCAGCCCAGCATGACATAGGTCAGCACCAGGATCGCGAGGTCGAGGATGTAGCGCTGGTTATAGAAGATCACCGGCACCAGCAGCGTGAAGATCAGGAGCGCCGGCGCGAGGTAGCGGCCGATGAACGATATGCCGCTCTGCACCGCCGGCGGCACCAGCTTCTCGGCGCCGGTCGGGCCGATCCATTGCCGAAGCAGCTCGATCACGATCGAACCCCCGAATACGGCGGCGACGATGGAGGCGAGGTCGCCGAAGCGGGTCCAATAGGTGAGCTGGCCGGAGGCGCCCGCCTCGGTGCGGATGCCGATCATCAGCGAGAACAGCACCAGCGCGATCAGCGCGTTGATGAAGGCCGTCTTCAGGAGAGCGACGATGCCCGTTGCAGGTTTGGCCGTGTTGATCGAGGGAGCTGTCACGCGCGACCGTCAGACTTTTTCGACTTCGGGACGGCCGAGCAGGCCGGTCGGCATGAAGATCAGCACCACGATCAGGATCGAGAACGCGGCGACATCCTTGTACTCGACCGAGAAATAGGCCGACCAGAACGTCTCGATCAGGCCGATCGCGAGGCCGCCGAGCATGGCGCCGGGCAGCGAGCCGATGCCGCCGAGCACCGCAGCGGTGAACGCCTTGATGCCGGCAACGAAGCCCATGAAGAAATCGACGAGGCCGTAATAGAGCAGGTACATCAGGCCCGCGACCGCGGCGAGCGCGGCACCGATCACGAAGGTCATGGAGATGGTGCGGTCGACGTCGACGCCGAGCAGCGCCGCCATGGTCTGGTCCTGCTCGCAGGCGCGCATGTCGCGTCCGAGCCGGGTGCGCGACACCAGCCAGGTGAAGAGGGCCAGCAGTACGATGGTGGTGATCACCACCATGATCTGGATGTTGGAGAGCTGGATCACGAAGCCGTCCGTGCTCTCATGCAGGGTGTAGCCGCCGGTGATGAAGGGCGGGATCGGCTTGACGCGCGCGCCTTGCGCCACTTGCGAAAAATTGGTCAGCACGAAGGACATGCCGATCGCCGACAGCATCGGGGCGAGGCGGAAGGAGTGGCGAAGCGGCCGGTAGGCGATGCGCTCGATGGTCCAGCCATAGAGCGCGGTGATCGCCATCGAGACCAGCAGCACGACCAGCAGGATCAGCGGGATCGCGGTCAGTCCGAACGAGATCAGGATCAGGAAGGTGATCAGGGCGATGAAGCCGCCGATCATGAAGACGTCGCCATGGGCGAAGTTGATCATGCCGACGATGCCGTAGACCATCGTGTAGCCGATGGCGATCAGGCCGTAGATCGAGCCCAGAACGAGACCGTTGATGAGCTGCTGGGCGAAGTAATCCATGGGCTGCCGTACCAAACCTGACGCGGGCTCAAAGGGAGCTCTTAGGAGAGTGGGTTTCTTGGGCCGTTTCTTGGGCCCCGGCAGCCCCTGGCATTCTTCCGGATTTGTAACAGGAGGGAACTGGCGGCTGCAACAGCTCACGCTCCGGCAAAAGGTCTTGTACAGAACTCATTTGGCCGGCGGTTCCGCAACTGCGAGGAACCCGGTTCCGCGGGCAACCAAAGCTGATGCCGGCCGTTATCTCGCCTCTGACGTCCAACAAGGGAGTTCCCCGAATGACGAAGCAGCAGAACCAGAATCCGGGTCAGCAGAGTCAGAACCCCGGCCAGCAGCGCCCAGGTCAACAGCCGGGCCAGCAGCAGGGCGGCGGCCAGAAACCCGGACAGCAGCAGCAGAACGATCCGATGCGCCAGGGCGATCGGCCCGGCCAGCAGCAGGGCGGCCAGCAGGACAAGTAATTTGGGAGCCCGAGAACGAAGGGTAGTGAGGAGGGCCCCGCCGCAAGGCGGGGTCTTTTTTGGTGGGCAATTGTTTGCCGCGTTATTCCGGGATGGTGCGTTGGCACCAGACCCGGAATCTCGAGATTCTCAGGTGCGCAATTGCGCACCATAGCTCGATGCTGCGCATCGCCCCGGAATGACGAGGGGCAGGGCAGTTAAGGTAAACAAAGGGTTTAAATTGCCGCCACAGTCTGATGCGAGTTAGCTCCCGGCAAAGCCTTCCCAGCGGAAGGCGCGTGGTCGACGAAGCGGGAAGCGGCATGTTCAGGAATTGGCGGATCGGCTCGGTCAACGGCGCGCTGCTGGCGGCCTATTTCATTCCGGCCTGGACCATCGTCGCCTTCAACATCATCGTCGCGCCGGTGCACGGCCTCTACGAGCGGCCGAGCGTTGCCGTCGCACTGTTCCTCAGCGACCATCTCCAGATGGCAGGGATGAGCACGGTGCGCGCGGCCTGGCTGCTTGCGCTGGGCCGGCTCACAGTGGTGGCGTTCTTTGCGATCTATCTCGCTCTGCTCTGCGTGCCCCGAATCCGTAAGTCCGGCGGCAGCGATGAGGCGCTCGGGATCGCGCTGGCGATCGGCAGCCTGATCTCGTTTGCCAGCATGGTGATGGCTTCGAAGGTCGGCGAGATGGCCGCGCTCCGGCTGCATGCCACCGAGCTGCTGCTGCTGCTCGGTGCTGCCATCGTGATCCTGATCGAGCGGCCCGATGCTGCTCCGCAGATCGTCGAGACCCCTGCCGAGATCCCTGCCTCGCTAGGACTCGAGCAGGCCGAGCTCCTGCACAATCGCTGAGGCTTCCTTGACGGCGTGGTTCGCCGCCGGCACGCCGCAATAGATTGCCTGCTGCAGCAGGATTTCCTTGATGTCGTCGGGGGTGAAGCCGCCTTCGGCGAGCGCCGCACGCACGTGCAGGCGAAACTCGTCCCATTGCCCGAGTGCGACCATGGTGCCGATCACCAGCACCCGGCGCGTGCGCTCGTCGAAATGCGGCCGCGTCCAGATTTCGCCCCAGGCGTAGCGGGTGATCATGTCCTGGAAGTCGGTGTTGAAGGCGTTGCGGTTCGCGATCGACTTGTCGACCCAGGCATTGCCCAGCACCTTTCGGCGCACGTTCATGCCGGCATCGCGGCGCTTCTGGTCGTCCATTGTGTTTCTCCGGATAACAACTAGCGCTGCGTCAAAAATCCCACCACCGCATCCGTGAACGCGTGCGGCTGCTCGACGTTGGAAATGTGGGCGGCGTCGATGATGGTCATGCTTGCGCCCGGAATATTCGAGCGGATCAGCTCACCCGCCGAGATCGGCGTCGCCATGTCGTGGCGGCCGGCGATCACCAATGTCGGGCTCTTGATTTTCGGCAGCAGCGCGCGCTGGTCGAGCGTCGACAGCGCCTCGCAGCAGGCGAGGTAGCCTTCGACGGGCGAGGCCAGCAGCATCGACTTCATCTTCGCGGTGATGTCAGGCTCGCGCTCGCGGAAATCCTGCGTCAGCCATCCTGCGATCACGGCATCGGCGACCGCGGCGATGCCGCCCTTCTTCACGGCGTCGATGCGCTCCAGCCATTTGGTCGGCTCGGCATAGTAGCAGGAAGTGTTGGCGAGGATGAGCTTGCCGAAGCGCTCCGGCGCGTTGGCGCCCAGCCATTGCCCGACCATGCCGCCCATCGAGAGGCCGCACCAATGCACCTTCTCGATGTTGAGGTCGTCGAGGATCGCGAGCACGTCGCGGCCGAAGCGCTCCATGGTGTAAGGGCCGGGCGGAACGTTCGACTTGCCGTGGCCGCGGCGGTCGTAGCGGATGACGCGAAATACCTGCGTCAGCGCCTTCATCTGGGGCTCCCACATCTGCAGCGTGCAGCCGAGCGAGTTGGACAGCATCAGCGTCGGCCCGCCGTCGCGGCCCTCGACGGAGACGTTGAGCAGGCAACCGTCGGCATCGATCATGGGCATGCGGCGTCTCCGTCGTATTCTGCGGTCTTTATTTGCGGTCGAGGCTGTCGAGCAGCCGGTCGATCAAGGCTTGGGAAGCCCCTTGATAGGCCATCGGTTCGAACAATGCCGCAATTTTTTCCGGCGAAAGGTGCGCAGTGACCTGCGAATCGGCGGTCAGCACCTCGCGCAGATGCTTCTTCTCGGCGACCGCGCGCTTGCTGGCGGCCTCGATGAGATGATGCGCCTCGCTCTTGCCGATCTTGTCGGCCAGCGCAAAGGTGACCGCTTCCGCCATGATCAGCCCGTGGGTTGCATCGAGATTGCTGCGCATGCGCGCTGCGTCGACGTCGAGGCCCTCGGCGATGTCGACGATGGCGGCCAGCGCCCCCGAGGTGACCAGCATCAATTGCGGCAGCGTCGGCCATTCCGCGTGCCAGGGACCCGCGCTGCGCTCATGATCCTGCACTTGAGCCGCAAATATCGTCGCTGCAAGCTGCGGAGCCATTGTGGCGGCGCCCAGCGCGCTTGCGGCGGAGACCGGGTTGCGCTTGTGCGGCATGGTCGAGGAGCCTCCGCGGCCTTCGCCGGCGGGCTCGAAGGCTTCGCCGACATCGGTCTGCATCATCAGCGAAACGTCGCGCGCAATCTTGCCGCAGGTTCCGGCCAGAATAGCGAAAGCCGAAGCGACCTCCGCGATGCGGTCGCGATGGGTGTGCCAGGGCGCTTCCGGTAGCGGCAGGTTCAGCTCCTGCGCGAGACGCTCTGCCACGGCAAGCCCCTTGTCCCCGAGGGCCGCGAGCGTGCCGGCGGCGCCGCCGAATTGCAGCGCGAGGCCCTCCCGGGACAGCCGCCGCAGGCGGCATCGGGCGCGGGCGAGGCTTGCGGCATATTCGGCGGCCTTGAGCCCGAACGGCATCGGCAGCGCGTGCTGCAGCCAGGTCCGTGCCACCATCGCGGTGTTGCGATGGCTGCGCGCCAGCGCGGCGAATCCCCTGATGGCGCGGCTGAGGTCGGCGTCCAGCGCATCGAGGCCGGCGCGAAGCGTGAGCATGGTCGCGGTGTCGATAACATCCTGGCTGGTTGCGCCCCAATGCACGTAGCGCGCGGCCTCCGTGTCGGCCTTGCCGACATTGGCGGTCAGCATCTTGACCAGGGGAATCGCCAGATTGCCCGATCGCGTCGCGGCCTCCGCCAGCGCCGCCATGTCAAAGGAATCGGCCTTGCATGCGGCCTCGATCGAGACCACCGCAGAGGCCGGAATCACATCCGTGGCGGCCTCCGCGCGTGCCAGGGCTGCCTCGAAATCGAGCATGTTCTGCAGGGTCGACCGGTCATCGCAGACCGCGCGCATGGCGGCGCTCGACAGCATCGGTGCGAGCAGGGGGGAGAGGGATGTGCTCATGTTGCGCGCGACCTAATCATCATGGCCCGGCTGTGCCAATCCCCAAGCGCCCGCACACGTCTTTTTGCAGTTGCGAATATGCATTGCACGTGACCGGGCGCCGCCCTTTCCTTTGCCGCGTCCCTGCGTTACTTGATCAGCACAATAGTTACGCGATCCGGGAGGCACCCTCATGGCCATGACGATGAACGGCGAAGTCCAGCTTGCGGCGTCCCGTGAGGCCGTGTGGGCCAAGCTCAACGATCCCGACGTGCTGAAGGCCTGCATCCCGGGCTGCGAGGAGCTCGAGAGGACCGAGGACGGCGGCTTTCGCGCTACGGCGAAAATGAAGGTCGGCCCGGTGTCGGCACGCTTCAAGGGCAAGGTCACACTCTCTGATCTCGACCCGCCGAACGGCTACAAGATCTCGGGCGAGGGCGAGGGCGGGGTCGCCGGCTTCGCCAAGGGTGGCGCGGTGGTCAAGCTGGCGGAGAAGGACGGCGGCACGCTGCTGTCCTACGATGTCGAGGCGCAGATCGGCGGCAAGTTGGCGCAGCTCGGCCAGCGCCTCATCAACGGCGCCGCCAAGAAACTTGCCGACGAATTTTTCGCGAACTTCGCCAAGGCGGTACAGGGCTGAAGGTCATCGCCTTCGGCATGGCACCTTGCGTCCCGGGCGATGTTGCCCCGGGGCATAATGGCCCATATGATGGGTTGGAATAATTATAAGAACCGCTTCGACGGGACCCGTCGGGGCGCTGATAGAGAGTGCTTATGGCAAAAATCTCCCTCATCGTGAACGGCAATCCAGTCACCGCCAACGTCGATCCCCGCACCCTCCTGGTGCAGTTTCTGCGCGAGAATCTGCGCCTGACCGGCACCCATGTCGGCTGCGACACCTCGCAGTGCGGCGCCTGCGTCGTGCATGTCGACGGCAAGGCCGTGAAATCCTGCACCACGCTTGCGGTGATGGCCGACGGCCACGAGGTCAAGACGATCGAGGGGCTGGCCGCAGACGGCGCGCCGCTGCATCCGATGCAGGAGGCCTTCCGCGAGCACCATGGCCTGCAATGCGGGTTCTGCACGCCGGGCATGATCATGACCGCGATCGACATCGTGCACCGCAAGGGCAACGAGCTCGACGACCATACGATCCGGGAAGAACTAGAAGGCAATCTCTGCCGCTGCACCGGCTATCAGAACATCGTCGCCTCGATCTCCGCCGGCGCCAAGGCGATGGCGAAATCCGACCTCGCGTAACGCGCATCCCGCGATCAGGACATTCAGATGTACGAATTCAAATATCATCGCCCCGGGACCGTTCGGCAGGCCGCCAACCTCCTGGTGAAGAACGAAGACGCCAAGGTGATCGCCGGCGGCCACACGCTGATTCCCGTCATGAAGCAGCGCCTCGCCAGCCCCCCGCATCTGGTCGACCTCTCCCATATCGAGGGGCTCAATACGATAGAGATGAAGGGCCGTTCGCTGGTGATCGGCGCCACCGCCAAGCACGCCGAGGTCGCGACCTCCGCGGTCGTCGGCGAGGCGATCCCGGCGCTCGCGAATCTTGCCGGCGGAATCGGCGATCCCGCCGTACGTCACAAGGGCACGATCGGCGGCTCGCTCGCCAACAACGACCCGACCGCGGACTATCCGGCCGCCGTGCTCGCGCTGGGCGCGACCATCGTTACCAACAAGCGGCGCCTCAAGGCCGAAGAGTATTTCCAGGGCCTGTTCTCGACCGCGCTGGAAGCCGACGAGATCATCACCAAGGTGATGTTCCCGCTGCCGAAGAAGGCGGCCTACATCAAGTTCCGCAATCAGGCCTCGCGCTATGCGCTGGTCGGGGTGTTCGTGGCACGGCGTCCGTCCGACGTGCGGGTTGCCGTCACCGGCGCTGGCTCCGAAGGCGTGTTCCGCGTCACTGCGTTCGAGGAAGCCCTCAAGAAGCGCTTCGCCGCGAAGGCGCTTGACGGCATCGAGGTGCCGGCCGAGGGCCTCAACAGCGATATCCACGGCAGCGCCGAATACCGCGCGCACCTCATCGGCGTGCTGACGCGGCGTGCCCTCGATGCCGCCAATGCCAAGGAGTGAGTGAACCTCACGCCTCGGCCAAACTTGTCCCGGTGAGGGCGTAGCGAGACTGGCTTTTTCATGACTTCAGCGGCCAATACTTCCGGGGCCTTGCCGGCATCGGTCGATGCGATGCTCGAACTCCTGACGTCGCGCGGCTATCTCGCGGAGCGGTCGCTGGCGACGGTGACTTATCTCTCGCTGCGGATGGGCCGGCCGCTGTTCCTGGAAGGCGAGGCCGGCGTCGGCAAGACCGAGATCGCCAAGGTCTTGTCCGCAGCGCTCGGCCGGAAGCTGATCCGCCTGCAGTGCTACGAAGGCCTCGACGTCTCCTCCGCGGTCTACGAGTGGAACAGCGCCGCGCAAATGATCGCGATCCGGATGGCGGAAGCCGCTGGCGACACCGATCGCGACCAGCTCTCGAGCGACATCTTCGCCGACCGCTACATGATCAAGCGGCCGCTGCTCCAGGCGCTGGAGCCCGACGTTGCGGGACCACCGGTGCTGCTGATCGACGAGCTCGATCGCGCCGACGAGGCGTTCGAGGCGTACCTGCTCGAAATCCTCAGCGACTTCCAGGTGACGATCCCCGAATTCGGCACCGTCAAGGCGCCCGCCGCGCCGATCGTCATCATCACCTCCAACCGCACTCGCGAGATCCACGACGCGCTGAAGCGACGCTGTCTCTATCACTGGGTCGATTATCCCGCGGCCGAGCGCGAGCTCGCGATCGTCAAGTCGCGTGTGCCCGGCATCTCCGCAAAGCTGTCGCAGCAGGTCGTGCGCTTCGTGCAGGCTTTGCGCAACCAGGACTTCTACAAGTCGCCGGGCGTCGCCGAGACCATCGACTGGGCCACCGCGCTGTCGGAGTTAGATGCCCGCTCGCTGACCCCGCAAGTGGTCGGCGACACGCTGGGCGCGCTGCTCAAGTACCAGGACGACATTACCCGGATGCAGGGCGACACCCTGCAGAAGGTGCTGAAGGAAGCAACGAGCGAGAATTGACGCGCGTCATTTGAGTTCGTCATTCCGGGGCGCGCGTCAGCGCGAACTCCGGTGCGCAATTGCGCACCTGAGAATCTCGCGCTGCAATCTCTGGATTCCGGGTTCGTCGCTGCGCGACGCCCGGAATGACGGAGCGAGGATAGATCATGGCCATCAACCACCTGGCGCCCGAGCAGACCGAGCAATTCGCCGACAACATCGTCGGCTTCGCCCGCGCGCTGCGCTCTGCGGGCATGCCGGTCGGGCCGGGCGCTGTCATCGACGCCATGAGCGCGCTCCAGGTGATCGACATCGGCAACCGCGCCGACGTCTTCACCACGCTGGAGGCGATCTTCGTCAAGCGCCATGAGCACGCGCTGATCTTCAAGCAGGCCTTCAACCTGTTCTTCCGCGCCTCGGAAGAGTGGAAGCACATGCTGGATTCGGTGCCGCTGCCGGACGAGGCCAAGAAGAAGCCGCAGGCGGGCTCCCGCCGCGTGCAGGAGGCGATGTCGCAGCCGCGCATGACCGAGACGCCGCAGCACCAGGAGCAGGATCTGCGCCTGTCGGTGTCCGACAGGGAGATCCTTCAGAAGAAGGATTTTGCGCAGATGAGTGCGGCGGAGATCGCCGAGGCGCTGCGTGCCGTCGAGCGGATGCATCTGCCGCAGGCCGAGCTTCTGACCCGCCGGCAGCGGCCTGATGCGCGCGGGCTTCGCCTTGACCTCCGCCGCACGCTGCGCGCCTCCTTGCGCACCGGCGGCGACATCATCGATATCCATCGCCTTGGGCGGATCGAGAAGCCGGCGCCGATCGTGGCGCTGCTCGATATCTCGGGCTCGATGAACGAGTACACCCGCCTGTTCCTGCATTTCCTCCATGCCATCGGCGATGCGCGCAAGCGCGTCTCGGTGTTCCTGTTCGGTACCCGGCTGACCAACGTCACCCGCGCGCTGCGCCAGCGCGATCCCGACGAGGCGCTGGCGAGCTGCTCGGCCTCGGTCGAGGACTGGGCCGGCGGCACGCGGATCTCGGCCTCGCTGCACAACTTCAACAAATTGTGGGCGCGGCGCGTGTTGAGCCAGGGCGCCATCGTGCTCCTGATCTCCGACGGGCTGGAGCAGGAGGCGGATTCCAGGCTCGCCTTCGAGATGGACCGGCTGCACCGCTCGTGCCGGCGCCTGATCTGGCTCAACCCGCTGCTGCGGTTCGGCGGCTTCGAGGCCAAGGCCCAGGGCATCAAAATGATGCTCCCGCACGTTGACGAATTCCGCCCGGTACATAATTTGAGTTCGATCCAGGAGCTGATCACGACGCTCTCCCGGCCGCTGCCGCCGCATCACCGCAGCCTGATCCGCTCCGCAGCTTGAGAGGCACCCCATGCTCGATCGCGACGAGGATATTCTTAAGGCGGCGGAGGACTGGCAAAAGGCGGGCCGTGGCGTCGCGCTCGCCACCGTGGTGGAGACCTGGGGCTCGGCGCCGCGCCCGGCGGGCTCCAGCCTCGTCATCAACGACGAGGGTACATTCCTGGGCTCGGTCTCCGGCGGCTGCGTCGAGGGCGCCGTGGTCACCGAGGCCATGGACGTGATCCAGAGCGGCAAGCCGAGGATGCTGGAGTTCGGCGTCGCGGATGAGACCGCCTGGAACGTTGGGCTGTCGTGCGGCGGTACCATTCGCGTCTTCGTCGAGAAGGTCGGTTAGCCGTGAAGCTCGAGATCCTGCACGAACTCAATGCCGAGCGGGCCGCGCGCCGGCCGGTGATCGTGGTGACCGACACCGAGAGCGGCGAGCAGCGCCTGGTGAAGGCGAAGGATTTTGCAAAAGATCCGTTGCGCGCCGAACTCGACAAGCAACTCCGCATGGGCAAGAGCGCCAATGTCGAGGCCGGCGGCAAGAAGCTGTTCTTCAACGTCTACGCGCCGACAGCAAAACTCGTCATCGTCGGCGCGGTCCATATCAGCCAGGCCTTGGCGCCGCTGGCGCGCTCGCTCGGCTATGACGTGACCGTCGTGGATCCGCGCACGGCGTTCGCCAGCCCCGAGCGCTTTCCCGACGTTCCGCTGGTGGCCGAATGGCCGGACACGGCGCTGCCGCCGCTCAATGTCGATGCCTACACCGCCTTCGTCGCGGTGACGCACGATCCCAAGATCGACGACCCGGCGCTGCTGCACGCCTTCGAGCGCGGCTGCTTCTATATCGGCGCGCTCGGTTCGCGGAAGACGCACGCCAAGCGCGGCGACCGGCTGCGGGCGCAGGGCGCCAAGGAAAGCGACATCGCGCGCATTCACGCGCCTATTGGCCTTGCGATCGGCGCGGTCTCCCCGTCCGAGATCGCGGTGTCGATCATGGCGGAGATCACGGCGGTGCTCCGCCTGCCTCCCAAGGAAAAAGAAGAAGCGGCATGAAGTTCGGCCCGGCGAGCCCTCAGGATGCCATCGGCGGGGTGACCGTCCACACCCTGCGCCAGGGACCGCTGGTGCTGAAGAAGGGCACGACGATCGGGCCTGCCGAGGTCGAGCAGCTCACGCGGGCCGGCATCAAGGACATCGTCGTGGTGCGCATGGAGGCGGGCGACGTCTCCGAGGACGTTGCGGCCGCCGGCATCGCGCTGGCCGTCGGCGGCGAGGGCATTCATGTCGAGCGCGCCTTCACCGGCCGCGCCAATCTGTTCGCCGCACGTCCGGGTGTGCTGGTGATCGACCGCGCTGCGGTCGACCGCATCAACAACATCGACGAGGCCATCACCTTTGCGACGCTCACCGCCTACAAGCCGGTGGTCGAGGGCGAGATGGTCGGCACCGTCAAGATCATCCCGTTCGGCGTCGAAGGAAGTTTGCGCGATGCCGCGGTGAAGGCCGCAGGCAAGGACGTGCTGAAGATCGCGCCTTACGTGATCCAGCGCGTCGGCGTGGTCTCGACGCTGCTGCCGGGCTTGTCATCCAAGGTGATCGACAAGACGCTGCGCGTCACGGCCGAACGGTTGGCACCCGCCGGTGCCAGCATCATCGCCGAGCGGCGGGTCCAGCACGACGAAGCTGCCCTGTCAGCCGCGATCAAGGAGTTGCTCGGCCTCGGTGCCGAGCTCGTCATCGTGTTCGGGGCCTCCGCGATCGCCGATCGCCGCGACGTGATTCCGGCGGCGGTCACCAGGATCGGCGGCGAGATCGAGCATTTCGGCATGCCGGTCGATCCCGGCAATCTCTTGCTGATCGCGCGGGCCGGCGACGTTCCGGTGCTGGGCGCACCGGGCTGTGCGCGCTCGCCGGTCGAGAACGGTTTTGATTGGGTCTTGATGCGGCTTCTCGCCGGCATCAAGGTGACGCGGTCCGAACTCATGGGCATGGGCGTCGGGGGCCTCCTGATGGAGATCGTGACGCGGCCGCAGCCGCGCGCGCAGCCCGAGACCGAGGGCAATAGCCAGGTCGCCGCCATCGTGCTCGCTGCGGGCCGTTCGACCCGAATGGGCGGGCCAAACAAGCTTCTCGCCGAACTCGACGGCAAGAAGCTGGTGCGAATCGCGACCGAGCAGGCGCTGGCCTCCAAGGCCTCCGAGGTGATCGTGGTCACCGGCCACCAGACCGAGCTGGTCGAGCAGGCGCTGCAGGGCCTGAAAGTGCGGTTCGTCAGGAATCCGGATTTTGCCGGCGGGATCGCCAGCTCGGTCAAGGCCGGCATCGCTGCCGTCCCCGAAACGTGCGACGGCGCCGTGGTGTGTCTGGGCGACATGCCGCTGATCGATGCTGGCCTGATCGACCGTCTCATCGACGGCTTTGCGCCCGACCGTGGCAATCTCATCGTCGTGCCCGTCAGCGAGGGCCGCCGCGGCAATCCCGTGCTGTGGTCGCGCCGCTTCTTCAAGGAGCTGATGACGCTCGATGGCGACGTCGGCGCGCGCCACCTGATCGCCAAGCACACGGAGGCGGTTGCGGAGGTGCCGGTGGACGGCGAGAGCGCCTTCCTCGACATCGACACGCCGCAGGCGCTGGAAGCTGCGCGAGGCGGATAACGGTGCCGCAAACGACGGTGCAGTAGGGTGGGCAAAGGCGCGGAGCGCCGTGCCCACGGTCTCTTCGTTACGATCGACAATTGGTGGGCACGCTTCCGCCTTCGCTCTTCGAGCTACGGCGGACAAGTCGCTTTGCCCACCCTACGGCACCTCCCCAAGCCTCTTCCGATTTCAACCACCCGTTCACCATCTGGAAACGACCGGCGCTTAGAGTTGCCTCCACCTGCCTTGGGGGGAGGGGATTTTCCATGGCTTCGAACGTCGTCGCGCGCCGTTGCGCGATGTTTTGCTTTGTCTTGTCAGTTGCCGTCACGGGCGCCCGCTATGTCACCGAAGCGCATGCCGCCGGTGCGATTGCAGTCGGCAAATGCGGCGCTTATGGCCAGGCCTTTGATTACGGCCACGAGCACGAGGCGCGTGCCGCGGCGCAGAAGCAGTGCAAGGGCGATTGCACGACGGTGACGATGAAGCGCGCCTGCGCCGCGATGTCGGTCGATATGACCAACCCTTGCGGCGCTTATGGCTACGCCGTCAAGCCGAAGATTTCGGCCTCGCTCAACGCCGCCACGCGCGAATGCTACAAATACGGCGGCAAGGAATGCGTGATCCGCGCCTGGGCCTGCGATGCCAAGGGTTGATTTCGTCGAGCGCTGATTCCTCTTGCTGTCATTCCGGGGCGATGCGTAGCATCGAGCCCGGAATGACAATCGAAGGAACCACATGCAATTCGACACCAAGATCGCGGTCGTGATCCGCACCGATCTTCAGGCCTGGCAGAAGCTCAACGTTGCGTCCTTCCTCACCAGCGGCATCGCTGCGGCCTTTCCCGAATGCATCGGCGAAGCCTATGAGGACGCCTCGGGCACGAAATATCATGCGCTGATCGGTCAGCCGATCCTGATCTATGGCGCCGATGGTCCGGCGTTGTCGCGCGCGCTGGACCGTGCGCTCGCGCGCAACGTCAAGCCGGCGGTCTATACCGAGGACATGTTCAGCACCACGCACGATGCCGCCAACCGTGAGGCGGTGAGGGTGGTTGCGCGCAACGATCTCAATCTCGTCGGCATCGCCATGCGCGCCGAGCGCAAGGTGATCGACAAGATCCTCGACGGCCTCAAGTTCCATAGCTGACACGCCGCATCCGCGCGGCGTCATCGTGGTGTCATGATGGGGCCGGCCCTGCGCAAACTTTGTGCTGTTTGACCCCCGTCAAAGGAGCACCGGACGGCATCGCTATTCTGCTTCGCAAAGCGCAGAGGAGCAGCAGATGCCGACCATGAAGGCCGCAATCGTCAAGCAATTCGGCAAGCCACTGGTGATCGAGGATGTGCCGGTGCCGCAGCCCGGTCCCGGCGAGATTCTGGTCAAGGTGAAGGCCTGCGGCGTCTGTCACACCGATCTGCATGCAGCCTCCGGCGACTGGCCGGTGAAGCCGGTTCCTCCGTTCATTCCCGGCCACGAGGCTGCCGGCACCGTCGCTGCACTCGGGCCCGGCGTGAAGAATTTGAAAGTGGGGGATGCCGTCGGCGTCGCCTGGCTGCACGATGCCTGCATGTCCTGCGAATATTGCGAGACCGGCTGGGAGACCCTGTGCGAGCACCAGCACAACACCGGCTACAGCGTCAACGGCGGCTTCGCCGAATATGTCATCGCCTCGGCCGCCTTCGCCGCAAAGCTGCCGACGACGGTCGATTTCGCCGCCATCGCGCCGATCCTTTGCGCTGGCGTTACCACCTACAAGGGATTGAAGGAGACGGAGGCCAGGCCCGGCGAGTGGGTGGTGATCTCAGGCGTTGGCGGGCTTGGTCACGTCGCGATCCAGTACGCCAAGGCGATGGGGCTGAAAGTTGCCGCGGTCGACATCGCCGAGGACAAGCTCGAGCTGGCGCGCGAAACCGGCGCAGATCTCGCGGTCAACGCACTCGCGGATGGCGCGGTCGACAAAGTTCTTGCGGCAACCGGCGGCGGGGCTCACGGCGTGCTGGTGACGGCGGTCTCGACCGCCGCTTTCGCCCAGGCGCTGAAGATGGTGCGCCGGAAGGGCACCGTCAGCCTCGTCGGCCTGCCGCCGGGCGAATTCCCGACGCCGATCTTCGACGTCGTCCTCAAGCGCATCACGGTGCGCGGCTCCATCGTCGGCACGCGGCGCGATCTCGACGAAGCCGTCGCATTCGCTGCGGACGGCAAGGTGAAGGCCGAAGTGACGAAGGTGCCCCTGGCGCAAATCAACGACGTCTTCGAGCGGATGAAGGCCGGCAAGATCGACGGCCGCATGGTGCTGGATTTCGGCTAGCGTCTCATCCAGGCGGCATGCCTTCGAACTTGACCAGGCTGGGATCGAGGCGATCCCAGTCATGGCCGCGCGCGGCGAAAGTGACCGCCTGCGGCTTGTAGCGGGCTGGCTCGTCGAGGCTCGCTGCGCGAATTGTGAAGACGTCGGGCTGTGCCGCGAAGGTCATGTATACAGGCACGCCGCATTGCGTGCAGAAGCCGCGCGTCTTCACGTTGCCGCTGTCGGCGACCATGTCCCAATGCTTCGCCTCGCCGGTTAGCGTCACGCCGGCACGCGCGAACGTCGCGTATGAGCCATGTGCACTGCCGCTTTCGCGCTGGCAGTCGCGGCACTGGCAGTGATTGCTGAACAGGGGCTCGCCGACAATCGAATAGCGGATCGCGCCGCAGGCGCAGCCGCCGGTATAGGGCTTGTCCATCGCGATGCTTTCCTACTTGTCTTCGCCGGAGATGGCATCGAGCCGCTGCAGCACCTTGACCCAGCCGTCGCTCATGTTGCGATAAGCGGTGTCGTTCGTCGGCGTCACGAAGCCCGAATGCACCACGCGCACGCGCGTCCCGGCTTCGACCGGCGTGAGGGACCAGGTGACGACGGTGTCGAGCGCCGAGCCGTAACCGGTGTTACCCTCGTCGCCACCCTTCCAGGCAAAGGCGAAGCGTTGGTTCGGCACGACCTCCAGAACGCGGCAACGGATCGTGCCATCCCACGCGCCGGCCGGGTTGGTCTTGAACGTGAAGGTGTTGCCTTCGACGGCCTCGAAACCGGTCGGTGGCATCAGCCAGCGTGCAATCAACTGTGCGCTGGTCAGCGCCTTCCAGATCGTTGCGACGGCGTGAGGGAAGACCTCGTCGATGACGATGTCTTTGGTCTGGTGTTGGGCTTGAGCTTTGGAAGCAGCACTCACGGATCGATCTCCTTCAAGAGGTCACGCAGGTTCTGGAAGCGCTCGCGCCAGAACACGCCGTAATGGTCCATCCAGGTGACCAGCGGTTCGAGCCCTTGCGGTGCGGCGCGGTAATAGACGTTGCGGCCCTCGGCGCGCTCGGCGACGAGTCCGGCCTGCTTCAGGGACTTCAGGTGCTGCGAGATCGCGCCCTGGGTCACGCCGCTGCCGCGCGTCAGTTCGGCGACGCTGATCTCCCTGCTCTCGAACACGCGCTCGAACACCGCTCGGCGCGTCGGGTCGGCGAGGGCGCGCATCACGGTGGTGACGGGGTTTGGAGCAGTTTCGATCATGACATTCAATTAGCCAGGGCTAATTCATTAGTCAATGCTAATCCTTCTGCTTGTATCGCGGTATTGACTGTGACTGACTGGTCAGTCATATATATCTGATGATGAAGAAGTCGACCAAGCTCGCCAACAAGTCGGCCTTGAGCGCAGAGCCTGCGTCAGCCCGCGGAGAGGTGCCTGCATCGAATCGCGCTGCGCGCGCGCAGGAGCGGCGCGCAGCGATCGTGGAGGCCGCGATGGAGGAGTTCATCGCCCGCGGTTTCGCCGCAACGCGACTCGACGACATTGCCAAACGCGCCGGCGTCGCCAAGGGCACGATCTACCTGCACTTCAAGGACAAGGAATCAATGTTCGAGGAGCTGGTGCGCATCGTGATCGTTCCTGTCGTGGCTCGGCTGACCGCGCTGCCGCCGCCGACTGGCTCGGTGCGCGACCTCATCGAGGCGTTTGCCAGCAATTTCCTGAAAGAGGTCATCGGCACCAGGCGTGGCGATCTGGTGCGGCTGATCGTGGCGGAGGGGCCGCGCTTTCCGGCCGTCGCCGACTTCTACTACCGCGAGGTCGTCTCACGCGGGATCGCCGCCATGCGCGCGCTGATCGAGCTCGGCATCGCCCGGGGCGAGATCCGCGAGAAGGACCTCGCGCGCTATCCGCAGATCCTGGTCGCGCCCGCAATGATCGCGGTGATCTGGCAGAGCCTGTTTGCGCGGCACGCGCCGCTCGATGCGCAGGACATGCTGCGCGTTCATCTCGATTTGATTTTTGGCGAACGGAGGACGACATGAGGTCGTCGCAAACAATTTTCAGCATTGCATTGGTGATGGCGCTCGCAGCCTCGCTCGCCGGCTGCCAGGAAAAGCGCGATCCCGGTTTCCAGGGCTGGGTCGAGGCCGACATGATCTTCGTCAGCCCCGACGAAGCCGGGCGGGTCACCAAGCTGAACGTCCGCGAAGGCGACGAGGTCAAGGTCGGCGATCACCTCTATTCCGTCGATGACGATCTCCAGCTTGCCGACCTCAACCAGCAGAAGGCGACGCTCGCGAACGCGCAGCAGACCTATGATCGTGCGGCCTCGTTGAACAAGACCGGTTCGGGCACGCAGGCCAATCTCGATTCCGCCGTGTCCGCCTTGCGCGTCGCGGAGGCGCGGGTGGCGACCTCGGAGACACGGATGGCGCGTCGCAAGGGCTTTGCGCCGGTTGCCGGCACCATCCAGCAGATCTATTTCCGCGAGGGGGAGATGGTGGCGGCGCAGCGGCCGGTGCTATCGATCATGCCGCCCGGTAACATGAAGCTGCGCTTCTTCGTGCCGGAGACCGAGTTGCCGAAGCTCGCGATCGGCGACACGGTGCGCATCTCGTGCGATAATTGCGCGGCCGACCTCACCGCAAAGATCTACTTTATTGCGACCTCGGCCGAATACACCCCGCCTGTCATCTACAGCCTCGATGAGCGCAACAAGCTGGTCTATCTGATCCAGGCGCGGCCGTCGCGCCCCGACGCGCTGCGGGTCGGACAGCCGATCGACGTCTATCTCAATCCCAAGACCCCGGTGGCGGACAAGCGATGAACGGTGGCAACGGCATCGCGATCGACGTCAAGGGCCTGACCAAATCGTTTGGCGGCCGCGAGGTCGTGCATGATCTGTCGATGCAGGTGAAGCGCGGCTCGATCTACGGCTTCCTCGGGCCCAACGGCTCGGGCAAGACCACGACCATCCGTATCCTCTGCGGCCTCCTTACCCCCGATAGCGGCGAGGGCACCTGTCTCGGCTACGACATCCGCCGCGATGCCGAAAAGATCAAGCGCCAGGTCGGCTACATGACCCAGCGCTTCAGCCTTTATCAGGATCTCTCGGTGCGCGAGAACCTCGAATTCGTGGCGCGGCTCTATGGTCTGGCCGATGCGCGCGGCGCCGCGCGCGACATGATCAAGCGGCTCGGGCTCTCCGGGCGCGAGGAGCAACTTGCGGGCGAACTCTCGGGCGGCTGGAAGCAGCGCTTGGCGCTGGGGGCCTGCACGCTGCCCAATCCGCAATTGCTGCTGCTGGACGAGCCCACCGCCGGCGTCGATCCCAAGGCGCGGCGCGACTTCTGGAACGAGATCCACGCGCTGGCCGCCGAGGGCCTCACCGTCCTGGTCTCGACCCACTACATGGACGAGGCCGAGCGCTGTCACGAGATCGCCTACATCGCATACGGCCATCTGCTGACCCACGGCACGGTGGAGGAGGTGATCGCGAAATCCGCGCTGACGACTTACACCGTAACGGGCGAGGACCTCAACGGGCTCGCGGCCGAGCTCACCGGCAAGGCCGGGATCGACATGGTGGCGCCGTTCGGCACCTCGCTGCACGTGTCGGGGCGTGACGTCGCCGCGCTCGAAGCCAGCGTCGCGCCATGGCGCGAAAGAGACGGCTTGCACTGGCACAAATCGTCGCCGTCGCTGGAAGACGTGTTCATCGAGCTGATGGGGCGCTCCAAGGACAATTTCCAATGAGCGCCGTCGAACATCCCGCACCACGGCACGAGATCCGCGAGCGCTTCGGCTTCCTGCGGCGCTCCTATGCGATGCTGATCAAGGAGTTCATCCAGCTGAGGCGCGACCGCGTCTCGTTCGCGATGATCGTGATGCTGCCGGTGATGCAGCTGATGCTGTTCGGCTATGCCATCAACACCACGCCGCGCCATCTGCCGAGCGCGGTGCTGCTCCAGGAGGATTCCGATCTCGCCCGCTCGATCCTGAAGGCGCTGGAGAACACCGCCTATTTCCGCTTCCTCTATGAGGTGCACGACGTCGACGATTTCGACAACCTCCTGAAATCCGGCAAGGTGCTGTTCGGTGTCGAGATCCCGCGCGGCTTCGAGCGGGCGGTACGGCGTGGCGACAGGCCGGCGCTGCTGGTCGCGGCCGATGCGACCGATCCGGTGGCGGCGAGCTCGGCGATCGGCTCGCTCGGCATGATCGTGCAGACCGCGCTCAAGCACGATCTCTATATCGGCGATCCCCCGGAGATGCCGTTCGAGATCCGTGCGCATGCCCGCTATAATCCGGCCGCGGCCTCCAGCCTCAACATCGTGCCGGGCCTGGTCGGCACCATCCTCACCATGACCATGCTGATCTTCACCGCGCTGTCGGTCACGCGCGAGGTCGAGCGCGGCACCATGGAGAGCCTGCTGTCGATGCCGATCAAGCCGGTCGAGGTGATGTTCGGCAAGATCGTGCCTTACGTGCTGGTCGGCTTCGTGCAGGCGTTCCTCATCATCGGGATCGGCGTCGGTCTGTTCGGCGTCCCCGTGCTCGGCAATCTGTTTCTGCTGGCGCTGCTCTCGACGCTGTTCATCACCACCAACCTGTCGATCGGCTACACCATCTCGACGGTGGTGCAGAACCAGCTCCAGGCCATGCAGATGTCGATGATGTTCTTCCTGCCAAGCATTCTGCTGTCCGGATTCATGTTTCCCTTCGCGGGGATGCCGACCTGGGCCCAATATCTCGGCGAATGCCTGCCCCTGACGCATTACCTTCGCATCGTCCGCGCCATCATGCTGAAGGGCGCGACCATGCAGAATCTGCATTTCGACGCCCTGGCGCTGGCGATCCTGATGGCGCTTGCCATGACCATCGCCGTGACGCGCTTCCGCCGCACGCTGGATTAAGGCACAATGCCCCGGAATCGAGGGGCGGGAATGGTCAGATTTGCGAGCAGGAGGACACGGCAGCACGCCGTGCTATCAGAGGATTTCGAGCGCGAGCTGACACGCGAAGTGCTGCGCACCGAGCTGCTCCGGGTGCGGGCGCTGATCATGACGGGCTGCGTCATGATGGTGCTGCTCACCGCGATCTATTTGATCGACCCCAGTGTGGTGAACCGGGTGTGGCGCGGAACGGAAGGGCTTGTAGAGGTCTACGGCCTGCTCGGCGGCTTCATCCTGTTCGAGGTTTGGGTCCACACCCAGATCAGGAAGAATCTCCGCCTCGATCGCGACCTGCCGGTGATCCGACGCTATATCGGCACGCTGATCGAGACGTCGCTGCCCACGGTGATCCTGATCCTGCAAACCCGGACCATGGGCGCGAGCCAGGCTCTCGGTTTCGCCGTGCCGCTGATGTACTTCATTTTCGTCATCCTCTCGACCTTGCGGCTCGACTTCTGGCTCTCTGCGTTTACAGGCTTCGTCGCCGCAGCCGGGCTTCTGTCCGTCGCGCTGCTCTACAACGCGGCCGACGAGGCCGGCGAACCCCTGATCTATTTCCACGCTGTGCGCAGCATCGTCATCCTGATCTGTGGCGCGCTGGCGGGCGCGGTCGGCGCTCAGCTGCGCCGCCAGTTCGCCGCGAGCATCGCGGCTGCGACCGCGCGTGACCGGGTGACGAACCTGTTCGGCCAGCACGTCTCTCCACAGGTGGTGGAGCGGCTGATGGCGGCGGGAACCAGCGGTGGCGGGGATCTCCGCCGCGTCGCGGTGATGTTCGTCGATTTCCGCGGCTTCACGGCGGGCGCGCAGTCGCGCACGCCACAGGAGGTGGTCGACCGGCTCGACGGCGCCTTTGCGGTGCTGGTCGACATCCTCGATCGCCACGGCGGCATCGTGAACAAGTTTCTCGGCGATGGCTTTCTCGCGCTGTTCGGCGCGCCGCTGGAAGCCTCCGACGCCGCGCATCGCGCGGTTGCCGCGGGCCGCGAGATGCTGAGTGCGATGGACCACATCAACGCACAGACGAGCTGGCCGCTGCGCATCGGCATCGGCATCCATTTCGGCGAGGTCGTCGCCGGCAATATCGGCTCGCCCCGGCGCAAGGAATACACCGTCATCGGCGACACCGTGAACTTCGCCTCGCGGCTGGAGGCTTTGAACAAGGAGTTCGGCTCGCAGCTCCTGATTTCGGAGACCGTGCGCGAGGCGCTCGGCAACGATGGTGACGATGCTGTTGCGCTCGGCGAGGTCGAAGTGCGCGGCTATGAGCGGAAGGTCGCGGTGTTTCAATTGGGGTAACGGCTCTTCAAGCGCGAGTCGCGTTTGGTTGAAGCGGAGTCGCGCTGCCTTGAACGCGCGTGATGAAATATCCCTGCTAGTTTTCGGGTCTTGCATTGTGGAAGCCGAAACGCCTCGGCTTTCACTTCTCACCCGGAGAAAGCCAATGACCCGATTGACCCTTGTTGCCGCCGTCCTGATCGCTGCAGCCGCCACCCAGGCTCAGGCCGCAACGATGCGCCACGCTGCCCCGCCGCGCGCTGCTGTGACTCAGGCTGTGTCCGACTCCTGCGTCAGGGCGCCGGCAGAGGGCGCGTATGCCTCTGCGCCCTACACGCAGCCGCCCTGCCTGCCGAACACGGGCACCTCATACGCTTACTGACAATCGCGCAGACAACGCCGGGTTGGTGAAAGTTTGCCGGCCCGGCGTCGCAAATGCCTGCGGCTTCTTCTTCCAACGCGTCATCGCGATTGCTCCGATTGCTCCGAATTTTGGGGCATGACGAGCGATGTCGCCGGGCTATAGACTTCCGCGATGCGGCCCGTTGCGGTCGCGACTTGCATGAGGGATCGAAGATGCAGCGCCGCTACGTCACCGTCGACGTGTTCACCGACCGCGCCTTCGGCGGCAACCAGCTCGCCGTGGTGCTCGATGCCGGCGGGCTCACGACCGCTCAGATGCAGACGATCGCGACCGAGTTCAACTATTCCGAGACCACCTTCGTGCTGCCGCCGCGCGACAAGGCCAACGACGCGGAGGTGCGCATCTTCACGCCGGTGCAGGAGATTGCCTTCGCGGGCCATCCCAATGTCGGCACCGCCTTCGTGCTCGCCTCGATGGCGAAGGAGCCGAAGCCACGTCTGCTGTTCGAGGAGAAGGCCGGGCTCGTGCCGGTCGACATCGTGACAGAGCAGGGCCGGGTGATCCGAACCGAGCTCACCGCGCCGCAGCCGCTGGAGCGGCTCTCGCGGCTGCCAGCCGCCGAAGCCGCGAGCTGCATCTCGCTCGTTGCAGACGACATCAAGTCCGACAATCACGAGCCTGAGATCGTCACCGTCGGAAACGCGTTTCTGGTGATGGAGCTGCATTCGCGCGAGGCGCTGAAGCGCGCCCGGCCGGATGCGGCAGCCTACGGCAAGGTATTGCCACGCGATGGCGCCCGCTCGGTGTGGTTCTATACGCGCGACGTACCCGCGGCGGAGGCGCCTTGCGAGCGCCAGGCGCGAATGTTCATGCGCGGCGCCAGCGGTCTCGTCGAGGACCCCGCCACCGGCAGCGCCACGGTTGCCGCGGCCGCACTGTTCGCTGATCTCGATCCGATGCGCGATGGCGAGCTCAAGCTCACGGTCGGCCAGGGTTTTGACATGGGCCGGCCGAGCATCCTCTCGACTCGCGTGCGCAAGCAGGACGGCAAGATCGTCTCCGCCCATGTCGGCGGCAGCTGTGTGCAGATGATGGAGGGGACGTTCAAGCTGGCGGGGGAGGGCTAGGCGTCATTCCAAGCTCGTGCTGGGTCCCACCGTCGTCCCGAGAGCCTGACCGAAAAGTTTTGAGTCAGGCTCTGAGGTGCGAGCTTTTGCGAGCCTCGAAGGATGCACGGCCGAGGTGCAGCCTCGGGGCATGCCGTCGTCCTCGGAGGGCCGCTGGAGAAGCGGCCACCTCAGGATGAGCTACGGCTAACACCAGCGCCCACGACGATCAGACCAGCCGCCCCGCCAGATTCGTCACCGCAACCCCATCGCGTTCCTCGATGATCTCCGCGATCATCTGGCGGTGGCAATGGGTGTGGTCGCGCTCGTAGCAGAGCAGGCACACCGGGCCGGCCTTCTTCACCAGCGCCGAGAGCTCGTCCATCGCCTCCCTGGCCTCGGGCGCCTTCAGGTGCTTTGAGAAGATCTTCTCGAGCACATCGTACTGACCGCTGCGTGCGGCGAGGCGGCCCTCCTTCGGCGTGCCGAGCGCGGCGAGGTGGACATAGGCGATGCCGCGCTCGTCGAGACCCGCGGCAAGCTGCTTCTTGGAAAAGCCAGGCCGGCGCGAGGATGTCACCGCGCGCACGTCGACCACGAGCTTGACGCCGGCCTCTACCAGCTCATCCAGCACCGCCTTGGGCTGCGTCTGCTCATAGCCGATGGTGAACAGCTTCCTGGCCTTTGCCATGGCTCACCTCAACTCACCCTTGCGATCAGTTCCATGGCGCCGGCGGGTGCGCGTACCTTGCCCTCGTGGATGACGTAGGCGAACACGTCGCGCGGCTCCTTCTTCGGCTTGGCCTTGTCGACCTTCGGCAGGTCGTCCGGTTCACCGCCCAAAGCCCAGGCCTGAAGGCGCTCGGCCCAGGCATCGAGCTGCTTGGGCGGGTAGCAGGTCTTGATCTCGTCATTGCCCTTCTGCAGCCGGGCATAAACGAAATCACCGGCGACGTCGGCGATGGCTGGATATTTGCCGTGCTCGGCGAACACGACGGGCGTCTCGAACTCGCGGATCAGCGCCACGAAGTCCGGCGCGCAGAAACTGTCGTGTCGGACCTCGACGACGTGGCGCAGCGCGCGTCCCTCGAGCTTGCGCGGCAACAGTTCGAGGAACTTGCCGAAATCGGCGCCGTCGAATTTCTTCGTCGGCGCGAACTGCCACAACACCGGCCCGAGACGGTCACCGAGTTCCAGCACGCCGGAATCATAGAACCGCTTGATGGAATCGCCGGCTTCCGCCAGCACCCGGCGGTTGGTGGCGAATCGCGGTCCCTTTACTGAGAACACGAAACCGTCGGGCACCTCGCTCGCCCATTTGCGAAAGCTCTCCGGCTTCTGCGAGCCGTAATAGGTGCCGTTGATCTCGATCGAGGTCAGCTTCGAGGCGGCGTAGGACAGCTCCTTCGCCTGCGTCAGCTTCTCCGGATAGAACACGCCGCGCCACGGCTCGAAGGTCCAGCCGCCGATGCCGATGAAGATGTTGCCTGACTTTTTGGACGCAGTTTTTGCTTTGGCCACGGAAGGATCTCGCATCGACGTGAGGGGATGCCGTCATCCTAGTCAAACCAGTTGTGATTGGCCAGTTGCTGCGTCCCGTCTAAGGTCGCGGCAGGATCTGCGAAAAAGGAGAAAAAGATGCGGATGCTGATGGTGGGAGCGGCGCTCGTCATGATGACATCTGCTGCCATGATATCTCCGGTCATGGCGGATGACGACGATGCGAAGGGCGCGCAGAAGCTCGCCATGCAGGGCCGCGACGATTACTGGCATTGTCTGGCGCGGGAATATTCGCGCGATAGCAATCGGGGAATGACGGAACAGGATTTTGGCCGCTCGGTCGCGGGTGCCTGCCCGTCGGAGCGGCAATACTACCGGGTGGCGCTGCTCGACTATCTCACGACGCAATATCCGAACATCGATGCCGGTGCCCATCTCGCGACCGCGAACAGGGCAGTGGAGGCCGCGCAGAAGGACATCGTGACGGCCTTCGTCAAGCAGAGGCCGCCGGTGAAATGAGGGAGTGGCGAATGGCCAATAGCGAATAGGGGAAGAGGCGGCCTTCTCCATTCGCTACTCGCCATTCGCCCCCGGGCCCTTCCGGCTCCGCGCGCATCCGTGATATCACGGGGCGTATCTGGAACAGGGGTGGGTTTCCATGGCGTCTGAGTCGGTAGGGGGCATTTTGGCCGTGATCGTCGCCGCGATCGTGCTTGCAGTCGCCGTCGTGTTCGGGCCGATTGGCCAGTACGGCAAGCCGCCCAAACCGGCGAAAGTCGAGCCGGCCCCGGCTGCGGCACCCGCAGCCCCGGCCGCGCCGGCGCCGCGCGGGCCGATCATCCGGGAAGTGCCCAACCAATAAGGCACGAAAATCGTGGTTTTCGGCCCTTGCGAAGCCGTCTTGTCATTCCTATCTAGCCGTTAACGGCGCCGTTGAGCGAAAAACTCCGGCGTTGGAACGACCTTGGAATAGCTTGGGCTCGCGCCGGATGTACGCGCGGCCCGCCGTTCCGGGGTCGTTGGCATTTTGGGGCCCTTTTGGGCCTTCCCCGGACACCCCCGGCTTCGCAGCATAAAACCTGGCAGCGCAGAACTTGGCAGCGCAGGACGCGGCGGATATACGCTGCCGTCATGAATGAAGCGATCAGACCGGGCTCCGACAATCCGCTGCAGGCCCTAGAAGGGCCGGAACTGTCGGTCATCGTCCCGACCTTCAACGAGCGCGACAATGTCACGGTGTTGTACCGGCGGCTGGAGGCGGTGCTCGCCAACGTCGCCTGGGAAGTCGTGTTCGTCGACGACAATTCGCCTGATGGCACCTGGGACGTCGTGCGCGCGCTGGCGCAGCAGGACAGCCGCGTGCGCTGTATCCGCCGCATCGGCCGCCGCGGCCTTTCGGGCGCCTGCATCGAGGGCATCCTGGCGTCCAGCGCCCCCTATGTGGCCGTGATCGACGCCGATCTCCAGCACGACGAGACGCAACTGCCGAAGATGCTTTTGCTGCTCGCAAGCGACGAGGCCGACCTCGTGGTCGGCAGCCGCTACATCGAGGGCTACAAGAGCGAGGGCTTCAACAAGCAGCGCGCCGGCGCCAGCGCGCTGGCGACCGAGTTCGCCAGGAAGATGCTGCGGGTCGAGATTGCCGATCCCATGAGCGGCTTCTTCATGATCCGCCGCGATCGTTTCGAGCAGCTCGCGCCGAAGCTCTCCGTGCACGGCTTCAAGATCCTGCTCGACGTCGTCGCGACCGCGCATGGCGGCTTGCGGGCGGTCGAGATTCCCTACACTTTCGGCGCCCGTCAGCACGGCGAGAGCAAGCTCGATTCCATGGTCGCGCTCGATTTCCTCGGCCTCGTGCTGGCCAAGCTGAGCAACGACATCGTCTCGCTGCGCTTCATCCTGTTCGCGATGGTCGGCGGCATCGGCCTCGTGGTGCATCTCACCACACTGTTCATCGGGCTTCAGCTGTTCAAGGCGCCGTTCGCGGAGGCGCAGGCCGCCGGCGCCATCGTCGCCATGACCAGCAATTTCATCCTCAACAACTTCCTCACTTATCGCGACCAGCGGCTGAGGGGCTTTGCGCTGCTGCGCGGTCTGATCGCCTTCTACATCGTGTGCAGCGTCGGCCTGCTCGCCAATGTCGGCGTCGCCTTCTCGGTCTACGACCAGGAGCCGATCTGGTGGCTGGCCGGCATGGCCGGCGCGCTGATGGGCGTGGTGTGGAACTACGCGATGTCAGGCCTGTTCGTCTGGCGCAAGAAATAACCCACGATGGACGGGGCTGACGCGCGGATCGTCCGCAATACCGTGCTGCTGATTCTCGCGCTGGTGGCCCTGCGGCTCGTCGCGGCAGCATTCACGCCGATCACCTTCGACGAAGCCTACTACTGGATGTGGTCGATCAACCTCGCCGGGGGCTATTACGACCATCCGCCGATGGTCGCCTATGTCATCCGCGCCGGCACCATGATCGCCGGCGATACCGAGCTCGGCGTCCGCCTCGTCTCGATCCTGCTCGCACTGCCGATGAGCTATGCGGTCTACCGCTCCGCTGCGATCCTGTTCGGCGGCGCGCGCGTGGCGGCGACCAGCGCGGTCCTGCTCAACGTAACCATGATGGCCTCCGTCGGCACGCTGATCGTGACGCCGGATGCGCCGCTTCTGGTCGCATCCAGCTTCGTGCTGTTCTTCCTCGCAAAAGTGCTGGAGACCGGCCGTGGCGTCTGGTGGCTCGCGGTCGGCGCCGCTGTCGGTGCGGCGCTGCTGTCGAAATACACGGCGATGTTCTTTGGCGCCGGGATCCTGATCTGGCTCGCTTGCGTGCCGAAGCTCAGGCGCTGGTTTCTCTCGCCCTGGCCCTATCTCGGCGGTCTCGTCGCGCTGGCGCTGTTCTCGCCGGTGATCCTCTGGAATGCGGACCATCAATGGGTCTCGTTCGCAAAGCAGCTCGGGCGCGCGAAGATCGAGGACTTCCGACCCGTCTTCATCGCCGAGCTGATCCCGACCCAGATCGCGTTCGCAACCCCGCTGGTCTTCATCCTCGGCGCGATGGGTCTGCATGCGCTGACCTGGCGCCGGGCCGGTGCGCTGGCCTCGCGCGTGCTGATCGAGGCGATGTTCTGGACCATCGTCGCCTATTTCGTCTGGCATTCGCTGCACGCCCGCGTCGAGGCCAACTGGTTCGCGCCGGTCTATCCGCCCTTCGTCGTCGCCGCGGCCGCTGCCGCCAACCTCGTGCAATGGAAGCCGCGACAGCGCCGCCTGGTGGATTTTTGCCTGCGCTGGGCCGCGCCTGTCGGCATCGTGATGTTTGCAGCGCTCATCGTGCAAGCCAACACCGGCTGGCTCTCGGGTTATCGCCGCGATGCCACCGTGCGCAGCGTCGGCGTCGGCTGGCGCGAGCTCGCTGCCGAAATCGAAGCCGTGCGCGCGCGCCATGGCGCGACCTGCGTGCTCGCGCAGGACTACGGCACCACGGGCTGGCTGGCCTTTTACTTGCCCCGCGGCACCTGCGTGGTGCAGCAGAACCAGCGCATCCGCTGGGTCAACATGGGCGAGCCAGATCCGAAGTTGCTGGCGGGCAAGCTGCTCTATGTCGACGAGCTGCGCCCGGACGGTCATCCCGTCCTCAACGACCTCTTTGCGAAGGTGACGCAGGTTGCTCAATTGCAGCGCAAGCGCGGCCCGCTCGTGGTCGAGACCTACAGCCTCGATCTGCTGGAGGGCGCCAAGGGCGACGTGCTGGACCGCTCGCCGCCGCCGGAAGCAAGGTAGCTGTCTGTCATCCCCGCGAACGCGGGGATCCATACCGCGTGATCTATCGATGAGCGCAGGTGCTTGTACCGCGCGAAGGCCTGCTCACTACTAGTCTTCGCCAAACTTCTCCCTGGGGTTATGTGTCCCGGCGTTCGCCGGGACGACAGCAGAGTGTTCGGCGGGGCCGACGCCTCAGTCGATCGCCTCGGCCTTGGCCGCGGCCTGCTTGGGCCCGTCCCGGTCGCGCCAGAACCACACGGTCACGACCCCGGAGCGGCCACGGACCTGGGCGAGCAGGGGGCCCGACAGGACGCCGTCGGGAGCGCCTTGGAAGTCGGCCGTATCCAGCAGCGTATTGCTGAGGGCGAGTCGTGCATCGTTCCGGACGGCGACTTCCATCAGCCGGCTCGCGACGTTGACTGTGTCGCCTGTCGCCGTGATGTGCTGGTGGGTTTCGCCGAGGCGGGAGGCGACGATCTCGCCGAAATGCGCGCCGATCTTGAAGCCGAGCTGACCGCCGATCGCTGACGGCAGCGAGGCGATCCAGTGTTCGACACCGCGATGCAGGTCGATCGCGCATTTGAGCGCGCGCGCGGCGTCATCGGGCATCGCGGCCGGCAGACCGAACAGGATCATGGCGCCGTCGCCGAGAAAGCCGGTGATCATGCCGCCGCAATCGACCGCGGCCTTGTCGATCCGCGCGTGAAACGCCTGCAGGATCTCCTGAAGCGCGTCCGGATCGATCCGTTCGCTCAAGGACGTGAAACCGGAGAGATCGATGAAGACGATTGCGGCGTCTTGCCGGACCGGCTTGGACAGGAAATTCGGATCGCGCGCCAGCCATTCCTGCACGGCCGGTGCCTGGAATTGTGCGAGAGACCTGCTCTTGGCGGCGAGATATTGCGTGCGGCGGCCCCCGGCCCACAGCTGCACACCGGCAAAGATCGCAACCGGCGGCACCGCGGCGGCGAGCGTGGTTGCCGCGTTCAGCCAGACGCCATGCGTGAACGCGTACGTGTTGAGGCCGGCCCAGGCGATCATCACCGCGGCCGCCGCCATGATGCCGAGCGCGCTGCGCCGCCAGGCCAGCAGGCCGACCAGCAGCATCGGCAGCAGGATCGCAGCGAGCGCGTCGGCGATATGGACCCTGTGGTCGCGCACGATGCCGTCGCCGGCAACGAGATGGGTAATCGCTGTCGAGACCACCTCGACGCCGGGCATCAGGGAATCGAACGGTGTCGGGTAGAAGTCGCCGCCGCCGGCGACCGAGGCGCCGATCACGACGATCCGGTTCTCGATCGCGGCGCGATTGAGCGTGCCGTCGAAAATGCTCTGCGCGCTCACGGTGCGGATGGTGCGGCGCGGACCGTAATAGGTGATCGGCAGCGCGAAGTCGGAATCGGTCGGCACGGCGCGGTCGCCGAGCATGAGTTGATCCGGTGCGACCGTCAGCGGCTTGTCGAGCGCGCGCGTCGCGACGCGCAACGGGAACGACAGCTCGACCTTGTCGCGGGTCCGAAACAGCATCGGCACCGAGAGCGGCGAGCCCGATTGGCCCGTCGCGACATTGACGATGCCGACCTCGGCGTGGTCGGCGAACGCAGGCAGCGGCAGCAGGAAACGTTCGGCTTGCGGCAGCACGGCGAGGGGACCTGCGCTGCCGGGCGCCACGTTTTCGCTGGCGGAAGGGAAGATCGCAGCGGCGGCGAGCACCATGGGCCCGGTGGCGAGCGTGTTTGCCAGCGTGGCGTCGCCGATCGCAGCGCTGCGGTCGACCAGCAGGAGATCGATCGCGACGACCTTCGGCTTGAACTGCACGATGGTGTCGACAACGCGGGCGAGATCGGCGCGCGGCAGCGGATAGCTGCCGCCGCGCTTCACCACGGTGTCGTCGATCGCGACGATGGTGACGAGATCGGGCGGACGCTGCACCCCGCGGACCTGGGTTCGCCAATCGGTCAGCGTTGCTTCGAGGCGGTCGAGAAAGCGCAGATGGCCGCCGGCGTGCGCGGCAAAGATGCCCGCGCCCCACAGCGCGGTGAGGGCGAGTGCCACCAGGATTTGAACGCGTCTCGTCATTGCGTCGTACTGCAATCTTCTTTTTCTTCGGGGCCTGTGGGCCGAGGTCTATTGACCAAGTCTTATTGACCAAGTCTCATTGACCAAGCCTTGCCATGAGAGCGTCGATGCGCGGCTGGCCCCACTGCTTCACCGTCAAAGGTCCGGTCGCTTCCACGTCGACGCCTTGGCCGGGGCCAAGCACGACGCCGCGCCCACGAGCCCTGCGGCTGACGCCGACACGGCCGTCGGCGACGAAGACGGAGGTCTTGGCCTCAGCGACATCGACGGCCCATCTGGTGCCGCGCACCGCGGCAATCGCCTGCGGCGTCAGCACCTTGAAGGGATTGCCGCCCGGCTTCCTGGGCACTTCGACCAGCAGGGCTTTGCTGCTCAACTCAACGGAGTCAATATGTCCGTCGCGGTTGGCGTCCTTTAGTTCAAATCTGGCGCCACTTTCCGCAACGATGGTGATGCCGTTGTCGCAGCGCCAGGTCTGCGTGCCCGCGGCCGAGGCCGACGATGTGCAAGCTATGTTGGCAGGCTGCGCGGCTGCGCATCCCATCAACAACGACGACGCCAGAGCAAGATACCCGGCGCGCGCGAACCCTCTCATGCCAGCCTCCGTTTGCATGCCCGGCACAATTCAAGGCGATGTTGATACGGTACCGTATCACACGCAGAGGCTGCTGAAAAGTGCCGCTCTACCAGCTATTTTCTTGGCTCGGCCTTTTCCAGAGCGGTGCGATCAACTTTCGGTCAGGGCGTGGTCGCCGTGTGAGCGGTCCGAACTCGCTGTGTGAGGTGCGTGATTTTGCCCGCCGTTATTGTGTCACCCACGTGCCGGCGGGAAGGCCAGTGGGACCAGCCCCGCGCAACGTTTCCCCGCTATCTTCCGGGTATCGAAAGCCACGAAAACGACTTGGTTGGGTGGCCCTAGAGAGGCGGCCGGAGAGGTCCGCTGAATGCGCCGAACCGGCCGAGAATTATGGTTAACAGACGCGCCTAAGTCCGTAGTTCTGCGGGCTTTTTTCTCAGAATGAGACAGCTTTAACGAGTCGCCGCACATCTGCCCGAACTTAATCCGCATTTAACTAAAAGTCGCCTTAATGACGCTCCGACCCTCTGCGAGATGCTGGTCCCGGATCGTGACCAGCGGCACTTTGAAGGGGGACTGAGTGACACCGTCCTGGACGCAAGGCGAATGAGTACGAGTATCGCTGCGCATAGTAACGCGGCACGGAAGTCCAAGAATTCTCTTCGGAAGTCTTCCCGGAAAATGACCACGACCAATTGGCTTGGCGCCGCGGCTATCGGCTGCGTCGTGATGGGCGCCGGCTGGACCATCTACAGCAACGTCTTCGGCGCGAGCGTCTATCCGACCGTCGGCGGCATTGGCTACGACGAGCCGGTGATCAAGCGTGCGCCCAAGGTAGCGCTGCGCGAGGCTGGCGACGCCATCAAGGAAGCTTTTGCGCTCCTGCCCGACCGGTTGCAGGTCGCCGCCCCGATCTCCCGCGAGATGTTCAACGAGCGCTTTGCTGCCGCTGCGACCCAAGGCGTGGCATCGAACGCGGCCAGCGCGGCGCCGGCGACCCAGGTTGCGGTGGCCAAGGACGCGCCGAAGCAGAGCGTGATCGCGAAGGTCGCGGAAGCACTGAAGCCGTCGGCCCCGGCCAAAATTGCTGAGAAGACCGCTGACAAGACCGGGGACAAGGCCAAGCGCGCGCCGGATGCCCAGATGCAGCTCGCCTCGGCCGATCCGGCCCAGATCGTGCCGGCACCGGAAGCGAAGAAGTCGTTCGCCGATCGCGCCAAGGCCGCGGTGATGTCGATCACCGGTCCGCGGCAGTCGATGGTCGAAAAACTCTGGGGCAAGCGCGAGCCGTCCGGCGGGCTGCTGGCCTACGCCTCGGCCGATGCCAGCGTGACCGCCTCCATCGCGCCGAAGGAGCAGAACCCGATGTTCGGCGGCGCGCCGCCCTATGAGCGTGACACCGCGGTCTACGACATCACTGCCAAGACGGTGTATCTGCCCGACGGCACCAAGCTCGAGGCGCATTCCGGCCTCGGCTCCAGTCTCGACGATCCGCGCTCGCAGCGCACCCGCATGCGCGGCGTGACGCCGCCGCACATCTACACGCTGAAACCGCGCGAGGCGCTGTTCCACGGCGTGCCCGCGCTGCGCCTGACCCCGATCGGCGGCGAGAGCGCGATCTACGGCCGCGACGGTTTGCTCGCGCACACTTACATGCTCGGACCGAACGGCGATTCCAACGGCTGCGTGTCGTTCAAGGACTATTACGCGTTCCTCGACGCCTACCGCAACAAGGGCATCCGCAAGCTCGCGGTGCTGGCGCGGGTGGAGTGAGGCGCAGCGCGTCTCACGCTTTCTGCACGATCAGCGTTTGACGAAAACCAGGTTGCAGGCGCGCGCCTCGTTGCGCTTGCCGCTGCCGCGGGTGCCATCGAACTGCGCGTCGACCGTAAAGGCGTAAGGCAAGCCGGGCGCAAGGTTGTTGAGGGTGTACGCGCTTGCCCCTGTTGTGCCGCGCGCGCTCAACGTCGTCTTGCCGTCGGCCGGGATCTGGCCGTCGATCTCCAGGCGGTTGACGCCGTCCTTGCTCTGGGCCTCGGCGTGAAACACACCGTTGGTCACGGTGCCGGCGAGGGGCCTGGTGAAGCCCTGCGCCTTGCCGGAAGCCGGGCAGTTCAGCGTCACGTCCCAGCTGCCGTCGAAGTCCTTGCTGCCGCCGGCGCGGGTGTTGGTCGCAGGCGCCAGCGCCACCTTTTGCTTCAGGCCCTCGATCCGCGCCTTGGCGAGACTGGCGAAGCTGCAACTGGAAAATCGCGTCAGATGGTCCTCGAAGGCGCTGGCGGTGCCGATGGTGTCGGCAGCCTTCCAGTGCGCCTCCGCGGATGCGCAAGGGTCGGCCCGCGGCGCGACTTGCGGAGCCCCTGGTGCGATCGTGACCGAGACCGGCCCGTTCAGGTAGAACTTGCCGATGATCGACAGCGACAGCTCCGGAAGCTGCGTCTTGCCGCTGGCATCATAGACGTCGCTGCTGATGTCGCGAAACACATCGCCGATCTCCTGCGGCTCTTCGATGTGCTTGAGGAACGCGGTCGTGTAGGGGCTGTTGCGGCCGACGCCGTCCGCCGCGGTCTGGCCCGATTGCGTCGAGAACGACACGATCGTGCCGCGCGGCGCTTCGACCTTCGACAGGCCGCGCCCGATCGAGGCGGCCCGCGTCGCTGAGCGTTTGAGAGTTTCCGCCAGCGGATTGTCGCGGCAGGAATCGAGCACCAGGATGCGCAGGTTCTTGGCTTGCTGCAGGTCGTTCACGATGTCGTCGACCCGCACGAAACGCTTGAGGTCGGCCTCATCGGTCAGCGTGGCGTCGACAGGCATCAGATAGTTCACGCCGTTGTACTGCATCGCATGGCCGCTGTAATAGAATATGGCGACGTCAGCTCTGCTCGCGGCGCGCGCGAAGCGGATGGTCAGATCCTGCATGTCGGCTTGGCGCAGGTCGATGCCCTGGATCACCTCGAAGCCGCTCCGCTTGAGCGAGGCTGCGACGTCCTCGGCATCGTGTGACGGGTTGGGCAGCTGCGCCGTCGATGTATAGGCGCCGTTGCCGATCACCAGTGCCACCCGCGTGTCCGCCGAGGCAGTATCGGGAGACAGCCAGCCGGCGAGGAGGCCCAGGCAAAATAAAGATGAGCACAATCTGGAAAGAGCACGCATAAATGCCTTCCAAGAAAATATCGAAAAATATCCCTCCAGACTAGCGCATGCCGCGCCGACTTCAATGCCCTCGCCGGGAAAACGCTCAGATTTCGCGACCGTGACGTCCGGTCACGCTGCCATCGCCTTGCGCAGGGCCATCTCGGTCGCAATCGCTTCACGCACGGCCGGCCGCGCCTGCATGCGCCCGAGATAGGCTGACAAGGGCGGCCATTGCGCGATGTCGACGCCGGCGGGACGGAGCAGCAGCAAGGCCCAGGTGAGGTGGGCATCCGCGACGGTGAAGCTGTCACCGACGAGGAATTCGCGCTCCGCCAGATGCGCCGACGGCACCGACAATGTCTGCGCGATTCTGGCGCGCGGCTTGGCGAGCGAGCCGTCGTCCTTGTACCAGAAGGTCGGAAACAGGAACCCCTTGTGGATCTCGGCGCCGATGAAGCTCAGCCATTCCTGCAGGCGATAGCGATCAACGTCGCCAGGCCGCGGCGCAAGGCCGCGCTCGGGCTTCGCGTCGGCGATGTATTGCAGCACCGCCGCGCTCTCGGTCAGCCGTTCACCGTTCTCCAGCATCAGGACCGGCACCGCGCCCTTCGGCGACACGCCGAGGAAATCGCTGCCGTCGTCCACGACCTGCTTGGTCCAGATATGGGCAAGGTGATACTGCGCCTCGATACCGGCCTCCATCAGCGCGATGCGACTCGAGAGCGAGCAGGCCATCGGAAAGAAATAGAGTTGCAGCATCGGATGCTCCGTCAAATCAGCGCATCGCTGCGCGCGATGATCGCGAAGCGGTCCGAGAGCTCGGCCAGCGCGACCTCGTGAATCGTCCGGGCGTCCAGTGTGCCGCCGCGGCCGTCCGGCAGGTCGCGAGTGGCGCAGGCATCGGCCGCGATCGTCGTTCGCAGGCCGAGATCGAGCGCGGCGCGGGCGGTCGAGGAGATGCACATGTGGGTCATGAAGCCGGCCAGCACGATGTTCTTGCGTCCGGTCGCGGCAAGCCGGGCTTGCAGATCGGTGCCGGCGAATGAGTTCGGCAGCGCTTTCTCGACCACGGGCTCGCCTGCTTGCGGCGTCAGGCGATCGACGATCGCGCCGCGCGCCGCCTCGCGGTCGAACAGGCCGCCGGCGCGGCCCTTGTGCGCGACATGAATGATCGCAGCGCCGCTCTCCCGTGCCCGCGCCAGCAGACGCGCCGCCGCGGCGATCGCCGGCTGTGCATCGGGAAGGGCCAACGGGCCGGCGCAATATTCGTTCTGGATGTCGATCAGCACGAGGCAGGCCTCGTTGAGCTTCGGCGGATTGAGATCGGCGCCGGCGAGTTCGAGCAGGGTCTTGGGGGCGGTCATGCTGGTCAGGCCTTCTGGGGAGATCGGATGGCGTCACATTAGCGCAGCATGGGCCTGCCATTGTGCAGGACTATTGCAGCTTACGGCTGCAGATTTGCAGGGCACGGCATCGCCTGCTAGGCTTGCCCGGATGAACTGGGACGATCTGCGCATCATTGCCGCGGTGAGGGACGAGGGCACCTATGCCGGCGCCAGCGCGCGGCTGCGCATCGACGAGACCACCGTCGGCCGCCGGCTCGCACGCATTCAGCGCGATCTCGGGGTGCTGCTGTTCGATGCCGTGGACGGCCAGCGCCGTCCGACGCGCCATTGCGAGGCGGTGCTCGAGCATGTCGGCGCGATGGCCGCCCATGTCGCGACGATCGATCGCATCAAGGAGAGCCAGCCCGGCCCGGTCGGCCGCCTGCGCATCGCCTCGACCAACGCGGTCGCCGAAGAGTTGTTGGCGCCGCATGCGAGCGGCTTCCTGCGCGATCATCCCGGCCTGACCCTGCAATTCCTGACGTCCAGCGGCAACGTCAAATTCTCGCGCTGGCAGGCCGACCTCGCCATTCGCCTGCGCAAGCCGGAGAAGGGCGACTTCACCATCTCCAAGCTCGGCGATGTCAGGCTGTATTTCATCGAACCCGCCGACCGCGCCGGCGGCGAGCCGGTCGCCTGCATCTATCCCGATGAGCTCGACACCATTCCCGAACAGCAGTTCTTGCGCGCGAAGCGGCTGACGAACGTTCGCTGCATCACCGACAACGTCCGCATCATCAGGACCATGATCCAGTCGCATCAGGCCGTCGGCGTGTTGCCCGAACACAGCTGCGAAGGCCTGTTCGCCGACCGCAGCCTGCGCGCGACGCTGCTGCCGAGGCGGCGCGACGTCTGGCTGCTGGTGCAGAACCACCTCAAGCGCGATCCGGCGACACGCGTGACGATCGACTGGGTGAGGGCGTGTTTCCAGGACATCGCGCGCCCCTGACGTCACGACGCGCTGTGATCATCGCGTCGCAGTGCGCATGGTGCGACGAAAAATCCTGAACTGCCCCCTTGCAACCCGAACGTGCCTCGTCTATTAGCCCGCTCCTTCGCTAGGCCATGTGTCCGGGCTCTCTGAGATCCCGGCTGGCGCGATCCGGTCTCCGGTCTCGTGTTCCGCCGAATGAAGACGCAGGATGTAGCTCATGGAGAGCACCGGAGTAAAATCCGGAGGCATCGGTTCGATTCCGATTTCTTGTACCAACCAAAGGATAGCTCAGTGGTAGAGCAGATGACGTTTAATCATCGTGACGCGGGTTCGAATCCCGCTCCAGCGCTACGGGTCAGCCTGAAAAACTGACACCTCTGACGAGGACCGGACGCGCGCTTCAGTCGCAGTCCGGCCGTTTTGCCGCAAGGCTTTCCGTCCGAACCTAGACACTGTGAGACCGGCTTTGCGCCGCGGGTAGATACCGCTTGCGTTGATGCCGGGTGGCTCCGCTCGGCCGCGCGACATCCGTCGCGCGATCGCGCGGGTGCGCCCGTCGTCATGCGAGCTCAAGCCTCGGCCCGTCGATCTCTCAGGAAGCGTCGTCCGCGTCCTCAAATCCTTCAAACGAAACCTGTTGTCCGGCATCCGGCCGGACGCAAAACGATGGAGGCGTGCCATGACTTCGAACAAGGGCTGGCATTTGCTGATGCTGAACGTGACGGTCAAGGATGGCGAGCGGGCGTTGCTGACGCGCAACGGGCAGCTCGTGCGCGTGCTCGCGCCCGGCAGGCACCGTCTGTTCGATCCCCTGCACGAGCTCAAGGCCGAGGTGCTCGATGTGGTCCGCAGCGAATTCTCTGCGGATCGCTACGCGGTGCTGAAGGCCGCACGGCCTGATCTGGCCGCCGAGCTGTTCGAGGCGGTCGAGACCAGGGCGGACGAGATCGCCATCGTCAGCCTCGACGGCCGGCCCGTGCATCTGATGACGCCCTGGCAGGTGCGCGTCTACTGGAAGGTCGCAACGAGCGTCGATGTCGAGCGCATCGACGTGTCCAGCGATGTTAGGGTTGGCGCGCGCCATCTGGCCATGATCGAGCGTAACCGCTCGGCCGTGACGTCGGAGACGGTGGTCGAGAACCACGAGGCGGGCCTGCTCTATGTCGAGGGCCGGCTCGTGGAGCGGCTCGTGCCCGGCCGGCACGCCTTCTGGACCGTCGGCCGCAAGATCGAGGTGAAGCGCCTCGACCTGCGGCCCCAGGCGGTCGAGATCACCGCGCAGGAGATGCTGACCAAGGATCGCATCGCGCTGCGGGTGACGCTGACGGCGTTCCGTAAGGTGGTCGAGCCCGAGCGGACGGTTGCGACCGTGCCCGACGTGGATGCGTGGCTGTACCGCCTGGTGCAGTTCGCGATCCGGGAGGCGGTTGCGGGCCGGACGCTGGACGAGGTGCTGTCTGCGAAGGCGGCGCTGGATGCGGAGCTGCGCGACTATGTGCGCGCACGCGTCGCGGAGTCCGGTGTCGAGGTGACCGAGCTCGGCGTCAAGGACGTGATCCTGCCCGGCGAGATCCGGGAGCTGGTGAACAAGGTGGTGGAGGCGGAGCGGGTCGCCAAGGCGAACCTGATCCGCCGGCAGGAAGAGACCGCGGCGACGCGTTCGCTTCTGAACACCGCCCGCCTGATGGAGGAGAACCCCCTGCTGCTGCGGCTCAAGGAGCTGGAGTCGCTGGAGCGGCTGGTCGAGAAGGTCGGCCGCATCGACCTCCACGCCGGCAACGGCGAGGGCCTCGATGCTCTCCTGACCCGGCTCGTGCGCCTCAAGGCGCCCGAGAGTGCGTAAAACCGAAGGGCCGCCCACGGGCGGCCCTTCACATATCCGTCGTCGTCGCTTGCAATGAACGCGGAGTCGCGCCTGTGCGACCAAAATCACGGAAGTGGGATTGCACGCGCGCGAAGGTTGCGTAATCTCGCGATGACTATGGGTTTGATCAGGGCAGGCGCATGACGATTCTTCAGGACACCATCCGGCCGCCGACGGCGCGATCGCGGGAGTGGAAGGTGATCGTCATCCTGATCCTGCTGGTCCCGGTGCTGTGGTCCCCGCTGATCCTGTTTCGCTTCGTCCTCTATCAGCCGTTCAGCATCCCCTCCAATTCGATGGCGCCGACGCTGATGGTCGGTGACTACGTCTTCGCCGCGAAATATGCCTATGGCTACGGCCGCTACTCCTTTCCCTTCGCGCCATCCTGGATCTCGGGCCGCATCTTCGCCGCCGACCCGGAATACGGCGACATCGTCGTGTTTCGTACGCCGAAGGATACCTCGGCCGACTACGTCAAACGCGTGGTCGGGCTGCCCGGCGACCGCATCCAGATGCGGCAGGGCCAGCTCATCCTCAACGACCGGCCAGTAACGCGCGTCGCGCTCGAGGACGGGCTCGCCGACAACGCCTGCGGTGGGGATGGCGGCGTCAGGGTCAAGCGTTGGCACGAGACGCTGCCGAGCGGCGCGTCCTATGTCACCAACGACTGCCTCGACAACGCTTTCCTCGACAACACCAACGTCTTCACGGTGCCGCCGGGCCATTTCTTCGTGCTCGGCGACAACCGCGACAACTCCACCGACAGCCGCATGATGTCGGCGTTCGGTTTCGTGCCGATGGACAATCTCGTCGGCAAGGTGACGCGCATCTTCTGGTCGCTCGACGAAGATGGCGAGCCGCGCATGGAGCGGTTGGGGAAGGTGGAGTGAGGCTCGGAATGACGGAGGTTCGTAGCCCGGATGGAGCGCAAGCGTAATCCGGGAAGGCTGCCTGCGTCGCACGAGATGTCCCGGATTGCGCTTCGCTCCATCCGGGCTACGAGCCGCCGTTCCGCGAGAACGTCCGTCCCAAACAAAAACCCCGGCATCGCTGCCGGGGTTTCGTAGTTCTTAAAAGGTGGTTGGACCTTAGAAGTCCATGCCGCCCATGCCGCCGCCCGGGGGCATCGCGGGGCCGGCGCCGCCCTTCTTGGGCAGCTCGGCGACCATGGCTTCCGTGGTGATCAGGAGCGCGGCCACCGAGGCAGCGTTCTGGATCGCGGTACGGACCACCTTGGTCGGGTCGATGATGCCCTTCTTGACGAGGTCGGCATATTCGCCGGTCTGGGAGTCGAAGCCGTAATTGTAGGCCTTGTTCTCCAGGATCTTGCCGACGATCACCGAGCCGTCTTCACCGGCGTTGATCGCGATCTGGCGAGCGGGAGCCGACAGCGCCTTGCGCACGATCTCGACGCCGGTCTTCTGGTCGTCGTTCTTGGTGCGCAGGCCCTTGAGCTGCTCGGAGGCACGGAGCAGAGCGACGCCGCCGCCCGGAACGATGCCTTCTTCCACAGCCGCGCGGGTCGCGTGCATCGCGTCATCAACGCGATCCTTGCGCTCCTTCACCTCGACCTCGGTCGCGCCGCCGACGCGGATCACCGCGACGCCGCCCGCGAGCTTGGCGAGACGCTCCTGGAGCTTCTCACGGTCGTAGTCCGAGGTGGTCTCCTCGATCTGCGCCTTGATCTGGGCCACGCGCGCCTCGATGTCGGCCTTCTTGCCGGCGCCGTTGACGATCGTGGTGTTCTCCTTGTCGATCATCACCTTCTTGGCGCGACCGAGCATGTTGAGCGTGACGTT